>JAEUHQ010000031.1 GCA_016794565.1 Planctomycetota bacterium | reverse complement strand
GATCTTGATGACCTCGACCGGACAGTCGCGCATCGCCTGCTCGATGTCCTCGCGCTTGCCGGTGAAGAACTGCGCGGCGTCGGGGCGCACGATGCAGTCCTGGTCGTCTTCGACGAGGAAGACGTTCGGCGCGATGTCCTGGCACAGCTTGCACGAGATGCAGCCGGCTTCGATCCAGACCTTGCGGATGGGTGCGGGTTTCACGTTCACGGTCGCGAGTCTCCGACTTTGCCCGCTGTTCGCTTCTCGCGCGAGCCTTCCGTGGTCCTTGAAAGCGGCGTCAGCGTTTGCCGGCGTCGTTGGCGGCCGCCTCCTCGATCGAACGGATCGCCGCCTCCCATCGTTCGGCCGAGATGCGAATCACCGGCGGCGTGGCGTTCGCCGTGATCCTCGTTTCCTGCTCGAGCAGCCCGAACTCGATGCGCCCGCTCGCGTGCCGTAGTCCGAGCGACAGTTCGTGGGGGCCTTCGCCGATCGGCAGTTCGACGTGGCCGGCGACCGCGCGTACGAACGCCGACGGAAGGTCGTCGAGCGCGATGGTTCCGTCCGTGTCCCATTGATCGTGCACCGCGATCTCGCGCCGGTCGACGGGGGAGAGTCGGGCGATCACCGAGAGATCGGCGGGCAACGGGGGCATGTCGGCGATCACGATGCGCACCGTCGGCCACGGCGGGAGCTGCACGTCGAGCCGGTCGCCGTCGACGCGGAACGCCCGGGGCGGCAGCTCGTGGTCGACGAACAGGAGACTCAGCGGTCGCTTCGGCACGAGGAGCCGGAACTCCGGTTTCTCGAAGTGGAACCCGCGCCATGGCGCCCCGGCCGACTGGCCCGCCGCGAACACGGTGCCGTACGCACTCGGGTCGGGCTCGCCGTCCGCGAACAGCACCCGCACGAGCAGCACGCGCAGCGCGCTGCGCAGGTCGATGTCCTCGAGGCGGCGGTCACCGGTGCCGGCGGGCGGGACGACGACGTTCGGGATGCGAACCGTCGCTTCGTCTTCGAACCAGCTTCGCACCTCGAGCGTGTAGGTGCCCCGGCGCACCGTGTCCCAGTGCAGGTTGCGGCGCTCGCTGCGGCCGTCGGCGTTCGTGTACCGCCGGCGGCGTTCCATCCTTGCCTGTTCGTCGTTCGCGCTCGGAGCGGCGAATGCGGCGGCGTTCTGCGGGATCAGCTCCGCGACAACCGGCCATTCCGGCGCGTCCTTCGGCACGAGCACCGATGCCGCCAGCGAATGCGGGGTCTCGATCACGATCTCGAGGTCCGTCGTTCCGGCGCGGAACGGCACCGGATCGTGCGGCAGTTGTTCCGACGGCTCGAAGGCGAGTCGCAGGTCGCCAGTCGGCGGTGTTCCGAGGACCAGGAATCGGCCGCGGCGTTCGCGGTGGATCGAGAGTGTCGTCGCCTCGAGCCACTCGGCGCCCTGCTGCGGTGCTGTCTCCGGTGCGAGATGTTCGACCTGGAACGCGACGTCGCGGTCCACCGGCTCGCCTGCGTCGACGAAGCGACCGGCGCACACGACCCGGTCCCGCGTGAGCCGCACGTCGCCGAGGTCGTTGAAGCCGAGGTGCAGGTCCACCGGTTCGATTTCGCCGTGACCCGCGATGGGCTCGGTCCGGAAGAACGCGATCCGCTGAATGCGATCGTGTTCGCCGAGCTTCTCCCAGGTCGCGAGCGCACGACCGTCGGTGTCGGTGTGCAGCCACGCGTTGCCCTCGAGGCCGGTGCCTTGCACGAGCATGCCGATCGACGCCGGGCCCAAGGGCTGGCCGTCGGTGTCGAGCAGGCGGGCCGCGAGCAGGATCTTGTCCGTCGCCGGATCGAGGTGGACGGTGACCTGCTGGTCGCGCGCGGTCGGGCCGGCGAGGACCTTGTCGCGGATCGCCTTCGTCCCCGATTGCGCGAGGTACTCGCGTCCGATCGGCACGCGGGGGAACAGGACCGAGCCGTCGGCCCGCAGGGACCCCGGCCCCACGGCGATGCTCGTTGCGTTGTCGCTCAGCGACGCCGAGCCGAGCGTGTGCGGGGGGATGTCCGACGCGTGCGTCGTCACCACGACGCTGCCGCAGGTCGGGAGGCGCAGCACGACGGGCTCGCGCGGCGGGTCGGCGAGCGACACCTCCGTGCCGTAATCCCCCGGCGCGAGCGGCATCGCGAACACGCGCCAGTTGCCGGACGGTTCGTCGCCGTTCTCGTCGTTCGGCCCGAAGTCCTGCACGTGTTCGAGGATCGCGATTCCGTCGGGTGCGCGGGTCCGCGCCTTCACCGCCCACTGGCCCGGTCCGTTGGCGCGTCTGCCGACACGGCCGGCGTAGAGGCCGACGACCACGTCGGGCGCGGGGTCGCCGCGGTCGTCGACGACCTGCACGACGATGCGGCGGTCGGGCACGAGTTCGACGACGAAGCCGTCGTGCGGGGCGAGCAGGGAGGGTTCGAGATACACCTCGCCGTGCACGCCGCCCTTCTCGGCGGCGACGGTGAGCCAGCCGTTGCGCGTGACGCGCGCCTTGCCGTCGCCGTCGGTCGTCGTGCTCCAGCCGAAGCGCTCGGCGTACGCTCGTGTGTTCGCTCGCAGGATCGTCTCGTCCGCGGCCCGCAGCCCCCGTGCCCGTTCCAGATCGGCGTTCGAGGTGTCGTCGACCCAGTGCACCGCGGCGCCGGCGATCGGAGCCTTCGTCGCGCGGTCGATCGCACGGATCGTCGTCCACGGTGCGTCGGCGGGAATCGGCCGCGTCGACGGCTCGGCGGTGGCGGCATCGGTGCGGTCGGTGCGCGTCGTGCTGCCGGCGCGCTCGATCGTGTCGGCGGACGCCGGTTGCGTCGTGTCGCTGTTCGGCGCGTCGATGCGTTGCGCAGGTGGCGCGGTGTCGTCGCCTCGCAGCAGGCAGGCCAACGCGATCGCGCTCGCGATCACCACGATCGCGGCAGCCGCGGCCAGCCCGTTCCTGTTGGTCACTCCGACCCCCGGCCAGTCCTGCCCGAAGGCTCGTCCATGCGCCGCATGCTAGCGGGTCGGTGCCGCTAGCCGCCCGGCGCCGGCGCGCAGGCGAGCAGCGCGTCGAGCATCGGGTTCGGCGGTGCGTTCTTCCGCCACGCGGCGACCACGGGGAACGTCGTGCGCGGGTGGCCCCACCGGAACGCCGCGAGGCGGCGACCGGCGGGGCCGTCGCGTTCGAGGCTCGGCACGAGCGACCAGCCGAGCCCCGACTCGACGAAGCCGAGGATCGCGTCGGCCGTGTCGAGCACGATCGTCTGCGCGGGCACGACGCCGTGCAGGCCGAGCGCCTGCATCTGCAGGTCGTGCGGGCGACTGCCGGCCGGGTAGGCGAGGAACGGCACGTCGCGCAGGTTCGCGAACGGCGGCGGCCGGCGACCCGTTCCGGCGCGTTCGCGCGGCACGACGAGGCACGGATGCAGATCGGCGACGTGGCGCGTGGCGATGTCGTCGGGCGGGGCGGGCAGGTACGTGACGAGCAGGTCGGCGTGCCCGGTGCGCAGCGGCGCCACGTCGACGCGCAGCAGTTCTTGCAGATGCAGCCGCACGCGCGGCAGCCGGCGCCGCAGGGCGAGCAGCCATCCGGGAAGGAGCCGCCGGATCAGCAGCGACTCGGCCTGGATCGACAGCGCGCCGTCGAACTCGCCGGTCTGCAGGCTGCGCACGACTGCGGGCAGGTCGCGGAAGAAGGGCTCGACGAACGCGAGCAGGTGCGCGCCGGCGGGCGTCGGCCGCATCTGGTCCTTGCCCACGCGCTCGAGCAGCTGCACACCCACCTCGGCTTCGAGCTTCTTCACCTGCTGGTGCAACGCCGGCTGGGTGATCGGGTAGTCCGCGGCGCGCGCGGCGCGGGCGTAGCCGCCCTGGTTCGCCACCAGCCAGAATCCGGCGACACGATGCAGGTCGATCATGAAGGGCAGCTTATCGAGGCATGCAGAACAACTTGCGCAGGGAAATCGACGGTCCTGGCGATACTGCCCGCATGACGACTTCGTCACCGTCTTCGCCCTCGACGCCTTCGCACTCCACCGGCGCACCGCGCATCGGCGGCCTGCTCGTGGCGCAGTTCTTCGGTGCGTTCAACGACAACGCCTTCAAGATGCTCGTCGTGCTGCTCGCGTGGGCCGCCCTTCCGGCCGGCGACGAAGCGGGCAAGCAGCGGGTCGCGACGATCGGGATGGTCGCACTGACGCTGCCTCTGGCGCTCGTCTCGCTGCCCGCGATGGCGCTCGGCGATCGCGTCAGCAAGCGCCGCCTCGTGCTGTGGACGAAGATCGCCGAGATCGGGCTGATGGCTCTCGGCACGATGGCGATGGCCGTGCAGCCGGACGGGTGGCTGCCGTTCGCGGTGCTGGTCGGCATGGGCGCGCAGAGCGCGCTCTTCGCGCCGGCGAAGTATGGCATCCTCCCGGAACTGCTGCCGCACGATCGCCTGGCCTCCGCGAACGGACGCCTCGAAGGGGCGAGTTTCCTCGCGATCATCCTCGGCACGGCGTGCGCCGGCCCGCTGTTGCAGGCGGTGGGCGCCGAGCGGTGGCTCGCGGGGTTGCTGCTCACCGGGCTCGCGCTCGCGGGCCTCGTCGCAGCTTGGTTCCTGCCCCCCGTCCCGGCGAGCGGCGCAGCCGAACCGTTCGGTGTCGTACTCCGGGAAGCGTGGCGCGCGATCCGCGGCGACCGTGTGCTCTGGCTCGCGATGCTCGGCACCTGCGTGTTCTGGGCCATCGCGAGCCTGCTCGGCCAGGACGTGCTCGTCTACGGCAAGCAAGTCCTGCAGTACGGCGACGACGTCGCCGGTCTGCCCCTCGCCCTGTTCGCGATCGGCACCGGCGCCGGCGCGATGTTCGCGGGTCGGGTCGCGCGCGGGAAGGTCGACACCGGCCAGATCCCGCTCGGCGCTCTCGGTCTCGCCGCCGGCTCGGCGGTGATGGGGCTCGTCGAACCGGGCCGCATCGGGACCCTCGTGCTCATGGTCGTGCTCGGTGTCGCGAGCGGCTTCGTCGTCGTGCCGATCAACTCACTCGTGCAGTGGCGCGCGCCCGCGACGCGGCGCGGCGCCGTGATCGCACTCGTGAACGGGCTCTCGTGCGTCGGCATCCTGGCCGGTGCCTTCGTGTGTACGGGGCTCGCCGAACTCGGCGCGAGTTCGACGCAGATCCTGCTCTTCGCGGCGATCGCGACCGCGGCTGCGACGGCGTGGGCGGTGTGGCTCCTGCCCGAGGCCCTGCTGCGATCGTTCGTGCTGCTGCTCGCGCACACCCTCTACCGCGTTCGCATCGTCGGCGCCCGCAACGTGCCCGAGACCGGCGGCGCGCTGCTCGTCCCGAACCACGTTTCGTTTCTCGACGGACTCTTCCTGCTCGCCGCGACCGACCGGCCGATCCGCTTCGTCGTCGAGAAGCACTGGTACGAACGGCCGTACCTGCGCCCGTTCCTCGCGGCGCTCCGCGCGATCCCGATCGCCGCGAGCGGTGGACCGCGGGTGCTGCTGAAGGCGTTGCGCGAAGCCGGGGAGTCGCTCGATCGCGGCGAACTCGTGTGCCTCTTCGCGGAGGGCGAGATCAGTCGCATGGGCAGTACGCTGCCGTTCCGCCGCGGCATGGAGCGCATCGTGAAGGGGCGCTCCGTCCCGATCGTCCCGGTGCACCTCGATCGGGTGTACGGCAGTCTGCTCAGCGCGCGGCAGGGACGCGTGCAGTGGCTGCCGTCGCGGGTGCCGTGCCCGGTGACGGTGTCCTTCGGCGAGGCGCTCGTGAGCGGCACGCCGCCGGCCGAGGTCCGTCGCTGCGTCGACGAACTCGGCGAGGCCGCGTGGCAGATGCGCGCCGGCGAGCTGCGGCCGCTGCACCGCGCGTTCGTGCGCAGCGTGCGCATCGCGCCGTGGCGCGCCTGCCTCGCCGACACCTCGGGCCGGCGCCTGTCGCGCCTCGGCGCGCTCGGGGCGGGAGTGATTCTGGCACGTCGCCTGCGCGGAGCGTGGTCCGGACAGCACGCCGTCGGCATCCTGCTGCCGCCGTCCATCGGCGGCGCGCTCGCCGCGTTCGCGGCAAGCCTGTCGGGACGCACCGCGGTTCCGCTGAACTACACCGTCGGTCCGGCATCGCTCGCGTCGTGTGCGCGCCAGGCGGGTCTGCGCACGGTGCTGACTTCGCGCGCGTTCCTCGAACGGCTGCCGATCCAGCTCCCGGAAGGCGTGACGGTGCTGCTGCTCGAAGAGGTGATGGCCGGCATCTCGCGCGGCGAACGGCTTGCCGCGGCGTTGCGGGCGTTGCTGCTGCCGGTGCACATGCTCGAACGTTCGTGCGGCGCCGCAAGGGCGGTCACGCGCGACGGCGTCGCGACCGTGATCTTCAGCAGCGGCAGCACGGGCGAACCGAAGGGCGTCGAGTTGACGCACGCGAACGTGCAGGCGAACTGCGACGCGGTCGCGCAGCTGATCCCGCTCGACCACCGCGACCGGCTCGTCGGCGTGCTGCCGCTGTTCCACTCGTTCGGCAGCATGGCGCTGTGGTACGCGGTGCAGCAGGGTGCGGGCATCGTGTTCCACGGCAATCCGCTCGATGCCGCGGTGGTGGGGGAGCTGACCGCGACGCACCGCGCGTCGATCCTGCTCGCGACGCCGACGTTCCTGCAGCTCTACCTGCGCCGCTGCGAGCCTGGCCAGCTCGGTTCGCTGCGCGTCGTGCTGACCGGCGCCGAGAAGCTGACCGACACGCTCGCCGACGCGTTCGCGGACCGCTTCGGCATCCGGCCCATCCAGGGCTACGGCTGCACCGAGTGCGCGCCGGTCGTCGCGACGAGCACGCCGGGCTACCGCGCGGCTGGCTTCTACCAGGCGGGCTCGCGTCGCGGTTCGGTCGGTCGGCCGCTGCCGGGAGTCGTCGTGCGCATCGTCGATCCCGAGACGAAGGCGCCGATGCCGGTCGGCGAAGCGGGTCTCGTGCTCGTGCGCGGCGCGAACGTGATGCGCGGTTACCTCGGCCGCCCCGATCTCACCGAGGCTGCGATGCACGACGGCTGCTACGTGACGGGCGACGTCGGCCGCGTCGACGAGGAGGGGTTCCTGTTCCTCACGGACCGCCTGTCGCGCTTCTCCAAGATCGGCGGGGAGATGGTGCCGCACGGCACCGTCGAGGAGCACCTGCAGGAGTGCAGCGGGCGCGACGAACGCGCCTTCGCGGTCTGTGGCGTGCCCGACCAGAAGAAGGGTGAGCGCCTGATGGTGCTGACGACGGTCGCCGCGGGCGCCATGCCGGACGTACTGCGACAGCTCGGTGCGCGGGGCCTGCCCGCACTGTTCGTGCCGCGCGCGGACCAGTTCGTGTTCGTCGACGCGCTGCCGCTGCTCGGCACCGGCAAGCTCGATCTGCGCCGCGTGAAGGAACTGTGTCTCGCCGCTGCCGGACGGGACGAGTAGATTGCGCGGCCCTCACCAAGGAACCGTCATGTACGACCCCGAACTCGTGCGCCCGATGCGCGAAGAACTCACCTCGATCGGATTCGCCGAGCTGATGACGCCGGCAGCGGTCGATGCCTGGATGGACGACAAGTCGAAGACCGGCCTGCTCGTCGTCAACTCCGTCTGCGGCTGTGCCGCCGGCATGGCGCGACCCGGCGTGCGGATGGCGCTCCAACACGGCACGAAGCCCCAGCGCCTCGCGACGGTGTTCGCCGGGCAGGACAAGGAAGCCACCGCCAAGGCGCGCTCGCGCTTCGCGAACATCCCGCCGTCGAGTCCGTCGATGGCGCTCGTGAAGGACGGCCAGGTCGTCGACTTCCTGCCGCGCCACCGCATCGAAGGCCGCTCGGCCGAGCAGGTGCGCAACGAGCTCGTCGCGATGTTCGACAAGCACTTCGGGAAGGCCTGACGCGTGACGGCCCGTCTGCTCGTCATCCCGGGTTCGACGCGCACCGACGCGTTCTCGAAGAAGCTCGCGCGCGCCGCCGCCGCGCTCGCGGCGATGAACGGCATCGAGGCCACGGTCGTCGACCTGCGCGACCACGCGATGCCGCTCTACGACGGCGATCTGGAGACGGCGGGCGGCCTGCCCGAGGCCGCGGTGCGTCTGCGCGAGATCGTGAAGCAGCACGAGGCGGTCCTGTTCGTCACGCCGGAGTACAACGCGTCGCTGCCGGCGGTGCTGAAGAACACGATCGACTGGCTGTCGCGGCCGTACGGCAAGGAGCCGGGCGTGTCCGTGTGGAAGGGCAAGGTCGCCGGACTGCTCTCGAGTTCGCCCGGCGCACTCGGCGGCATGCGAGCCCTGGTCCACCTGCGGCAGGTGCTGATGAACCTCGGGCTACTCGTCGTCACCGAGCAGTTCGCGCTCGGCGGCGCGGCGTCGGCGTTCACGCCGGACGGCGGGCTCGTCGACGCGAAGAGCCAGGCGACGGTGCTCGCGATCGCGCAGCGGGTCGTGCACGTCGCGTCACGGCTCGCCTGAGTCGCTCCGCACTCGGGCCACCGGCGACTTCCGAACGACAGCCACGCGGCTCCGCGAATCCTCGCAAGCGCTCCGCGCCTCCTTGCCGTGTGAGCGCGGCCGTCGTCGCGCCACGGAGGCACGTCGATGAACTTCCTTCCGCAGAACGAACACCCGATCGATCGTCTGGTCCGGCTGGTGCTGGGCGCCGCCCTCGTCAGCCTCGTCTTCGTCGGTCCGAGGACGCCGTGGGGCTGGCTCGGCCTCGTGCCCCTGCTCACCGGGCTCGTGGGCAGCTGTCCGCTCTATGCTCTTCTCGGACTGCGGACCTGTCCGCTGGCGGGCAAGGCGTCCTGATCACGCGCCGCACGACGGCATGCCGACGAACGACCCCGAACCGACGGACGAAGAACTCCTCGCGCGATCGGTGCGCGGAGACGAGCGGGCGTTCGGCTCGTTCGTCGCGAGGCACAGGATCGGCCTCCATCGCTACGCGCGGATGCTGAGTCGCAACGACACCGATGCCGAAGACGTGTTGCAGGACACGTTCCTGCAGGCATGGCGCGGCGCCCACGCCGCGACGGTCCGGTCCGTGCGGCCGTGGTTGTTCACCATCGCTCGCCACGCGCTGCAGCGTCAGCGGCTGCGCAGGGTCGACACGCCGACCGAAGCCGAGTCGTTGGAGTCGCTCGGTGCGGCGGCCGGGTTCGCCGATGCCGACGCGACTCCGGAGCGCTTCGCGATGGCCCTCGAGGAGCGGTCGCTCCTCCGCGCGGCGTTGGCGGCGCTGGACGACGCGGACCGTGAGGTCATCGTGTTGCGAGAACTCGAACAGTTGTCCGGCGACGAGACCGCGGCGGTGCTCGGCGTGTCGTTGGAAGCGATGAAGAGCCGTCTGCATCGCGCGCGACTCCGGCTCGTCGCCGAAGTCCGCCGCCGCCTGCCGGACGGAGGGACCCGATGAACACGGTGATCCCACCCGGCGGCATGCGCTGCTCCGAAGTGCTGGCGCAGTTGTCCGAGTTCCTCGACGGCGGGTTGTCGGTCGGCGAGCGCGGCGCGATCGAGGCCCACGTGCGCGTCTGTCCCGATTGCACTCGCTTCGGCGGCGTGTTCTCGACCGTTCTCGGGCGGCTTCGACAGGAACGGCGCACCGACCCGGACGCGGGCCGGGCACCCGAGTGAGCGGAGACCGTGCGCGCTCGACGATTTGCGTCGTGGCCGTCCATCCCGTCAGATCGGTGGTTTGGGTCCGCGGTCCGCCGTGCGCTACAAGCTCCGCTTGACCCTGCCGATATTTGGACGTAGTCTAAATCCGTGGCCGCACCGAACGACAACGACCTGATCGCCCGCCTCGAGCAGCACGACATCCGAGCGTCGGCGCAGCGCGTGGCGATCGCACGCTACGTGCTGGCGACCGAGGACCACCCGTCGGCCGACGAGGTGTGGAAGGCCGTGACGCCCGACTTCCCGATGGTGTCGCGAGCGACGGTCTACAACACGTTGCAGCTGTTCACCGAGAAGGGACTGCTGCGCCAGCTCGTGCTCGCGGAAGGCTGCATCGTCTACGACCCGAAAGTCGAGCCGCACCACCACTTCGTCGACGACGAGACGGGTGCCATCGAGGACATTCCGTGGACCGCGTTGCGCGTGGGCAAGGTCGACGAACTCGAGGGCGTCGACGTGCGCGACTACATGGTGGTCGTGCGCGGGCGCCGGAAGGGTCGCCGCCGCTGAGTCCCAGCCGATCGCATTCGAGCGACGGCGCATCCCGTGAAATTAGACAAAGTCCAAACTAGTATCCGATCCAACGAGAGAGAGAACTCCATGATGACCGTAGGCAGCAAGTTCCCGCCGTTCCGCCTCCCGGCCGCCGTGTCGCTCGAGGCCGGCAAGCACTTCCAGGACGTCGCCAACGACTCGTACGCCGGCAAGTGGCTCGTCGTGTTCGCGTGGCCGCTCGACTTCACGTTCGTCTGCCCGACCGAGATCGCCGAATTCGGTCGCCGCAACGGCGACTTCGCGGACCGCGACGCGCAGGTGCTGGGTCTGTCGTGCGACAGCGAGTTCGTGCACCTCGCGTGGCGGCAGAACCACAAGGACCTGAAGGACCTGCCGTTCCCGATGCTCGCAGACAAGAAACGCGAGCTGTGCCAGGCGCTCGGCATCCTGCACCCGCAGGAAGGCATTCCGCTGCGTGCGACGTACATCGTCGACCCGCAGGGCGTGATCCGCTTCGCCTCGGTGCACGACCTGGACGTCGGCCGCAACGTCGACGAAGTCCTGCGCACGCTCGACGCGCTGCAGACCGGCGAGCTGTGCCCGTGCAACTGGAAGAAGGGCGAGAAGACCCTGGAGGTCGTGTGATGGAGGCCCTGCAACGCCTCGCGGCCGGCATGCCGGACAGCGCGAAGGACATCCGCCTGAACCTGACCTCCGTGCTGCAGCAGTCGACGCTGTCGCCGGCGCAACGATTCGGCACGGCGCTGGCCGTCGCGTACGCCGCAGGGGACCTCGCGCTCGCGAACGCGATCGCCGCGGATGCGGGCGAGCAGATGCCCGCTGCTACGGCCGCCGACGCGCAGGCCGCCGCGGCGCTCATGGCGATGAACAACGTCTACTACCGCTTCCGCCACATGGTGGAGAAGCCGGAGTACGGACAACTGCCCCCGCGTCTCCGCATGCAGCGCCTCGCGCAGCCCGCCGCCGACAAGGTCGACTTCGAGCTGTTCGCGCTGGCGGTCAGCGCGGTGAACGGGTGCGCTACGTGCGTGCAGGCGCACGAACGTGTCGTGATCGCGGGCGGGCTCAGCACCGCGCAGGTCAACGACGCCGTTCGCATCGCGGCAACCGTGCACGCGGCCACCGTGGCTCTCCGCTGGAGCCGCGTGCCCGTCTGAACCATCTTCCGAACACGAGGACACACGCCATGAAGAACTCTCCGAGCAATCTCCCGACCAAGATCCGCGAACGCCTGTGCGAGGCGCTGCGCGGCGTGCTCACCGACGGCCTCGATCTGCATTCGCAGATCAAGGTCGCGCACTGGAACATCAAGGGTCCGCAGTTCGCTGCGCTGCACCCGTTGTTCGACACGTTCGCGACCGATCTCGCGACGCAGAACGACACGCTCGCCGAGCGCATCCTGACCCTCGGCGGGCTCGCTGTCGGCACGTCGCGCCATGTCGCGAAGAACTCGCGCCTCCCGGACTACCCCCAGAAGGTGACGAAGGACATGGAGCACGTCCGCCTGCTGGCCGACCGGATCGGCACCTACCTCGACGGCGTGCGTGCGGCGAGGGCCGCTGCGGTCGAGCACGGCGACGAGGACACGGACAGCGTTCTCACGGACATCGTCACGCTGTTCGAGAAGCACGCGTGGTTCCTGCACGCGTCGCTCGAGAAGTGAGCCCCCGCGGCCGCGCCATCGCTCCGTCCGCTTGAGGCGCCCAGGAGGCGCGTGCATCATCGCTCCCGATGGCCACCATGCGCTGCGTCGTCGTGCGGGAGCACGGCGGGTTCGATCGGTTGCGTCTCGAAGAGCGGCCGATCCCCGTACCCGGTCCGGGTCAGATGCGCATTCGGGTGCAGGCGATCGGCACGAACCATCTCGACACCTGGGTGCGCCGGGGCGTGCCCGGCCACACGTTCCCGTTGCCGCTGATCCCGGGCAGCGATGCCTGCGGCGTCGTCGACGCGCTCGGGCCGGGCGCGGTCGGTTGCAGGGAAGGTGATCCGGTCGTCGTGCTGCCCGGCGTGTCGTGCGGCGCGTGCGAGGCGTGCCAGAGCGGGCTCGACCAGCTCTGCCGCGACTTCCACATCCTCGGCGAGAGCTGCGACGGCACGTGCGCCGAGTTCGTCTGCGTTCCGGCGGCGAACGTCGCGCCGAAGCCGCGCGCGCTGGGCGCGCCCGAAGCCGCCGCGATCTGTCTGGTCTTCCAGACCGCGTGGAACATGCTCGTTCGCCGTGCCGAGCTGCGTGCGGGTGAGACAGTGCTCGTGCACGCGGGACTCTCGGGTGTCGGCAGCGCGGCCGTGCAGATCGCGAACGTGCTCGGCGCGCAGGTGATCGCGACCGCGGGCGGTGCCGAGAAGTGCGCGAAGGTGAAGGCGCTCGGGGCGCACCACGTCGTCGACTACAAGGCGAAGGACTTCGTCGCGGAGGTGCGCACGATCACGGGCAAAGCCGGGGTCCCCGTCGTGTTCGAACACGTCGGCGCCGCGACGTTCGACGGTTCGCTGAAGTGTCTCGCGCGCGGCGGCCGACTCGTGACGTGCGGTGCCACGACCGGCGGCAACGTGCAGCTCTCTTTGCACGCGGTGTTCTTCAAGAGTCTGTCGATCCTCGGTTCGACGATGGGCAGCAAGGGCGATCTGCGGCACATCCTGCGGCTCTTCGACCAGGGACGGCTCGTGCCGGTTCTCGATCGCACGCTGCCGATGGCGCAGGTCGGCGAGGCGCATCGACTGCTCGAGGCGCGCGAGGCGCTCGGCAAGATCGTGCTCACCGCGTAGCTGGCACGACGTAGCGCTGGCCGCGCGGCATCTTGATCACGCAGCCGGGCCACGCCGCCGCAGCGTCGACGACCTCGGCGTCGGTGACGTTCGTCCCGAAGAGATCGAGTTGCCGCAGCGGCATTCGGGCCCATGCGCGCAGAGTGTCGGCGTCGAAGCGGCACCACATCACCTTCAGCGAGGAAAGTGAGCGGTTTGCAGCGAGGCCTTTCAGGGCGTCGTTCGACCCCAAAGGCATGAGACGCGACGAGGCAGAGAGATCGAGATGGGTCAGGCGAGGCAGCGGCGCGATCGTGGTCAGGAAGGCCCTATCGAGGAGAAATCCGTCGCGTATCTCGAGCGAAGTGAGGTCTGTCTGTCGCGCGATGTGGGTCGCTGCGACCGCCGGCAGTGGTTCAGGGAGCCGCTTCCTCCCGAGGAGCTGCTTCCTCAGGAGATCACCCTTTCCGGCCGGGGAGACCGCGCCGAGCCGAAGGTGGGTCAGGGATGCGTCGGCCAGCAGGTGCTCGAGCGACGATGCTTGGAGAGACAGCCCGGCCAAACCCAGGGTGCGAAGGTCGGGCATTGCGGGGACTCGGAGCAGGTCTTGTTCCTCGAACTGCGGGTTGTCGTCCAACCAGAGTGCCTGCAGACGCGTCGGCAGCACCGGCAGCAGCGCGCCGGTCGTCTTCGGCAGGTTGGAGACGTCGAGGCCGCGCAGCGTCGGCATCTTCGCGAAGGACTCGCCGATCGCATCCGTCAGGGACTCCGAGCCGCCGAGCAGCAGCGTCTCGAGCGGCAACACCGACAGCGCCGCGACGACGTCGTCGGTGATGCCGATGCCGTCTTCGACCGGCGCTTCCTGGACGTCGTCGCCGAGCCCGGTGGACATCCGCTGCCCGCGGAATCGCCCCTGGCAGTCGCGCAGATCGAGGTGCCGCAGCCCCTTTGCGTTCACCAGCTGCAGCGCGTCCTTCGCGGAGATCGTCGTGCACGCCTGCAACCGCAGAGTGCGCAGGCCCGCGATCTTCGCGACCTCCGCGAGCGAACTCCCGCGGAAGTTCATGCAGTGCGAGAGGGTCAGTTCGCGCAGGCTGCCGAGGCGTGACAGGCGTTCGACCGCCGGCGACTCGATGCCGGAGTAGGTGACGTCGAGCGACTCGAGCAGGGGAACGGCCTCGAGGACGCGCAGTCCTTCGCCCTTCATCTCGTGGCACTGGCCGAGCGCGAGCGAACGCAGCTTGCGCAGCTTGCCGAGATGCGCGACGCCGGCGTCGGTGACCTTCAAGGACACCGCGTAGCCCCTGTCGTTCAGGTCCATGTGGCCGAAGTCGAGGTGCTCGACGTCCGGGCAGCGCGCGACGAGCCGTTCGATCGCGTCGTCGTCGAAGTCGAAGCAACGCACGGCGCGGGCGTCGGCAGGCGTATCCGGGATGCCCGCCGCACCACCGTGCACCTCGATCCACGGCAGCGCGTCTTCACGTTCCTGCGCGGAACGTGCGCCGCGGTCCTCGCGCAACCATGCGACCCCGAACGCCGTGCCGACCGCGAGCGCGATCAGTGCCGCGACGAGCCAGTGGTGACGCGCCCGCGCGGCGGCGTGGGCCGGGCCGAGCACTTCGTCGAGCAGCCAGTCGAGCTGCCGTTCCTTCGCCGCGAGAGTCGCCGTGGTCATCCGTTCCTCCGTTCGATGCACGTGCGCAGCGCCTGTCGCGCGCGCTGCACGAGGGTCTTCATGCCGTTCGCCTTCATGCCGAGTTGCGCCGCGACGGCGCGCCAGTCGAGCCCGTCGCGGTAATGCAGGTCGAGCGCCCGCCGTGTCCGTGCCTGCAGCGAAGACAGGCAGTCGCGGAGCCGTTCGATCAGTTCCGCGCCGTCGTCGTGCTCGGCGGTCGCGCTCCACAGTTCGTCGACGGCGGTCGCGACTTCCCGCTCTCGGCGGCGGTGCCACCAGCGGCGCGATCGCAGCCACTGGTTCTTCGCGACTCCGCGCAGGAACGCGCGTGCTTCCGTGTCATCGGCGAACGTGCGCGCGCAACCGACCAGCATCGCCTCCTGGCACAGATCGTCGGCCTCGCCGCCCGAGGCCCCGAGCATGCGCAGGTAGCGCCAGACGGCCGTGCGATGGCGGTCGATCCCGGAGGGCGCTCCGACGGCGGCGGCAGGGGTTGGGCTGGCGATCTGCACGGTCACGGAGTCACCGGAAGGGGCGAATGCTATTCGAGAAATCCGTGGTGCCGCCCCGTCGGTGCCGTCGGCGCGATCGCCGTGCTCTTGCGGATGCTGCACGAATCCGCGGCGGTCCGGACATGAGCAGGGTGCGCCCACCCGGCGACGACACCATGAACAGCCTCTTCCAACCGTTCCTTCCCTTCCTTCTCGGATTCGCCTTCACCGCCTCGACGCCACAGGCGCCCGCGAAGTCGACCGGCTGCGAGTGCCCCCCGGACTGCTGCGCCGTCGTGTGCCACGGTGCCTGCGACTGCTGCGGCCCGTCGTGCTGCGGCTCCGGTTCCTGCTGCAGCCGCTGACGGCTACGTTGCCCGGGCGATGCCCGCCGCGACGATCTCGCCCGACGAGTTCGAGAAGGCGTTCGCCGACCATGGGCGGACGCTGTGGCTGCTCGGCGCCGCGTGGGTCGGTCGCGAGCACGCCCAGGACCTCGTCCAGGAGACCGCGCGCGTCGCGTGGCAGCGTCGTGCCGGTTTCGTGCCGGGCACCAGTCTTCGCCTCTGGCTCGCGCAGATCGCGCGCAACATCGGCGCGAACTGGCGTCGGCGCCGGCACGAGGCGCCGTGGACCGACGACGTTGCGGAACCCGTCGCGCGGCCGTTCGCGGCAGCGCCCTGGCCGTTCCGCGCTGCCGATCACCTGTCCGACGACCTCTCGCGCGCACTCGCCGGACTTCCCGAAGCTGCACGCGCATGCCTCCTCCTGCACGTGATCGCGGAACACACCTTCGCAGAGATCGGTGCGATGCTCGATCTGCCGCCGAACACCGTCGCGAGCCACGTGCGCCGCGCGCGCCTCGCGCTGCGTGCCGCACTCGATTCGAACGCGCCTCCCGTCCCTGAACCGCTGCCGGAGTCGCCATGAACACCGACGAACGCGACGACCTCGACCGCGACCGCGACCTCGACGCGCGTCTGCGCGCCGCGTTCGTGCCGCCGCCGGCGACGGTGTCCGCGGCTGCCGCGCGGACCGCGGTCGAAGGCACGGCGCCGCGAGAACGCCCGCGAGTCTGGCCATGGCTCGTGGTCCTGGCGGCAGCTCTGGCCGTCGTCGCGCTCTTCCTGCAGCGGCCGCGACGCGGGACCGAAGGCCACGGCGGTGGCGAACTCGGAGCGATGTGGGTCGCCGCGTACGAGCACGCGCTCGACGAAGGGTTCGCCGGCGCGTCGTGCTGCACGCCCGACGTCGATCTGGCGAAGTTGTGCGAAGAGAAGTTCGCGACCCGCCTCGGTGTGGCCGCGGGCTCCGTGAGGTTGCTCGGCTGCTATTGCGGCAAGGAACCCGTCGGGGGCTGCATGGCGCTGCTCGCGAGATCCGGCGGCGAGCCGGTCGCGGTCTACGTGCTGCCGTGCCGCGACGACCCGCGTCCGCGGCTGCCCGAAGGCAGTCCGCTGCACCTCGCGCGCCGCGAGGTCGGTCCGCTCGTGCTCTACGCCCTGTCGCGTTCCGCGGCTGCCGCGACGCTCGAGGACTTCGTGGTGCCGTAGGATCGGGCGATGGTCCGTTCCCGCAGTGCCTCCCGGTCTGCGTCGCAGTTCGAGCGCAAGAAGCGGGAAGCTCGGTCGAGCGGCGTCGCTAGCGTCGGCGCGATGAACGACGACCTGTGCTGGCGCGCCGTCGTGGCGCGCGACGAACGCGCCGACGGAACGTTCGTGTTCGCGGTCCGCACGACCGGGGTCTATTGCCGACCCTCGTGCGGCGCGCGGCGTCCGCGCCGCGAGAACGTGCGCTTCTTCGCCGACGGGCAGGCTGCACGCGCCGGAGGGTTTCGCGCGTGCAAACGGTGTCGGCCCGACGGCCCGGCGCCGGCTCGACGGCGGACGGACCTCGTCGCGCGCACGTGCCGCCGCATCGATGCCGCGATCGTGGCCGGGGACGCGTTCCCGCGTCTCGCGGACCTCGCCGCGAAGGAAGGCATGAGTCCGTTCCATCTGCAGCGGACGTTTCGTGCCTCGACAGGCCTGTCGCCGCGCGCCTACGGCGCCGCCGTTCGTGCAAGGCGCGCGCGCGCCGCGCTCGGCCGCGAACCGACCGTCACGCGCGCCCTGTTCGCCGCGGGCTACGGTTCGAGTACGCGCTTCTACGCGAACGCGCGGCTCGGAATGGCGCCGCGGCGGCATCGCACCGGTGTCGGCGAACGCATCGTCTTCGCCACGGCGCCGTGCACCCTGGGTGTCGTGCTCGTCGCGTCGACCGGACGTGGGGTCTGCGCCATCCACCTGGGCGGCAGCGCCGACGCCGTTGCGCGCGAACTGCGTGACCGCTTTCCGCGCGCGGACGTGGCGCCCGCCGACGCCGGGCTCGCTGACGTCGTGCGCGAGGTCGTCGCGGTCGTCGACGGCGAACGCACCGATCTCGCCTTGCCGCTCGACGTTCGCGGCACGTCCTTCCAACAGCGTGTATGGCGCGCGATCGGCGCGATCCCGCGCGGCGCGACCGCGACGTACGGCGAGATCGCCGCCTCGCTGCGGCCGCGGAGCGGTCCGCGGGCGGTGGCGCGGGCCTGCGCCGCGAACCCGCTCGCCGTCGCGGTTCCATGCCATCGCATCGTCGGTGCCGACGGCGAGGCGAAGGGCTATCGCTGGGGCCGAGCCCGCAAGGCCGCGCTGCTCGCTCGCGAACGGGCGCGGAAGCACTGACGTGTTCGCCCGCGGAGGCAGCACGGGGTGCTACGAACTGCTCGCTCATGCGCGAGTCCGCGAACCCCGGGTCCGTGGCAGGCTCGGTGGCCGGCCGCGGCCGCGTGCCCGCCGACGACGATTCCCGATTTTCTCCGTCACGCGCGCGCCGCGGCGGGAATCGGTGGTGCGACCGCCGCTCGCCGGCAATCCACCGTGATCCACGCCCTCCTCGCGCCCCTTCCCCGCCCCTTGTTGCTCCTGCTGCTCGTACCGGCGCTGCCGGCACAATGGGCCTCGCACGCGAAGAACCCCGCGCAGCCGGTCCTCGCCGGCAACTGGTACGTCGCGCACGACACCGGCGCCGGCGTCGCCGTGTTCTCGGCGATCGCGCAGCGCTGGGATCTCGTGTCGCCGGCCGGTTCGCAGATCGCCAGGACGGCCGACTCGGCGGTCGTCACGACCACCGGCGCCGGCACGCTGCGCGGATGGAGCGCGTTCAGCAACCGCACCGCGACCCAGGCCTTCTCCCCGAGCTACACGTTCGTCAGCAACGGGGAGACCTATGCTGCAGCGCTCGACAACGCTCCGTTCACGAACGGCGTGCTGCGCGCCTACAGCGCGATCACGAACACGTGGGCCAGCCTGTCCTTCGGCGTCATCCCGCCGACTTCGCTGGTTTCGAACGCGAACGTCGCGGTGCAGCAGGAAGGGCTCAACTACCACGCCTACTCGCCCTACACGGGACAGTGGCACACATTGACCGTTCCGGTCGCCGGCGGCAGTCCCGTCTGTGGCCCCGACTTCGCGGCCGTCGACCTGCGCGGCACCAGCGGCCCTCGCCAGTACGCGGCGTTCAGCGCGCGGCGCGGGACCTGGACCCTGTCCCCGATCTACCCCTCGAGCGGCGCCGGCCAGGTGATGTCGACGACGGCGAACGCGATGGCGGTCCGCGTCGACACGGGCAGTGCGACTTCGTTCGTCCTCGCCGGCTACAGCCCGATCACGGGACAGTGGGTCCTGTCGTCGCTCGTACACTTGCTGAGTTCCTCCCAGCAGTCGGTCGCCTTCAAGAACGTGCTCCGCATCGCCGACAGCGATCCTGCGGCGCGCTTCGAGATGTTCGGCGCCGGCAACGGGACGTGGCAGTCCTTGACGGGCTCCAACCTCGTCGAAGACAGCGTGCACGAGGACTTCCACATCGTGCGGAGCTCGGCCGGCTCGTCGACGACGGTCCACGCCGCGAGTGCGCTCGTCGGCGGCGGCTACACCTCGATCACACTGCCCGGTTTGTCCGTCGGCGTTTCGCAGGGTTCGCACTGCTGCATCGTCGCGGACGGCGTCTCCGTCGCGCGCGGCTACACGGCGGCGACGAACTCGTTCTTGTCGGCGGTGCCGCAACTGCCGTTCTCGAACCTGTCGCAGTCGACCGCCGGGACGGTCGCCGGCTTCACGATGCAGGGTTCCGCGGCCAGCGGCACGTCGGCGCAGGTGTTCAGTGCGCGCCACGGCAACTGGGTCGCCGGTCCGGCGATCGCCCCGATCGACAGCTGGAACACGTACGGTTCGGGGGCCATGCTCGCCGCGGTCAAGTCGACGTTCCCTGGCTACCAGATCCACGTCTACGACGAGCATCGCAACGCCTGGAACGCGCCGATCTCGACCTCGTCGCCCAGTCTCTTCTTCGGCCAGAACACGCTGCTCTACACGAGTGCACCGGGCACCTACGCGGCGTACAGCGCGCCGCGGGGGACGTGGACCAGCCAGAGCGGCATCGGCACGATCATGACCGGCGGCGGCATCCCGACCACTCTCGAGAACCTGGTCTGGTTCACCGACTCGAACGACCTGATCTGGGTGTTTGCGCTGCCCGATCGCACCCAGAGCATCGAGCAGTGGCCGGTCGGCGGCCGATTCGCGACCTCCGGGGCGACGCCCGGCGGTGTGACGCCGACGTTCGGTGTGTCGTTGCGCGGTGAGACGCAGCAGTTCGCGTTGTTCTTCGGCGCGGTCGACCTGGCACCCGCGCCATTGTCGATCCCCGGCTTCGTGGGCACGCTCGACCTGGATCTCGGCGGCCTCGTGCACCTCGCAACGCCGGGACAGTTCGGCGCCGAAGGCGTGCTCGACGTGCGCCTCCCGATGCCGAGCCTGCCTCCGAGCACACAGGTGTGGACGCAACTCGTCACCCTCGATCTTCTGAACGGCGACATCGAGTTCGCCGGTCGAGCCACGGGCACACGCTTCTTCTGAAGCCTGCGCCCCGAGGCGCCGTCGGATCGAGTCAGCGATCGCCGGCCGCGACTTCCTTGCACAGCGCTTCGAACTCCGGCTTTCCCCATTGCCCGGCGTAGGCCGGATCGCGGCGCAGGGACTCCAGCCTCAGCCCCTTGGCGACCGCAGCCATGAGCAGCGCCTTCGCCTCGTCGTGATAGGCGGCAGCCAGCTTCCCGCGGTCGGCCTCGCCGAGAGAACGGTCGGCCTCGGCGAGCGGTGCGGCCCGTGCCAGCAGCATCGCGCACAGCGCCGGCTGGCCGGGAGACCATCGCGGATCCAGGAGTCCGCGCGCTGCCGCTGCCGCTGCGGCGTGGTCGCCCACGGCGAGTCGCAACTCGGCCTCCGTCTCACAGACCTTGCGCCGGACCATCCTGTAGGTCGGATTCTCCGGGCGGACCGCAAGCGCGCGATCGATCGCGGCCGCCGCCGAGGCCGCGAACGGCAACGCGTCCTGCGGCCGACCCTGCATCTCGAAGGTGACCGTCGCCTCCAGCTGCAAGGCATGGCACAGACCTGCTGCGTATTCGTCGTTGTCGGGGGCGTCGCGGCAGAGGCGTTCATACAGGGCGCGCGCCTCCTGCAGCTGCAATCGGGTGCCCGGCAGGTCGCCGGTCGGACCCAGCAGGCTCGCGAAGTTGAGCCGCGCGTTGGCGAGCAATGCCTGCCGGCGCGGGACGCCGGGGAAATCGGCCGCGAGTTCGGCGAGCAATCCGACGCCGGTCGTCATCGCCTCCTTCGCTTCCGTCGGCCGCTCCAGCATCGCGAGTGCGATGCCGCGGTCGATCGCGTTCTCGGCGGCGTCGCTGCGAACCGTCGCGTCATCGGGCAGCCTCGCGCGCACGACGGGCCACAATGCGGCGGCGCGGCCGTGCAGGTCGACCACGCGTTCGAGTTGTTGCACCGCAGCGGCGCGGTCGCGCTGCTGCATCGCCAGTTGGTAGGTCCAGATCGCGGCGCGATCGAGCATCCGGGCCTGCACCTGCGCGATGGGCGACGTGTCGGTGCTCGTGCGGCTCCACGCGTCGATCGAGGCCAGCCCGTCTTCGAGGATCGTGAGCGCGAGGCGCAGATCGCCCTGGTCGGCGGCGATGTGACTCGCTTCGAGGCGCGCTTCGGCGAGCCCCTTGTGCACGGGGGGGGCGTTCGATCGCGCTGCCGCGGCTTGCCACGCACCGAGTGCGGCCTTCGACGTCTCGGCGGCAGCCGTGAGGTTGCCGCGCAGGCGGTGCAGGGTCGGGAGCCGGCTCCGGGCCCGCATGTGCTCGATGGCCGTCGCGGCGTCGCGTTCCGCGAACGGTGCGAGATCGGCGATCGCACGTTCGAGACTGCTCTCGGCACCCTCGTAGTCGGCGAGCATGCCCTGCACGTCGGCGGCACGCAGCCGCACGCGGGCGAGCTCGAGCCGGACGTTCTCGTCGCCCGGGGTCTGCGCCAGCACGTCCTCGTAGCAGCGAAGCGCTTCGTGCAGGAGTTCGCTGCGCACCGTCTCCATGTGCGGCACGTCGCGCAGGCTCTCGGAGCCGACCTTCGTCAGCATCGTGTCGACCGCCCGCTGCAGTTTCGCCAGGTTCGCCTGTGCCCGTTGCGATTCGGCGACAGCCGCGGCTTTGGCCCGGTCCAGCGCCGCGTTGGTGCGAACGAGCTCGTCGCGCTGGGTCTCCGTTGCGGCGCGCAGCCGGGCCTCCTGCCAGGCCCACAGGGTGGGGCCGATGAGCAGCAACGCGAACAGGGCCGCGGCGGCCGTCGCCCGCGCGGGATGCCGTTGACCCCAGCGCCGCAGTCGCAGCCACGGCCCGGCTTCGCGCGCCGCGATCGGTCGGCGCGCGAGCACGTTGTCGAGGTCGCGGGAGAAGAGCGACGCGCTCGCGTAGCGCCGCGTGCGGTCGGGCTCGAGGCCGGCCGCGATCACCGTCTCGACCTCCCATGCGACACCGGGGAGCAAGGAGGACAAGGTCGGTCGCGATCCGGCCGCGGCCAAGCGTTGCAGCTGCGCCGGATCGCTGCTCGCGTACGGCAGACGCAGCGTGAGCGCCTCCCAGGCGGACGCCGCGAGCGAATACACGTCGCCACGCACGTCGTTCGAGACCGCGACGCCGGACAGTGATTCCGGGGGCATGTAGGCCAGCGAGCCCAGCGCCGAACCCGTGCGGGTGAGTCGTGCGGCGCCGGCGTCGCCCGCCAGTCCGAAATCGACGAGAAGGACGCGGCCCTCGCGCGTCAGCATCACGTTCGATGGCTTCACGTCGCGGTGCAGCACGCCGCGTCGGTGTGCGTGCTCGAGCGCTTCGGCCACCTCGCGCACGATGCGCAGGATCACCGTGGTCCAGTCGCCGCGGAACGGTTCCGCCGGCTCGCGCGGCTCGTCGTCGCCGCAGCACGCGGCGATCGCGCGGTCCAGGTCGCCGCCGTCGAGCGTCTTCGGTTCGCGATCGGCGAGCCGCGTGATGACATCGGCGAGCGAAGCACCGCGTACCAGCTCCATGGCCATGTAGGGCACGCCGGATGCGTCGCCTACCGCGTAGACCGGGACGATGCCCGGGTGCTGCAGTCGTGCGACGATCTCGACTTCGCGGCGGAAACGCTCGCGTGCGCCCGGAAAGAACAGTTGCTCGGGACGCACGAGCTTCAACGCGACTTCGCGGCCGAGCGACTCCTGCACCGCTCTGTACACCACACCCATGCTGCCTTGGCCGAGTGGTGCCACGATGCGGAAGTCGCCGAGACGCTCGGGCTGCGAAGGCGATTCGGCGGCGCCGACGGTCAAGCCCAGGCGGTGCAGGTGCTCGAGGTGCGCGCGCAGCGATTCTTCGTGGTCACGGTGCTCGGCGAAGAACCGCTCGAGACCTGCGTGTCCCTCGGCTTCGAGCCGTTCGAGAGCTCGGAACAGCAGATCCTCCACGCTGCGCTCGAGCGGTGGGTCGTCGTCTCTCGCGTCGGAGTCGGGCATGGCCACTGGTGCCACGCCCACGGGCACGGCGACGGTGGTAGTCTGCCTCGCGCTTGTCCGCACCAGAAGACCCCCTCGAGCTCGCCGAGCGCGCCGCCCGCGGCGACGGCCATGCCGTCGATCGTTTGCTCGAGCGTCACCTGCCGGCGTTGCACGCGTTCGTCCGCGCCCACATGGGAACGCGGCTGCGAGCGCGCGAGTCCACGGCGGACCTCGTGCAGTCGGTCTGCCGCGAGCTGTTGACCCACCAGGGGCGCTTCCAACACCCGAACGAGGGCGCGTTCCAGTCGTGGTTGTTCACCACGGCGCGACGCAAGATCGCCCATCGCGCACGTGAGCTCGGTCGCCACAAGCGCGCCGCCGATCGCGAACTCGACGGTCTCAGCGAGTCCACCGTCGCCCAGCTCGGCGCTGCCTACGCGCGCATTTCGAGTCCGAGCGGCAGAGCACTGCGCGCCGAAGAGATCTCGCGCCTCGAAGCCGCGATCGACGCGCTGCCCGACGACCAGCGCGAGGTGATCACGCTTGCTCATCTGGTCGGCTTGTCGCGTGCCGCCATCGGCGCCGAAATGGGCAAGAGCGAGGAGGCCGTGCGCGCGCTGCTGCATCGCGCGATGGCGAAGCTGGCGCTGCTGCTCGAACGTGCGGCCCGGTGAAGGTCCAGGTGGTCGACCACCCGGCCGTACTTGCCACGCGGTCGCTCGCCCCGGAGCTTTGACTGGACGATGGACGACCCCTCCGCTCCGCCCCGAAGCCTGGTTGCACGCATGGGGCGCGGCTTCGTCGCCCTCGGCCCGACCGGGCCGCTCCTTCTCGTCGCGATGACGGTGCCGCTGGTCGGTACGGTCGTGCTCGCTGCGACCTCGTCGCAGTGGTTGCCCATGTTCGGGAGCGACGTCGGCTCGTTCGCCGCGTTCTGCGTCGCCGCCGCGATCGCGGCCGCGGCGTGCCTCTTGCCGACGCACGCGACTT
Organism: Planctomycetota bacterium; assembly: GCA_016794565.1. GTDB lineage: Bacteria > Planctomycetota > UBA1135 > UBA1135 > UBA2386 > JAEUHQ01. Next base: position 5,429 of record JAEUHQ010000031.1, on the reverse strand, counting down.
CGTTGGTCGCCGGGTTCCTGTTCGGTGGGTGGCTCGGTTCGTTCGGTGCGTGGACGGTCGTGGTGTCGGGTGCGGTGCTCGCCTTCGCGATGTGGCAGCCGTTCGTCGGTGGTCGCGCCGTGCAGGCGTTGGCGCGGTCGCCGCGCGCCATGGTGGTGCAGCGGGCACTGTTGCACCGCAGCTTCCTGCGAACGGTCTGGGTGATCGCGTTGTTGCGTCTGTCGCCGCTCGTACCGTTCGCCGCGACGAACATCCTGCTCGCGGCCTTCGGAGTGCGCGGTCCGGCGTTCTTTCTCGCGACGGTGCTCGGCACGACGCCGCGTGCGGTGGGTGCCGCGGTCGTCGGTGCCCAGCTCTCCGAACTCGATTGGCGCGCCGGCGGGGGCGCCTGGCAGACGTGGCTTGCCATCGGCGCGACCCTGCTCGCCATCGCCGTCGTCGGTCGCATTGCGCGTTCCGCGCTGCAGCGCGAGACGGATGCGAGGTCGCCGGCGGCTTAGGATCCAGCGACCATGGCAACTCTGGAGCGAGCGATCGAGATCGCGGCGGCGGCGCACGCTGGTCAGAAGGACAAGGCGGGCGAGCCGTACATCCTGCACCCACTGCGCGTGATGCTGCGGGTTGCCGGCGAGAACGAACGCATCGTCGCGGTCCTGCACGACGTCGTCGAGGACACGAACGTGTCGCTCGCGGATCTCACCGCCGCAGGATTCGCGCCGGCCGTCGTGGCGGCCGTGGACGCTCTGACGAAGCGTCCCGGCGAGACGCGCATCACGGCCGCGCATCGCGCCGCGGCCGATCCCGTTGCTCGGGCCGTGAAGCTCGCCGACAACACCGAGAACATGGATCTGTCGCGGATCCCGAGCCCGACGGAGAGGGACATGGTGCGGCTGGAGGAGTACCGCGCCGTCCGCGCGATCCTCCTCCGGGACTGATGCCTCGCGTGGATCACGCGGGTAGCCACCCAATCCATCGTGGCTGGCGCCGGGCACTGCCCCCTTCATCCAGCGCGTGATCCACGCGAGGCATCAGTCCCGGATCCGGTCGAACGTACGGCGCGGTGCGTCGGCGATGCCAGCCTCCGGGCGAAACCGAGCGAAGTCCCGCGTGGCATCGACAGGTCGCGACGTCAGCCTATCGTGCGCGGATGAGCCGATTTGTGTCCCTGCTCCTCCCCCTGGCCGTTCTCTCATCCGGTTCGATCGTTCTCGCGCAGTGGCCCGCTTCGAGTGCCACCAACCTCGCGGTGGGCGACGCGACCGGGGAACAGGTGGTCTCGAAGATCGCGACGTCGGCCGAAGGTGGGACCTGGCTCGGCTGGTTCGACAATCGATCGGGCGCCTACGCGGTCTACGTGCAGTACCTCGATCCCGCGGGCGTCGAGCAGTTCCCGCACAACGGCCTGCTCGTCAGCGCCAACCCGCAATCTACATCACTGATCGACTGGGACCTGATCTGCGACAGCACGGGCGGTTGTGTGCTGACGTTCACCGACACGCGCGCCGGCGGCGACCTCGACTGCTACGCGTACCGCCTCGCGACGTCCGGAACGTTCTTGTGGGGAGCGAACGGCGTCACGCTGTCGAACAACGCGGACTTCGAGGCCAATCCGCACGTCTGCGAGGCGCATGACGGCGACTTCGTGTTCGTGTGGACGAACACGGTCACGCGCACGGTGCAGATGCAGAGGCTCGATCCGGGTGGCAACCCGCGTTTCCCCGGCGATGGCATCGCGACGCCGGGCGACGCCGGACAGACCCCCGCGTTCGCACGCGTCGCGCCGGGCGCTCCGGCGACGGGCGACGTGGTGCTGAGCTGGGTGCGGGCGTCGGCGTTCACTGCCGCGAAGCACATCCACATGCAGAAGTTCGACTCGCTCGGCCAGCCGCTGTGGAACGGCGGCACGCGCATCGCCGTGTTCGATCTCGCTTCGCTGCCGATCGCCCACGATCCGAAGTTGCAGTCCGACGGAACGGGCGGCGCGATCGTGTCGTGGCACTACGCCCAGGGTTCGCAGTTCTTCGCGCGGGTCCAGCACGTCACCTCGGCGGGTGTGGAGGTGTTCGCACACAACGGCGTCAACGTGACGACTTCCGCGGGGAGCACGTTCGACCCGGCTGCCGTGTGGGTGCCGTCGACGCAGGAGATCCTGGTAGCTTGGAACGAACGCAACCTCGCGCAGTCGAGCTGGGGCATCCTCGCGCAGAAGCTGGATACGACCGGGGCGCCACAGTGGGGCGCCGGCGGTGTGACTTTGCTCCCGATCGACACGGTCGTGAAGTTCGCGCCGGTCGCGGCGCGATTGCACTCCGGTCCGACGAACGACGGCATCGCGGTCAGCGTTCTGATGGAGGACCTCGGTCTCCTGCAGAAGAGTGTGCGCCTCTTCGGACTCACCAACAGCGGGGCGCCGGCGTTCCCGCCGGTAACCGCGTGCACGGTCGCGAGCGACAAGCTGCGCCTGGCGCACGCAGCGACCGCGAGTGGCACCCAGGTCCTCGCGTGGACCGATTCGCGCAACCCGACGCCCGATCTCTACGCCGCTGCAGTCGACCTGAATGGCCAGCTCGGCGTGCAACTCGGGGTGACCACCATGGGCGGTTGTGGCGGTTTCAACCCCGTCGGCAGCCTCGCGGTGAACGGGCGCCCCGCGGTCGGCATGGACATGGAGTGGCAGATGACGAACCCGCTCGCCACGCAGGCCGGGGGCAGCAGTCTCGGCATCTTCATCCTGGCGTTCGGCGCGACGGGGTTTCCGTGCGGCGTGCCGGTGCCGGGCTTCGGCATGAGCGGAGCCGGCGCGTCCGGCGAGGTCCTCGTCGACACGACGGGAGCCTACATCTCGTTCTTCGGCGGCGTCTGGGCTGGGGCCCCGTCGTTCGTCGCCATGCCGTTCTCGATGCCGTTCGATCCGACCCTCGTGAACGTCCCGCTCTACTTGCAGGGTCTGATGGTCGACTTGTCGCTCGGTGCGGGCGTCGTCTTCGGCCTGACGCAGGGCGCACGCCTCGTCGTCGGATCCTGATCGTCGTTGTCCCCGGGGCCTCGACGGTTCGAAGGTGGGGCCCAGTGGCATACGTCGACTCTCGGGAGCCTGTTGCGCGAGCACGAACTCGTGGGGTTTCGAGATCGTCGACGAGCGCTGCTCGTGGCCGCGAAAGGCCGTGCCTCGGCCGAGCCCTCGCGTGCTCTCGATTCAACGGGGCTCGCCGAACCGCCATCGGTGTTCCGCTTGCGCGGTGATCGTCGCGCTGTCCTGCTTCGGCGCAGCGGTTGGAACGGGCACCAGCACCCCGAGCACGATCTTCGTGGCCGGCGGGACCGCCCTCTACCGGTCCTGGCGCACCGGTTCTGGCGCCCCCACACACACCGACCTCTCCGAGAACTGGTGCATTGCGTGGATCGGGCCCCCGATGCCGTAGGCGCGATGCATCCGGGCCACTACTGCGTGGGTGCTGCGAGGGGCTGATCCACGCGTTGCACCAGTCCGAAGTCGATGCGGTGGGCCGGTGTTGGAGCGATCGCGTTCACAGGAGGAGAAGTCGTTCCCTCGTCCTCGTCGCCCCGGCAAGATCCTGCGCCCCATGAGCGAGGCACCACGTGTTCTGCACGAGCGCCGCGGCGATGCGGTGCTGGTCACCCTGAATGCACCCGAGCGGCGCAACGCGATCGACCAGCAGATGGTCGACGGTCTGCACCGGGTGCTCGATACCCTCTGGCACGACGAGTCCGTTGCCGCGCTCGTTGTCACGGGGGCGGGCGACAAGGCGTTTGCTGCAGGTGCCGACATCGCACAACTGCGCGAACGCACATCGCGCGACGCGCTGAAGGCGATCAACAGCGGCATCTTCAATCGGATCGAGGAATTCCCCGCGCCCGTCATCGCGGCGATCAACGGGTTTGCACTCGGCGGGGGCTGTGAGCTGGCGATTTCCTGCGACCTGCGCGTCCTCGGCGAGTCGGCGAAGATGGGGCAGCCCGAGGTCAAGCTGGGCATCATTCCTGCGGCCGGTGGCACGTACCGACTGCCGCGGCTCGTTGGCCTCGGGCGTGCACGCGAACTCGTCTACACCGGGCGCATGGTCGACGCGCAGGAGGCGCTGCGCATCGGTCTCGCGAACGTCGTCGTGCCCGATGCCGACGTCGTGACCAAGGCTCTTGCGATCGCCGACGAGATCGCGCAGAACGGGCGGCTTGCCGTGCGCGGTGCGAAACGTTCACTCAATGCACTGTCGCGGCCGGGCCAGGAAAATGCGGTCGGATTCGAGAGCTCCGTGCAGGCAGTGCTGTTCGACAGCGACGACAAGAAGGCGCGCATGGACGCGTTCCTTCAGAAGCAGAAGAAGGCATGAACATGAAGGACACAGGCGTTCCGGACGTCTTCCCGAGGGTGGCGGTGCTCGGCGCCGGGACAATGGGGGCTGGCATCGCCCAAGTGTGCGCGCAGGCAGGTTCGAGCGTCGTCCTGCAGGATGTCGCCGACGACTTGGTTCAGAAGGGGCTCGGGCGCGTTCGCGACTTCCTGCAGAAGGGGGTCGACAAGGGCAAGACGACGCCGAACCAGCGCGATGCCGTGCTTTCGCGCATCACCACCACGACCGATCGTCGCGCTGCGGCGCGTGATGCGCATCTGGTGATCGAGGCCGTGCCGGAGAAGCTCGAGCTGAAGAACGAACTGTTCCGTGAGCTGGGTTCTGCAACTTCGCCGGCCTGCGTGCTCGCGAGCAACACGTCGTCGCTTTCTCTCGCGAGAGTGTTCGCGGGAGTCGCAGGCCAAGCCCGCTGCATCGGCATGCACTTCTTCAACCCGGTGCCGCTCATGGCGCTGCTCGAAGTGGTGCGGACCGACGCGTCGTCACAGCACACCATCGACGCCGTCCTCGCGTTTGGCAAAGCTCTCGGCAAGGAGCCAATCCTCGTGAAGGACAGCCCGGGTTTCGCCAGCTCGAGGCTCGGTGTTTGCCTCGGTCTCGAGGCGATTCGAATGTTGGAGTCAGGCGTCGCGACCGCCGAGGACATCGACAAAGCCATGGTGCTCGGATACGGCCATCCGATGGGGCCGTTGAAGCTCACGGACCTTGTTGGCCTCGATGTTCGCCTCGCGATCGCGGACTACCTGCGCAAAGAACTCGATCATCCCGGTTTCGACGCGCCTGGGCTGATGCGGCGCATGGTCGCAGAAGGCAGGCTCGGCAAGAAGAGCGGTCAAGGCTTCTATCGCTGGTGACCAGAACTGATGCCTCGAGTGGATCAGTTGCCCCCGCCGGTCGAAGTCGGCCCGGGTTGCTTTGATCACGCGGCGGGTTGTCTGACGGTCCTGTCGGCCGTGAAGCTGAGCGGGTGGATGCTGTGTTCGCCCCAGTCCTGGCGCCAGCGGAGGACCTCGTCGGCGACGAGGTTGCGTGGCAGGAGCCCGAGGAACTTGGCGG
>JAEUHQ010000206.1 GCA_016794565.1 Planctomycetota bacterium | reverse complement strand
GGCGTACGAAGACGTGCAGAGCAACGCCGGTGACGATCTCAACGTGTTCGTCGAGGCGACCACCGGGCTCGCCGAACTGCTCGTCGCCAGCGGCAAGAAGGACGAAGGCGTCAAGGTGCTGAACGACGCCGGCGAAGCGCGCTCGAGCGTGCGCGGCCTCAAGGATCACTTCGAGCGGATCGCGAAGAACTACGAGCTCATCGGCAGCGAGCCGACCGCGATGGGGCAGAACGACATCGCCGGCAAGGCGATCGATCTCGCCGAGTACAAGGGCAAGGTCCTGCTGATCGACTTCTGGGCCACCTGGTGCGGCCCGTGCATGCACGAACTGCCGAACGTCATCGCCGCGTACGAGAAGTACCACTCCAAGGGCTTCGAGATCCTCGGCGTCAGCCTCGACGAGGACCGCGCGGCATTCGACAAGTGCATCGAGGAGAAGAAGATGTCGTGGCGCCACCACTACGACGGCAACGGCTGGAAGAACGAGATCGCGCAGGCCTACGGCGTGCAGTCGATTCCGGCGACGTACCTCGTCGGCCCCGACGGCAAGGTGCTCGCGGTCGGGCTGCGCGGCGACAAGCTCGACAAGGAACTCGGCCGCCTGCTCGGCAAGGCGCTGCCCGCCTCCGCGCCCGCCAAGGGCAAGTGACGGTGGCCGTGGCGTAGCCCGCCGGCGGGGCGCCGGGTCGCGTTCGCGTGGTTTCGCGAACGGCAGGGACGACCCGGCCGCTGCCCCCCGGCGATCATGATCCGACTCCTTGCCGCGTTCCTCTTCGCCGCGCTCCCTGCGGGCCTCATCGCGCAAGTCGCGACGTTCGACTCCTCCGCCGAAGGCTGGACGAACGTGACGCTGCTCTGGCCCGATCCGGGCAATCCGCCCACCGAACTCGGCCCGGGCCTCGTGCAGCACTTCGCGTCGGGCGGCAATCCGGGCGGCTATCTGCAGGTCACCGATCCCGACGGCTCCCAGCCGACCGGACACGTGCAGTACTGGAAGGCGCCCGCGACCTGGCTCGGCGACAAGAGCAGTCTCTACGGTGGCGTGCTGCGCTGGGACGCGAAGATGTTCACGTCGCTGGTGTCGTTCCCGCACGACGACATCCTGCTGACCGGGAACGGCACGAAGATCGCGTTCTTCGCCAACCTCACGCCGGGTTCCGCCTGGATCACGATCGCCGCGCCGTTGACCGTGGGCTCGTGGCGCGTCGGCAATCGCAACGGCCCGCTCGCCACGCAATCGCAGATCCTGAGCGTGCTGTCGTCGTTGCAGTCGATCTACCTGCGCGCCGAGTTCCAGAACAACCTCGACACATTCGGGATCGACAACGCCGCGTTCGTGCCACCTGCGTCGACGTCGCCGTTCGGCAGCGGCTGCGGCGGCGGTGCCCTGCCGGCGCCCGTTCTGTCGGTCGTCACGCCGCCCCTGCTCGGAGGCAACTACTCGCTGCAGTGCACGACGGCGCTCGCATCGGGCGTCGGCATCGTGATCCACGGCCTAACGAAGTTCGATCCGGGCATCGACTTGACGGGTCTCGGCCTCACCGGCTGTTCGCTGCACGCGACGCTCGACGTGCTGATCGCCGAACCGATCGTCGGTGGCGTGATGCCGCACACGTTCGCGATCCCGAACGACCCGACGTGGTCGGATCTGCGCATCTACTCGCAGTGCATCGTGTTCGCGCCGGTCAATCCGTTCGGTGCGATCCTCTCGGGAGCGATCGACGCGCGCGTCGGCTCGTAGGCCGGCGCGTCAGCGCCGCCAGCCGACCTGCAGTTCCGCCCACGGAGTGCTGCCGTCCACCGCGCGCGTGAACACGTGCGCGGGCGACTCGCCGAGTACGACTTCAGCCGTGGTGTAGACGCGGCACCCGTCGAGCACGTGACCACCGATCGTTCGGCCCTCGCCATCGCTGACGGCGAGGTGCAGGTGGCTGCCGTTCTTCGACACCGTGCCGCACAGCGACACGATCTCGAAGTGGCCGCTGCCGCGGCTGCCGTCCTTCTCGTTCGCGAAGCGCAGCGACCAGTCGGTCAGGCTGCCGACGCACGTCGCGACCCAGCCGGCTTCGATGCCGTGCTCGTCGACGAAGCGCTGGATGCCGGCGCGCAGGTCCTGGCCCGGCAGCAGGCGGAACGCATGGACCTTCGGCGTCGCCGCGGTCGGAGCGGCGCACGCGACGTGGAGTACGGGCAGCAGGAGCGGGAGCAGGGCGCGCATCCGCGTCGTTCTACCGGGCCGCTGGTTCCGTGCAGCCTTGCTTCGGGCCGCGGCGCCGGGTCGCATGCGACGATGAGCGGTCCTTTGGCACGGCAGGGCAAGGCGAAGGCTTCGTCCCTCGCGGACGACGTGCGTTCGTTCGCCGCGTTCGGGACGGCCACCGCGTGCGGAGAACTCGCGGTCGACGGCCGACGCGTGCCCGTGTTCACGAACGAGTTCTGGACGAGCGCGCAGCGCGAAGGGCACAGTCTGCACGAAGTCAGCTACCGCGCGTGCTTCAAGCCGTCGCTGCCGGCGTTCTTCGTCGAGCGCCTGAGTGCGCCAGGCGACCTCGTGCTCGACCCGTTCATGGGGCGCGGCACCACACCGCTCGAAGCGCTGCTGCGCGGGCGCGTGCCGTGCGGCAACGACGTGAATCCGCTGTCCACGATGCTCGTTCGCCCGCGGTTCGCGCCGCCGCCGCTCTCGAAGATCGTCGCTCGCACCGATGCGCTCGACCTGTCGTTCGACGGGGCGCTCGACGACGAGCTGCTGGTGTTCTTCCATCCGGACACACTGCGCGCGATCTGCGGGCTGCGTGCGTCGCTGCTGCAGCGCGAGCGCGAAGGGCGCCTCGACGCGGCCGACGAGTGGATCCGCATGGTCGCGATCAACCGGCTCACCGGCCATTCGGCGGGCTTCTTCTCCGTCTACACGCTCCCGCCCAACCAGGCGACCTCGCCCGACGCGCAGCGAAAGATCAACGCGAAGCGCAACCAGTCGCCGCCGTTCCGCGACGTGCGCGCGATCCTGAAGAAGAAGTCCGCCGCGCTGCTGAAGGACGTCGACCCGCTGTGGGCGCACGAGTCGGCGGCACTCGCGGCGCGCGCCGTCCTGACGACCGGGCCCGCGAACGCGATCGCGCTGCCGACCGCGAGCGTGCAGCTCGTCGTCACGTCGCCGCCGTTCCTCGACGTCGTGCAGTACGCGGACGACAACTGGCTGCGCTGCTGGTTCGGCGGGATCGACCCGAAGGCCGTGCCGATCACGATGGCGCGCACGGTGGACGCGTGGCAGCGGGCGATGGGGGAGGTGTTCGTCGAACTGCACCGCATCGTGCGCCCCGGCGGCTTCGTCGCCTTCGAAGTGGGCGAGGTGCGGCGCGGCAAGGTGCGGCTCGAGGAGGCGGTGGTGCCCGCTGCGGCGGCCGCCGGTTTCGAGCCCGAGTTCGTGATGATCAACGCGCAGGAGTTCACGAAGACCGCGAACTGCTGGGGCATCGACAACAACACGTCGGGCACCAACACGAACCGCATCGTGGTCCTGCGCCGCGAGTGATGCGGGGTCGCGTCACCTTCGCAGAGCGAGGACGATCACCGTCAACGTCGTGATCCCGAGGAGCAACCTCCGCACGAACACCGAGGTGTCGGTGCGGGGCATCACCCTTCGCGCAGGACCTTCTTGGTGATCTTGCCGGAGCCGGTGCGCGGCAGGGACTGCAGGAAGCGCACTTCCTTCGGCGACTTGTAGTGCGCGATGCGGTCGCGGCAGAACGCGATCAGTTCGTCCGCGGTCGCCGCCGCGCCGTCGCGCAGCACGATTGCGGCGACCACGCGTTCGCCCCACACCGGGTCCGGCACGCCGAACACCGCGCACTCGAGCACCGCTGCGTGGGCATACAGGACGTTCTCGACCTCGACCGAGTAGACCGCCTCGCCGCCCGTCTTGATGACGTCCTTGCTGCGATCGACGATGTTCACGTAGCCGTACGGGTCGATCGTCGCGAGGTCGCCGGTGCGCAGGAATCCTTCGCCGTCGAACGCGATCGCCGTGGTCTCCGGGTCGTTCCAGTAGCCCGGCGTCACGGTGGCGCCGCGCACGCGGATCTCGCCGATCGCGCGATCGTCGCGCGCCACCGGCCGCCCGGCCTCGTCGACCACACGCAGTTCGACTCCCGCGAACGGGCGCCCGGTCTTGCATTTCCAACGCATCTGTTCGTCGCGCGGCAGCCTCTGCAGCGCGGGCGTGAGCAGGCTGAGCGTCAGGTAGGGGCTCGTCTCCGTCATGCCGTACGTCTGCACGTAGTCGCAGCGGAACGTGTCGAGGATGGCCCGCACGACGTCGGGCGCGATCGGCGCGCCGCCGCTCAGCATCACGCGCATCGTGTAGGGGCGATCCGCGGCGCCGGGCTCCTTCACCATCAAGTTCAGCATCGTCGGCACGAGGTTGGTGACGGTGATGCGTTCGTCCGCGAGCAGGTCCAGCGCGGAGCGAGCGGTGAAGTGCGGCAGGAACACGTGCGTGCCGCCGACCGCCGTGATCGCGAACGTGGCCCACGCGTCGGCGAGGTGGAACATCGGCGCGATGTGTGCCCACCGGTCCGCCGCGGACAGCGACAGCTCGCGCACGGCGGCGAGTGCATGCGTGCAGACGTTGCGATGGGTCAGCACGACGCCCTTCGGCGCACCGGTCGTGCCGCTCGTGTAGTAGAGCTGCGCCGGTTCGTCCGCGTTCGCGAGGCTCGGGGAGAACGACGGTTCGTCGCCGTTCGCGATCGCGCCGTCGACGAGCGACGCGCCGCCGCGGAGTGCGGGTGCGAGTTCGGCCGCGCGCTCCGCGTGCGTCGCATCGTGCAGGAGCATCGCACTGCCGCTGTGGCGGAGGATCGTCGCCTGCTCCCCGGGCGACAGGCGCGTGTTGAGCGACACGAGGATCGCACCGGCGGCGGCGACGCCGAAGTACGCGAGGTAGTGGTCGATGTCGTTGCGCAGGAGGCACGCGACGCGGTCGCCGGGCCGCACACCTCTCGCCTGCAGCGCCGCAGCGAGACCACGCGAACGGCGCAGCGCCTCCGCGTAGTCGAGGATCCGGGCATCCTGGCGCAACGCGTCGCGCGCAGGGTGCCGCGCGGCGGCGTCGACGAGGAAGGCGAAGACGTTCACGCGGAGCGGTGTAGCGCGGCCCGGCGGCGAAGCCAGTACAGTCGCCGGCCATGGCGCATCGGCGAACGTGGTGGATCGCGGGTCTGCTCGCCCTCGTCGGCGCGGTGTCGGTGTCGGCGTGCGTCGTGCACTGGCCCTTGTCACCGGGCTCCGCCGCGCCCGCGCTCGACGTCGAGTGGCTGCAGGGCGAGCCGATCGACCCGCGGCAACCGGACGGACGGATCGTCGTCGTGGAGCAGTGGGCGACGTGGTGCGGGCCATGCATGGGCGTGATCCCGAGCCTCGACGCGCTGCAGCGCCGTTGCGCGGACCGCGGCGTGCGCGTCGTGGCCGTCGCGGTGATGGACGACGAAGCGGAGGTGCGCCGGTTCGTCGAGCGGCGGGGCCCTTCGCTGTCGTACTCGATCGCACTCGATCGGCACGGGCAGGTGGCGAAGCAGTGGCGCGTCCAGTGGACCGGCTGGTTCCTGCCCTGCTCCTTCGTCGTCGACGGCAGCGGCCGCGTCGCGAGTTGTGGGTTGCACGACCTGGACGGCGTCGTGCAGCGTCTGCTCCGGAAGGAACCCGACGATCCGTCGACGGCGACGATCGATCGGCTGGCGGAGCCGTTCTGGGACGCGATCGGGGCGAAGGATCTGCGCACCGCACTCTCGATCGCGGAAGAAGCCAGCGCTTCGTGCCCGAAGAGTGCGTTCTCGTGGTCGTTGCGCGCTCGCGCCACACCGCGGGGGCCGGACCGCGACGCGGTCGCGAAGCAGGCGCTCGCGGCGCTGCGCGGCGACGCCGCGGAGGTCGCGACGTTCGCCGCGGCCGCGTGGCGGTCGGACTGCCTCGGCGCGATCGCCTCCGAAGCGCACGAAGTGTTGTCGCGGGCGACGTGGCAGGATGCGAGCGTCGCAGTGGCCGTTGCCCGGCTCCGGGTCGCGCATCTCGCAGAGGAGGCGCAGTTCGCGACGACGATCGACGCGGCGATCGCGGGTCTCGCGGCCCGACCCGCCGATCTCGTGCAGGCGGCGCAGGAGCTGGTCACCCCGCGGCACGACGACGGTGGCACTGCCGTCGCGACCCCGGGCGAACTGAACATCGCGGCGCTGCGGCTCGTCGAGGCCGCGGCTCCCACGTTCTCGCCATGGCACGCACTGAGACTCCATTACCACCTGCTCGTGCAGACCGGCGCCGACGCGGCGCGGCTCGATGCGGCCGGCCGGCACGTCATCGACGAACTGCGCGGGTTCGCGACCGAGCTGAACGGCTTCGCGTGGGACCTCCTCACGGACCCCGCGCACCTCGCAACGACGCGTTCGATCGCGCTGCTCGCAGCCGAGGCGATGGCGGACGCGCCGCACGGCGACGGCCCGAACCAGCTCGACACGCTCGCGCTCGCGCGCTTCGAGAACGGTGACGTCGACGGGGCGATCGCCACCCAGGAGCGCGCGATCGCGAAGCTCTCCGAGCCGTCGGCGGATTTCACGGAGCGGCTCGAGCGATACCGCCGGGCGAAGACGCCGCTGGCGCCTGCCCAACGCTGACCGCGCGGTTGTCGCGGGCGCGCCCGATCGCTCTGATCGTCGCCCCGATGTCGGACCTGGAATCGCCGCCGCCGCCCGAGCCGGGCCCCGAGCCCGGACCCGCTGCCAACGCGCCGCTGCCCGTGCTGCACATCGAGGACGACTTCGTCGCGGTCAGCAAACCGAGCGGCCTGCTCGTGCATCGCGACGAGCACCACCCCGATGCGCCGGCCGCGCTGCAGATCGTGCGCGACCAGACCGGACGCCATCTCTACCCGTTCCACCGCCTCGATCGCGCGACGAGCGGGATCCTGTTGTTCGCGTTCTCGTCGGCCGCCGCGGCGGCGCTGCAGGCATCGCTCGCGGCGCCCGATGCCGACAAGCAGTACATGGCGCTCCTGCGATGGCCCGGCAGCAACCGCGAACTCGGCGATGCATGGACGTGCGATCGCGCGCTGCACGACGAGAAGGACATCGCGCGCGAGGCGCGCACCGACTTCGCGCTGGTGCAGGCGTTTCACCGCTGCGCGCTCGTCGAGTGCCGCATCCACTCCGGTCGCTACCACCAGATCCGACGCCACGCGAACCACTCGGGCCGCCACGTGCTCGGCGACACGACGCACGGCAAGGGCCGCATCAACGCGGCGTTTCGCGAGCGGTACGGTCTGACGCGCTTGTTCCTGCACTTGCAACGGGTACGACTCCGCCATCCTTCCGGCGGGCAACCGCTGGAGATCACCGATCCCATGCCGAAGGAGCTCACGTCGGTCCTCGACAGGCTCCGCGCCGAGGACGCGCCGCGTTGTCCACCTTCGCCTTCCTGAGCCTCGTCAACGACCGCACGCAGTTCGACGCCTGCCAGGCGTCGCTGCGCACCGACGTGCACTCGATGCCCGAGTGGCTGATGGTGGAGCCGAACAAGCACGGCTGGAACGCGGCGCAGGGCCTGAACCACGGCATCGAACGCCTCGCCGCGGACTGGATCGTGTGCGTGCACCAGGACGTGCTGTTCCCGCGCGGCTTCCATGCGCGGCTCACTGCAGCGCTCGCTGCACTGCCGCAGGACGTCGCCGTCGCCGGCATCGTGGGCTGCGAGGCGTCGGGGCGTTTTCGCGGCCACATCGTCGACCCGAACGGGCACTGCTACTGGCCGTCGCTGCCCGCCGACGTCGCGACGGTCGACGAGGTCCTGATCGCCGTGCGCAAGTCGTCGGGACTGCGCTTCTGCGAGGACGTGCCGGGCTTCCACTGCTACGGTGCCGACCTCTGCTTCGAGGCGCGCGCGCGCGGCTTGCGCGTCGTCGCGATCGATGCGCCGCTCCTGCACCTGTCGACGGGCAAGCTCGACGCGAGCTACGACAAGGCCTCCGCGTGGCTCCTGGCGAAGTGGGGGCAGAAGCACCGGTTCGTGCTGCCCATGCCGACGATCATCGTGCAGGACGAGAAGCGCGCGGGGTTCTTTCGACGGCTCGCGTTCCGATGGCGCCGCCGCCAGGACCGGCTCGCGCGCAACACGAACGTGTGCCGCGACGCAACGTGCGCAGCGCGTGCCCTCGGTGAAACGGCGAAGCAGACGCAGGGATCCGCGCCTTCACCGCGGCCGACTTCGTAGGGCCGGGCCATGGCGCAGAAGTCGGTCCTGATGTGCTGCTACTACTTCCCGCCGTTCGCGCGCTCGGGCGGGATGCGTTCGCTGCAGTTCGGGCGGCGACTGGTCGAACGCGGCTGGGACGTCGAGATCCTCGCGGCAGACCCGAGCCTCTACGCATCTGCGGTCGATCCGGCGTCGACGGCGAAGGGCTACGAGTCGATGCCGTGGGCGAAGGTCACGCACGTCGGGCTCCCGGCCGGCCGCCGCGGCCACCCGCACTCGCGCAAGCGCGAGTTCCTCGCGACCCTCCGCGATCCGTGGCGGCTCGAAGGCGAGACGATGCGCCTCTGGGTCGACGCGCTGGTCGACGCGGCGCGGCCGATCCTGAAGCGGCGGCCAGAGACCGTGCTCTACATCGGCATGCAGCCGTACGCGGTGGCGCTCGCGGGTCTGCGGTTGCAACGCGAACTCGGCACGAAGTGGGTGGCCGACCTGGCCGATCCGTGGACGCTCGACGAAGTCAGCGGCTACAGCAGCTACGTGCACTTCGTGCGGCAGGAGTCGGCGTTCCGCAAGGTGCTGCGCCACGCGTCGTCGGTGCTCGCGAACACGCCGGATGCCGCCGTCGCGTTGGCTGCGTTCGAACCGACCGTCACGCCGCGCATGAGCATCGTCAACTACGGCTACGACGCGGCGAACATCCCGGCGATCACGCCGCGCACGCGCGACGACGGGCCGTTCGTGCTGCTCCATCTCGGCGCGATCGAGGTCACCGGCGCCGCGTCGAAGCGGCGCAATCCGCTGCGCTACCGGCCGTACGCGACCGACATCGCGGGACGTGGCACGCACTACCTGCTCAACGCCCTCGAGATCCTGCGCGGCCGCCGGCGCGACCTGTTCGACCGGCTTCGCCTGCGCGTCGTGTCGTCGCGCACGGACAACGAGTTCGCCGCGGTTCGCGACCGCGGCATGGCTGCACAGTTCGAATGGACCGGCATGCTGGCGAACAAGCAGGCGATGGCCGAGGTCGCGAATGCGCACGCGGCTGTGCTGCTCCAGCAAGGGGCGCCGGCCGGCCACCGGCTGCGCACCGTTCGCGCGAAGTCGTACGAGTACATGGCGATCGGCCGGCCGGTGCTCGCGTGTGTGCCCGGCGGCGACGGCGCGGACTTCATCCGCCGCTTCGGCCGCGGGCTCGCGGTGAACCCGTGCAGCGCCGAGGAGATCGCGGCCGGGATCGAACGGCTGCACGACGAGTACGACATCATCGCGAAGGCGCCGCTCGACCACGCGTTCGTGCAGCAGTTCGAGTGGGGCGCGCTCACCGCGAAACTCGACGAGGCGATGACGAAGCTGCTGGCCTGAACGCCGGCGTGTCGCCGGGCGTCAGCCGAGCAGGCGTTCGCCGAGCCAGAAGAGGCCCGCGGCGCCGACCGCGATCGAGACGAAGCCCGGCACGCTGCGACCCCACGGCCGGCGCGCTGCGAGGGCGAGCAGCGGCACGACGACGAGCGCGAACGCCAGCTGGCCGACCTCCACGCCGAGGTTGAACGTCACGAGCGGCAGCACCGCGTCGCTGCCGCCGACGCGGAGATCCGTCAGCACGCTGGCGAAACCGAAGCCGTGCACGAGCCCGAACACGAACGCGAGCGGCCATCGGTGCGACTGGCGGCCGCCCTGCAGCAGGTTCGCGAGCGCGACGACGACGATCGACGCGGCGATCGTGGCCTCGACGAAGAGCGGCGGCAGCCGCAGCACGCCGAGCGCCGCGGCGAGCAGCGTGATCGAGTGGGCGACCGTGAACGCCGTGATCGTCGCGACCACGCGGCGCCATGCGACTCCCGCGGCGAGCAGTGCGAGCAGGAACGCGAGGTGGTCGAAGCCGATCAGGATGTGCTCGACACCGAACACGAAGAACGACCAAGACTGCGCGAAGCCGGACGCCGCTGCGGCGGCGATGGTCGGCAGGCCGAAGCGGTTCCTGGCCGGCGTCAGCAGCGCGTCGGTGACGACTTCGCCGGCCGCGTCGACGAAGCACGTGTAGCAGCGGTGGCCGCGCGACAGTCGCTGCAGGAAGACGGCTTCGAAGGCGAGGCTCGCCGTGCTCGACGGCGCGGCGAACGACAGCTCGAGCTCGACGTCGGCGTTCTCGGCGATGTGCGCCGCCGCCAGCGTCGCTGGCACGAGGATCTCGCCGTCACGCAACGCGAACTGGCTCGCGACGAGTTCGGCGAGCCCTGCGGCAGCCGCGAGTTCGGCCGTGTCGATCGCGCCGTCGCCGTTGCGATCGATCGACGACGCGGCCCGGAAGTCCGCGTTGGCGAACGCGGCGTGCACGTGCACACGCTCGGCCGTGCGCGACACGTGGACGGAACTGAGGCCTGGATCGTGCGGCGCGGCGAGCAACGGCGCGGCGCATGCCAGGGCGACTGCGGAACGAATGAGCGTGTGCATCGGAATCGCGGGGGAAAGGCCACCCGCCGCGCGGCGACGGGTGGCTCGGACGACCTTCGGGGAGCCGCGGTCAGTCGTGCGCGTGCGCGCGGCCGTTCTGCGGCGTCGGCGCGTACGGCATCACCTTGTTGTAGGCGACGTCGTTCGCATCGACGTTGTCGCCGGCGATGCGGATCACCGGCGGACTGACACGAAGGTCGCTGATGACCGCGCTGACGCCGATGTCGTAGACGTCGTCGCCGAAGCGACGACCGTTCGGCCAGCCGCCCGGGACCTGCGCTCCGGTGAGTGCGCTCGAGAGCGTGTCACCGCCGAAGATCGACAGGCGCGAGAAGCCAGCGTCGTCGGGATTCGTCGGGTGGTTCGGTCCGCCGCCCGCGAGCCGCGCCGGCGGCGTCGACAGATCGCACTTGATGACGTCGGGGATGAAGATGCCCGCGAGGTCGGTGCGGTTGCTGGTGATGCCCGGGATCGGGTTCGCCGTGAACACCAGCGCGTTGAGCAGCGCCGCGAGTTCGGGGTTCAACGCGTACTGCGCGAACAGCTGCGCGTCGGTCTCCGGCGTGAGGCGGTTGTACTTGTCCTTGTCCTGGATCGCGACGAAGGCCTCGTTGAACAGCGGGTTGCCCTGGCGACCGACCTGCACGATGCCGCCGAAGCCCACCGGGTCCATCGAGTCGGTGCGCAGTTCGATCGAGTCGCGGTAGGTGGACGCGTGCACGCCGACGACTTGCATGTCGCCGCCCAGCAGGTTCACGGGCACCTGGATCACCATCGTGTGCACGTTGAAGCCCTTCTGGCTGTCCTTGCCCGGATTGCGCAGCGAGAGCAGGTCGAAGGTCGCCCCGATGTCGGCGTAGAAGCCGTCGTCGCGCTGCCCTGCCCACGTGCGGTAGCCGTCCGCGAACGTCGTGATCGTCTGCGCGGTGTAGGCGTCGAGCTGGCTCGCCTGCGCCACGCCGTCGAGGGCCGGACCGTCGCCCGACGCCTGGTTGTAGCGCGGCGTCGCACGACCCTGGTTGTTCGGCGGCACGATGCCGCTGCCGATGATGCGGATGCCGCGACCGCCCGGATGCCAGTCGACCTCGAGCACGTCGTACGTCTGCGTCAGGTTCTGCGCGGCGTCGTCGACGTTCTGCACGACGCCGGTGTACGACTGCAGGATCGTCTGCTTCGACTTGTAGTTCGTCTTGAAGAGGAACGCGTAGCTGTACGACTTCTTGCCGGTCGCGAGGTCCGCGCCGGTCGACACGTGGATCGCGTACGCGACGCGGTCGTCGAAGTTGAACTTGTTCGGACCGATGCCCGGGTCCTCGAACGGGTAGACCGACGCGGCGAGCGTCAGGTACTTGGTCGAGCCCGGCGCCGGGCTGACGAACGCATAGACGTCCGTCAGGTTGGCTGCGTCGTCGAGCGTGATGAGAGGTGCGTCCATGTGGCTCGACGCCAGCAGGGACGTGCTGCTCGCGACGAGTGCCGCGAGGCTCAGGATCGGGTTCTTCATGACTCGTTCTCGTTTCGCTCCCGTTCGGGAAGGTGCTCGCCCGTGTGGGCGAGCCGCGGACGCCGAGCGCGAAGTGCGCGGACGTCCGACGTCGGTCACAGGCGTCGGCGCAGGTCCGCCAGCAGCGCACGCTCGCTGGGCAGGAGCGCCGCGCGCGCGGCGTCGGCAGCAGCCAGGTGGGAACCCGCGACTCCGCTTTCGCCGCGCGCGATGTCGACCATCGCGGCGTGCAGACGGACCCGGGCATCCGCGGGGCCGACGGCCAGCGCCTGCTGCATCGCCGTCGCGGCGCCGGAGTAGTCGCCCATTCGGACTCGCGCCGCGGCGAGCACGTCGGCGGTGAGCGCGTCCTGACGGATCCGGAACTCCGCTTCCGCGAGGCGCAACGCGGTCTCCGGATGCTGGCCGGTGGTCGCGAGCCACGCGGCGAACGTGCGCGGGTCCTCGCGTTCGCCGGTGCGCAGCAGATCGGCTTCGACGCGCGCCGCGTCGCCTTCCCGGCCGCCCGCACGCAGCGCGTCGGCGTGCGCCCACAGGTACTCGGGCAGCGGATAGCACGCGACCGCCTTGCCGAGACTCGCCTCCGCCTGCGTCGCGTCGCCGAGCGCCAGCAGCGCGCGACCCCGGGCGAGCAGCGCCTGCGGATGGTCGACGACCCGTTCGAGGGCCGCGTCGGCGTACGTGAGCGCTGTCTCCGCGTCGTTCGCCTGCAGTTCGAGCGTCGCGCGTCGAGCGAGCACCCAGGCCATCGATTCGGGATCTCGGTGGCTTCCCGCGGACGCGGCCATGTGGAGCAGTTCGCGGCTGCCCGCGATGTCGCCGACGAGCCAGCGAACGTGCGCCGCGCGTGCGTAGCTCTGCAGGCACGGCTTCAGGTCCAGCATGCGCTGGTACACGTCGCGCGCTTCTTCGAGGCGACCCAGGTCGAGGAGCACGTCGCCGAGCAGGCCGTGATCGAGGAACATGCCCCGCTCCGCCACGAGCCGCCGCGCGATCGTCTCGGCGGCCGCGAAGTCGTGCAGAGCGTGGCGAACGTGCCCGCGCACCAGCATGGCTGCATGCTGTCCGCCGCCGTCCTGCGGCATAGCGTCGGCGCTGGCTTCGGCGAGCCGGTAGTAGCCCGGGTCGCCGCTGCCGCGCGCCTTTCCGATGTACAGCGTGGCCAGGCGCTCGAGCCGCGGCACGTCGACGCGCTCCTTCACGCGGGCCTGAACTTCGCGGATCTGCTCGTCGACCGCGGTCGTGCCCTCGTGCGGGGCGAGCGCGATGCGCAGCGCACCCACGACCGCTGCACTCTCCTTGGGCGGGTTCCCGCCACACGCGGCCAGCAACAGTGCGGTCAGGATCGGCGCCCGGCGAGCGGACGCGGCGATGCGAGCGAGGGTGTTCACTCGTCCTTCAGGTAAGGACCCCTTCCGGCTTGTCGGGCTCGCGCCGAAAGCGCGACGGGCGCCGCGCTGGCATGATTTCGCGGAATCGCCGACATTCCCGCCTCGCGCCGCACCTGAACGCTGCTGCCGCATCCATTGCCATGGACTCCCGACCCAGCAAGCGCCTCGTCGACCACGCCGCCGCGGGCGATCCGCAGGCGCTGGATCAACTGTTCGCCGGCTGCCAGGCCCGTTTGCGGCGCCTGCTCGCGCTGAAGGGCGGTTCGGCGCTGCGCTCGACCGAGCTCGACGACCTCGTGCAGGAGGCCTACCTCGAGGCGACGCGCCAGTTCGCGGACTACACGTACCAGGGGCCGGACTCGTTCTTCCGCTGGCTCGCGACCGTCGCGCTGAACCGGTTGTCGAACCTGCAGCGCATGGTGTCGGCGCAGAAGAGGGATCGTCGCCTCGAACGGCCGCTGCAAGGAGACGGCAGCACGATCGTGCCCGGAGCCGTGCACCCGGAGGACGCCGGCCCCGGGCCGCGCACGCTCGTCGTCGGTGTGGAAGCGGAGGCGCGGCTCGATCGTGCGCTCGCGACGCTGTCCGCCGACGACCGCGAGGTCATCACCCTCGCCCGCATGCAGGGTCTCTCGCTGCAGGAGATCGCCGATCGCCTCGGCCGCACGCGGAACGCCGTCGCACTGCTCCTGAGTCGCGCACTGCGCAAGCTGAAGACGGCCATGGGCGGCGACGGAGTCGACGAGTGAACGACGACGACCTCGAACGCGCCATCGGCGACTGGCTCCTCCGCAAGGAGAGCGATCCCGCGCTGCTGCCCGGTGAGTTCGCGAAGGAACTGCCCGCATCGCTGCGGACGCACTTCCTGGCCGAACTCGAGGAACTCGCGGCGATCGACGGCATGGCGACCATGGCGCCGCCGCGCGATCTCCCGCGCCGCTACGGCGACTTCCGCGTCTTCGGCGAGCTCGGCCGCGGCGCGATGGGCTGCGTCTTCGATGCGGAGCAGGTGTCCACCGGACGTCGCGTCGCCCTCAAGGTGATGCACGGCCACGTGGCGCGGGACGGGCAGTCGCACTCGCGCTTCCGCCGCGAGGCGCAGACCGCGGCGTCGCTCGAACACCCTGGGATCGTGCCGGTCTTCGGATTCGGCGAGACCGACGGATGTGCGTGGCTGGCGATGGACCGGATCGAAGGGCGATCGCTGCAGCGCCTGCTCGCGGCTGCGAACGATGCTCGCGACGTCGATCACGTGCGTGCGCGCGGGTTCTTGGACGACCGAAGCCGGCTCGCGTCGTCGCTCGCCGACGCTGCCGACGCACTCGCGTTCGCGCATCGGCACGGCGTGGTGCACCGCGACGTGAAACCCGCGAACCTCATGTGTCGCGACGACGGGAGGCTGGTCGTGCTCGACTTCGGGCTCGCGACTGCGCGCGACGCCGACGCGGCGACGTTGACGCGCACGGGCGAGTTCCTCGGCACGCCTCTCTACATGGCGCCCGAGCAGGCGGTGGGTGCCGAGAACGGCACCGCGGCGAGCGACGTGTTCGCCCTGGGGGCGGTGTTGTACGAGTGTCTGTGCGGCCGGCCGCCGGTGCCGCCGGGGCCGCTGGCGACGGTGATCGACGCGATCCTGAACCGCGACCCGGTCGACCCGCGACGGATCGGTTCGGCGGTGCCCGCGCCGCTCGCGCGCATCGCGATGCAGTGTCTCGAGAAGGACCCGCGCGATCGCTATGCGTCCGCGGATGCACTGGCCGCCGACCTGCGGCGCTTCGCGGCGGACGAGGAGATCCACGCGAAGCGCAGCGGCTCGCTGCGTCGATCGCTGCGCCGCTGGCGCCGCCGCCCGCGGGCCGCGGCTTGGCCGGCCGTCGTCGTTCTGCTGGTGTCGGCGCTCGTCGTGGTGTTCGCCGCATCGTGGCGCCGCGCCGGCGAGAACCTGCGCCTTCGCCGCGAACAGGATCTGACGAAGATCGACGAACTGCTCGCGAGCGCGCCCGAGCGCCTCACGGTGTTCGGCGGCGCGTCGCGGCGGTTCTACGCGCGCCTCGGGCTCGGCGACGAACTCGGCGACGACATGGCGGCGCGATCCCCGGCCGCGGGGGAAGCCCTGGCACTCGCCGAGGCCCTGGTCGGCCGCCACCCGGACGACGTCGAGGTGTTGCGCACTCTCGCGATGACGCGGCTCGACGTGGGCGACGACGAAGCGTCGACCGCGACCGCGATCGAGCGCCTGCTCGCATGTCCGCGGGCGACGGCGGCCGATCGCATGCTGGCGGCGGTCTGGCATCGGCAGCGCGGCCGCGTCGACGAGGCGCGACGCCTGCGTGCGAGCGCACCCGTCGACGACGCGGGCGTCGCGTGGTGGCTCGGCTTCTGGTTCCAGGACGAACAGGATCACGCCGCCGCGATCGACGCGTTCTCCACGGCGCTCCGTTCTCCGGACCTCGGGTCGGAGCGACGGTACTGGGCGCTCCTGCATCGAGGCTGGTGCAAGACCTGCCCCGACGTGGCGGATCTTGGCGGCGCGGCGGACGACCTGCTCCAGGCGGCGGCGCTGCGCCCGCGCTACGGCACCGCGAGGTTGCTGCTCGCGGCGCTGCGGTGCCTGCAGGCGCGAAAGGCGGAGGACCTCGCGGCTCCCGTCGCGATGGTGAAGGAAGTGTTGCAGGCGGCGGAGCCGTGGGTGCACATGCTGACGGCGCGCGTGCTGCTCGCGCTCGCCGAGGGCGGTGTGCTGCAGGACGGTCCGATCGCGTTCGAAGCAGACTACTCGCCGATCGCGGTGTTGCCCGTGCCGACTGCGTTCGCCAACGCGTTCGCCGATCTCGGTCTCGGGCTTCTCGACGAGGTGATCCGCCGCGATCCGACGGCCTTCGAGGCTCGCCTGCATCGCATCACCGCGCTGGCGCTCCTCGGTCGCTCCGCCGATGCGCTGGTCGATGCGCGTGCGCTCGCCGCGAACGGTTCGCCGGCGCGCCGTGCCGCGGCCGAAGTGCAGGCTGCCCGCGTGCATCTCGCGGCCGGGTCGGCGGCGCGCGCGCTGGACGCGGTGCAACGAGCACTCGCGCTCACCCCGGACGACGTCGCGGCACGCCGTGTCGAGGCGATCGCCGCGGCGCACCTCGGCGACGTGCGGCGGCAACTCGCCGCGCTCGATGCCGTCGCCCGGCGACTGCTCGCGCTGCCGCGCGAGACTTCGGTGTTCCCCGACGCGGCCGCGATGCTGCCGGAGACCCAGCTCGCCCGTGCCCGCGCGATGCACGCCTTGGGCCGCGTCGAGGACGCCGTGGCGCTGCTGCGCGAGGGTGACTTCGGTGGTCCGCTGGCGGGGGCCGACAGTGCGCGCGTCGTCCTGCAGCGCAGCGCGTTGCTGGCCGCGTGGGGGCGGAAGGACGACCGCGTCGCGGTTGCCGCGATCGCGAACTCGCGTTCGCCGTTGCGCTGGCTCGCCCACCCCGAAGAAGCCGCGGAGCCGAGCGACGCTTCCGCCCGCATGGCGTCGTGGCGCGGTTGGCTGCCGGTCTCCGCACTCGCGCGTTCGCCCGCCGATCCTTCGCTGCACGCGCTGTTGCAGCGCAGCGGCGTCATGGTGCCACCGTCCACCGCGCCGGCGGGCATCCTGTTGCGGAACGCGGCGAGTCTGCTCACGACGAACGAGGGCGTCGCCTCGCTGGCGGCTGCGGCGGATCGGGCGATCGCGGCGGATCCGCGGCACGGCGATGCGCGGCTCCTGCGAGCGTTGGTCGCGTACGTTCGCGGCGAGCATCGGTCCGCGGCCGACCTTCTCTCGGCGTCGATCGGCGAGGACGAACGCGACCTTCGTGCCCGCTACCTGCTCGCCGTCGTCGCCGACGCACTCGGGGAGCGGGCCCTCGTTCGGCGGGCGTTGCAGCGCGGCGACGGACTGCTCACCGCCGCGGAGATCGATGCCGCGGCTGCCCACGTGCCATTGGCAGACCGCCCGAGCGCGACATCGTTGCTGGCCGGCCCACAGTGATTGGCGGCGCCCATGGCGCCATTGGCGGGGAGTGGCGCGCGCAAAGGTCCTTGACTGTGGCGGAGCAGTCCTCAAGATGGCGCCAAGCATCTCTCAAAATACGGTCCAACCGAACACGATCTGGCGCGAGCCGGCAGCCAATCAAGTGACACAAGAGCTTTTGAAGGGTCAGGTTACGGCGGGTGACGCGAAGCCAGGTTCGACGGGCGGCCGCAAAGCCGACGGCTCCGGCCAGAAGCCCGCGGCGGGTGCTGCGCGCGAGATCGGGATGAACCAGAAGAAAAAGTTCGCCCTCGCCGGCGGCGGGTATTGCCTCTACGCGCCGCGCTTCCCGCGCTTCCTGGAGGCGCCCGGCTTCGCCGACGAGGCGCACATCGGCAATGCCGCTGTGCCGTCGGTGTTCTTCTTGTCGTTCCTCGAGGCGAGCAAGCCGATCGCGCTCCATTGCCGGACGACAACGCGAGAACACGGTCGCCTCGTGCTGACATACGACGAGCCGGGCGGCCTCAAGGTCGTCGAGCGGCGCTTCGTGACGCAGGACGATCGTTTCGTGTCGGAGATCGAGATCACGAACGGTGCCAGGGCAGATCGTGAGATCACGGTCGTGATGTGGACGACGGCAGATCCGGAAGGCGAGCCCGTTTCGCTCGAGGGCGACAGCTTCCGCATCCGCCGGATGTTGAAGAACGGCGACGTGCCCGAAGTGCCGGCCGACATCCACTTCTCCAGTCCTGACAGCAAGGGCGGACGTTGTCTGCAGGGCTACTTCGCCGAGGGCGGCAGCGACCGTCCCGACTTCGAAGAGACGCCGTGGTTCGAGATGGTGCAGCTCCCGACGCCGCGCGCGAAGCGGCCGATGGAGAAGCCGAGTCCGATCGTGCCCGGCTCGCGCGTCTATTGCGGGATGTTCCGGCCGGTGCCGCTGAAGGCGGGGGCCAAGGCCGCGCACCGCTTCGAAGCGAACGTGATCTTCAAGGGCAAGGGCGTGCTGTTCCGCGCGCGCCGGCCCGACCCGAAGGACGAGAACGGCTGGAGCGCCTTCTGGGAGAAGGTGCCGAAGTTCTCGTGCGACAACAAGGAGATCGAGCGAGTGGTGCGCCACCGCTTCGAACTCCTCTGCGCGCTGCGCCAGCCGCACGGCGCCGGCTCGTTCTCCTCGGCGTCGGTGTGCGAGGGCAACGGTCCGTTCCACCAGCCGTCGGCGTTCAGCACGCCGGCGATCATGCGCGAAGCGCGCTGGCTGCAGGATCCGACGCTCGCGCGCGGCTGCCTCAAGGTGTTCTTCGAGAACATCCATCACAACGGGCAGGTGCCGGGCCGCGTCTACATGAGCGGCCTCAATGCCGCGGACTTCTATCACGCGGACTGGGGCGGCGGCTTCGAGGCGCTCGACGCGATCCACCCCGACAAGGCGACGAAGAAGGCCGTGTTGATGGCGATGCAGCGCTACGTGAAGTGGCTCGCCAACAACCGCGATCCCGAAGGCAGCGGCCTCACGGACATCGTCAATCACTTCGAAGCGGGTCAGGAGTTCTCGCGCCGCTACACGGTGATCGACGACAAGGCGGACCGCGCGATCGAGTTCACCGAGCAGTTCCGGCTGAAGGGCATCGACGCGTCGGTGTTCCGCTACCGGATGGTGAAGTGGCTCCACAAGGTCGCGGAGGAGATCCAGGAGAAGGCGATGGCCAACCGCTTCCAGGCGGAGGCCGAAGTCATCCTCGACACGCTTCGCAAGAAGATGTGGGACGAGAAGGCGGGGCTCTTCATGGACCTCGATCCCGACAACCGCCGCAAGACGAACGTGAAGGCGGCCGTCGGCTTCTACCCGCTCGCGACGGACATCCCGAACCAGAAGCAGGTCGATCGCATGCTCGACACGCTGTCGGATCGCGAAGAGTTCTGGACGAAGTACCCGGTTCCGAGCATCTCGGTCAGCGACTCGACGTTCGACGCGACTGGCCGCTGGAAGGGGACGCGCAAGGGTTGCCCGTGGAACGGGCGCACCTGGCCCGTCATCAACACGCACATCCTCGAGGGTCTCACGTACTGGGCCGAGCGCGGCAACAAGCGCGCGCAGAAGCTCGCGAGTGAACTGCTCAAGAAGACGGTTGCGATGCTCAGCGGCGCCGCGGAGGGCACGAACGACGCGAACTCCTTCGAGCACTACCACCCGGAGACCGGGATCGGCTCGCGCTACCGCGGCATCGATCTGCACCTGAACTCGTTCATCCTCGACAACGTGTTCCGCATCGCATGCGGCTTCGCGATCCGGTACGGCGAGGTGCAGGACGACCCGATCGGCGAGCCGATCGACTTCAAGCTGACGGGCATGCCGCTCGGCAACAAGCTCTACGACGTCGACCGCAAGAACGGCCGGTTGCGCGTCCAGCAGCAGTAGCGGCTGCGTCGATCACTTCGCCCGGCGGCGGACACGGGCATCGGCGCGGGGGCCGGCCCTGCGACGAACCGGGCATCGGCCATGCGGCAATGGTGGCCGCCGCCGCTACTGTGCGATCGTGACGACGATCGCCGACATCCGATCCGCCGCGTCGCGCATCCGCGGCCACGTGCACCGCACGCCGGTCATGACCTCGGCGACGCTGGACCGCGAACTCGGCGCGGAGGTGTTCGCGAAGTGCGAGAACCTGCAGAAGGTCGGCGCCTTCAAGGCCCGCGGGGCATGCAACGCGGTGCTGGCGCTCGACGACGCGGCGGCGGCGCGCGGTGTCGTCACGCACAGCAGCGGCAACCACGCCGCTGCGCTCGCGTACGCAGCGTCCATTCGCCGCATCCCGTGCTTCGTCGTGATGCCGGACAGCGCGCCGGCCGTGAAGGTCGCCGCTGTGCGCGGCTACGGTGCAGAGATCCGCTTCTGCAAGCAGAGTGAACGCGAGGCGGTGTGTGCTGCCGTGCAGGCGGAGACCGGTGCGACGCTCGTGCATCCGTTCGAGAACCCGTTCGTGATCGCGGGGCAGGGCACGGCCGCGCTCGAGCTGATCGAGCAGGTGCCCGAACTCGACGCGGTGATCGCGCCGGTCGGTGGCGGCGGTCTCTGTGCCGGTACGGCGGTGGTCGTGGGCTCTCTGCTGCCGCGGGCGGCGATCTTCGCGGCCGAGCCGAAGGCGGTCGACGACGCGGCGCGATCGATGGCGAGCGGCGTGCGGCAACCGCGCGTCGAGAACCCGAAGACCTGGGCCGACGGGCTGATGACCGGGCTCGGTGCGCCGAACTTCGATCTGCTGCGGCAGCATCGCGTCCGGGTGGTCACCGTGGAGGAGGGGGCGATCGTCGACGCGTGCCGGTTCTTCGTCGAGCGCACGAAGCTCGTCGTCGAGCCGAGCGGAGCCACGGTTCTCGCGGCATTGCGGGCCATCGCCGGGCAACTGCGCGGCAAGCGCGTCGGCATGATCCTGAGCGGCGGCAACACGGATTTCGCGTGGCTGCGACCGGCCTGATGGGCCGGTGTGCGCATGGCCGGATCGGCCTTCGGGTACCATCCTGATCCGACCCACAACGGAGGCGCCACATGCCAGGCATCGTGTTGACCACGGATCTGTCCGACGAGAGCAAGCGTGCGTTCGCGCCGGTGCGCCTGCTCGCGCAGAAGCTTGGGCTGTCCGTCACCCTGCTCGCGGTCGTCGAAGAAGTCCCGTTCGAGCCGAGCGGCGGCGGCCTCATGGCGGTCTATCCCGATCGTCGCCAGGTGAAGCAGGACTGGGAGAACGCGTTGTCCGCCGCGAAGAAGGAGTTCGGCGACGCGTCGTGCAAGAGCGCCGTGGTCCTCGACGCGATGGACGTGCCGCGCGCGATCGTCGAGTTCGCGCAGCGCGAGAAGGCGGACTACATCGCGATGGCGACGCACGGTCGCAGCGGTCTGCGGCGCCTGCTGCTCGGCTCGGTCGCCGAGCAGGTTCTCCGCCACAGTCACGTGCCGGTCGTGCTCTACCCGCCGACGGCCTGATCGCCTCGCGGACGACGCCACGTCTCGAACAGGTGCACCATCGTCGCGGTCGCGACGATCGGCATCACGAGGTTGAGGAACGGGACGGCGAAGGCGATGGCGAACACGACGCCGGCGGCGATCACTTCGCCCTGGTGTTCGAGTCGCAGCGCGCGCACGGCATCGGGACGGAGACGGCGCAGAGCCACGAGTTCGAAGTACTCACGGCCGACGAGGAAGCCGTTCACCAGCAGGTACGCGACCGGGTAGGCGATCGGGAAGAACACGGCGAGCACCAGCAGCAGCGCATTGGCACCGAGCACGACGGCGAGGAAGCGCACCGACGCACCGATGCCGGTGAGGAGCGGGAGACCGGGCGCCGGGCCGAGCCCGGGGTAGTGGCGCGCTTCGACGGCGCGCGCTGCACTCTCGAGGAAGAGGCCGACGAACGCGCTCGTCACGAGCGGGAACAGGAACCACGCCGCGACGATCGTCGCGAGACCGCCGAGCCAGTCGACGATCGTGCCGGTCGTCTCCCAGCCTGCGAGCAGCGTCGAGAGGACCCAGTGCATCGCGAACCACGCCCCGACGAACGTCGCGAGGCTCAGGAGCACGCATCCGCCGATCAGTGCGAGGATGCGGCCGTCGAGGAGCTGCCCGAGTGCACGTGCGAACGCGAGGAGCATGCGTTTGCGACGGTATCCGATCGACAGCCGGCGAACGCAGTCACAGCCCGAACTGCAGGTCGATGCCGTTCGTGAACACCGCGGCTCCGCCGACGCCGAGCACGAGGCCCTGGGCCCACGCGCGCACGCCGAGCAGTGCAGGGGACGCGGACACCGCCAGCGTGTGCTGTGCGGGTTGTCCCGCGGACCACGCCTCGACACCGGACACGATGCCCGGGGCCGTGGGATCGAGGAACAGCGCGCCGGTGCCGCCGCCGGCGCCGCCGAACGGCACGATGGCCGGTTGCGGCCAGCCCGGAGCCGGCGCGACGGTGGCGAGCCACAGCGTCCAGGCCGACGGGGCGCCGCACGCACCGATCGGATCGTCGATCGCGACGCCGAACGTGCTGCCGAGCCGCGGCAGAGTGGTGTGCCGCATCGACGCCGGCGCGAACGCGGGCTCGGCGAGGATGGGGGCGGCGCGAGCGAACAGCGGACTGTCGATCCGGGCCGCGAACGGCGCGGGCCGACCGAGCAGTGTCTCGCCGCCCACTCCGAACATCGCGCACGGCGCACCGTCGATCGCCTCGAGGATCGTGCCGTCGCCCGACTGCAGGGTGTGCACCGCGGTCCAGACGCTGCCGTTCCAGTGCCACACGGTGCGACCGGC
Source organism: Planctomycetota bacterium (assembly GCA_016794565.1). Classification (GTDB taxonomy): domain Bacteria; phylum Planctomycetota; class UBA1135; order UBA1135; family UBA2386; genus JAEUHQ01. The sequence continues at coordinate 23,377 of JAEUHQ010000206.1, read as the reverse complement.
CGCCCAGATGTCGTCCGGCGCGAAGGCGGCGATGGCGCCCGCAGGGACGCCCGGCAGCATCGTCCACGTCGAGCCGTTCCAGCGCGCCATGAAGGTCGTGCCACCCGGCAAGCCGCCCGGCGGCGTCGTCACGCCGAAGACCATCACGTCGTTCGTCGCGAACACGCGCACCGAGTACACGTCGATCCAGTGCCCGGGGACCGGAGACGGGAACGGCGTGTGTACGAACTGCCCGCCGCTCCGGCGGAACACGACAGGCACGGTGCTGCCCGGCAGGTTGCCCGGCACACCGGCGCCGCCGACGACCCACACGTCGTTGCTGCTCGTCGCGTCGATCGCGTACAGGAACTGGTGGTTGCTCGACGAGACGAGGGGAAGGCCGTGCGTCGCGAAGGACCCGCCGTCCCAGTGCAACAGCAAGCCGTTCGTTCCTGCGGTGCCGGCGAACCACACGTCGTCCGCCGCGATGGCAGCGATGCCCTGCACCGTGCCGGCGGCGATGCCCGAGGTGAGCAGCGGCAGGTTTGCCGGGACGGTCCACGACTGTCCGTCCCAGTGCATCGCCATCGCGTGCTGGGCCGTGCCGAATCCGCCGGCCACGATCGCCTCGCGTGTGCCGCCGGCCCACACGTCGTTCGGACCGACGGCGGCGACGGTGGTCAGCTGGCAGCGCGCGAGCAAGGCGCCGGCGGTCGGACTCGGGGACGCGACGCGCGACCAGCGTTCGCCGTCCCAGTGCATCACGAGGCTCTGCTGCTCGTACGTGTTCTGGTACTGGCCGCGTTCCGCGTAGCCGACGGCCCAGGCGTCGTCGACCGCAAGAACTTCGAGGTCGCGCAGCGTTGCGCCGAGGAATCCGTCCGGTCGCGGTGCGGGCAGCCGCGACCACGTCGTGCAAGCGACCGGTTGTGCGGGGCCTGTTGCGGGCTGCCCGAACAGGCGGAACGACAGATCGGCGTAGAGCGTCTGCGACGGAACGATCGTCGGCGGCGACCATGCGCCGCCGTTCGTGCGCACGATGGCCGGCGAGAGGCTCGGTGCGTCGACGTTGCTCGCCCAGATGTTCCAGTACCCCGCGTCGGCGAAGTGGAGCTGCACGGACACGAAGTGGCGCCCGGTCGCCTGGAACGGCACGGGCAGTGTGACCGAGATGGCGCGAGGCACCTCGGCGTCGTACGCGAGGTTCGGCCCGGCGGGCACGAACGCCGACCAGACCTCGGGACCGATCGCGCCGGCGTTCCACTGATGGAAGCGGACGCGTACGCCGGAGACCGTCGGCGGCAGGCACTGCAGGCATCCGTCCGCGTCGACGTCGATGCGTGTGACGAGGCCCGTCACGTCGAAGTCGTCGGCAGCCTCCACGTCGTTGGCCGGGGTCGTCCAATGCACGCTGGCGACCTGGGCCTGGTAGGCGGTCGGGTTGTCCCAGAGCAGTTGTTGCGCTGGCAGGGTCGCCGATGCGATCGACGCCAGGAGGGGAAGCTGCAGCCGACGCGGGATGTTCATGGCCATCCCGATGCGACGGATCGGCGCACGCGCTGCCAGGATTCCGTGGGATGCGGGCGCCTTGCCCGCCCGGCGGGCGTCGTCAGGCGACGCCGCTGCCGACCAACGCTTCGACGGCGACGCGCTCCTTCGGCACCGCCGCGGTGAGCACTTCGCGGCCGCCCGGTGTGCAGACCAGGTCGTCTTCGATCCGGATGCCGCCGAAGCCGCGCTGCGAGTTCATCGTCAGGAACTGCTCGGCCCGTGCGAAGTCGACCTGGCCCTTCCACAGCTTGCGGAACTTCGCGTCGCGCAGGATCGCCGGCACGAAGTAGATGCCGGGCTCGATCGTGCAGCACATGCCGGGCTCGAGGTCGATGTCGAGCCGCAGGTAGGCCGTGCCGAACTGCTCGCTGCGCTTCCTGCCCTTGCCGTACGCGACGAGGTCGCCGAACGCCTCCATGTCGTGCACGTCGAGACCGAGCAGGTGGCCGACGCCGTGCGGGAAGAACGCGGCGTGCGCGCCGCTGGCGACGAGTTCGTCGGGATCGCCCTTCATCAGCTTCATCTGCACGAGGCCGTCCGCCAGCACGCGCGCGGCCAACGTGTGCACGTCGCGGTAGCGGGCGCCGGGCTTCACCGCAGCGATCGCGGCCTCTTCGGCAGCGAGCACGACGTCGTACACGTCGCGCGCCTCGGGCGAGAAGTGGCCGTTCACCGGCCATGCACGCGTCACGTCGGCGCAGTAGCCGCTCGCGCGTTCGGCGCCGGCGTCGAGCAGCACGATGTCGGTGTCGAAGAGGAGATTGTCGTGCGAGTGGTTGTGCAGCACCTCGCCTCGCACGGAGAGGATCGTGTTGTAGGCCGGCACACAGCCGTGGCGCGCGAAGGTGCCCTCGACGTGGCCCACCAGTTCCTGCTCGTGGATGCCGGCACGCGTGCGTGCCATCGCCAGCGTGTGCGCCTCGCGCGTGACGCCCGCCGCGATCCTCATCTCGGCGAGCTCGTCGGGATCCTTGCGGTTCCGCAGCCGCGCGATCACGAGCAGGACGTCGGGGTCGCCGACGCTCGCGGTGCTGTGGAAGTCGAGCCGTTCGCCGGTGATCGCGGCCGCCTCGGCGGTCGCGCGCGGGTCGGCGATCGCCACGGAGCGCACCGCCCGCTTGCCGCACTTCTTGGCGACGAGTTTCTGCAGGTCGGCCCGCTTCTCGACTGCGTCCACGCGCAGCGCCTTCCTCAGCTCGGCGAAGCCCGGCACCGGCCCGTGCCACAGCGCGTCCGCCGGCGTGCGCTCGTCGAGGAACAACGTGACCGACTCGTCCTTCGGGTCGAACAGCGCGGCCGCGTTCGGCTCCGGGTTCGGAAAGAAGAACAGGAACGTGCTGTCGGCCCGGAACGGGAACCAGTTTGCCGGGTAGTTGCGCGAGGTCCACCCGCCGGCCATCAGCAGCACCGGGGAGTCGATCGAGGCGAGGAAGGCGCGGCGGCGGTTCGCGTGGTGCGAAGGGCTGGGCATGATGGTCGCGAGCGTACGGCCCCGCCGCCGGCCGTGCACGACCGCCGCTTTGGCGATGCGGTCAGGAGTTCCCGGGCAAGCGGGTACGTCGTGGCGCGCCACTCTCCCCATGAAGCCCAACGCCCTCGTCGTGTTCGTCCTGTTGCTGCTCGCCGGTGTCGCCGTCTGGTTCGGACTGCGCGACGGCGGGGATCCGGCACCGGTGACGCCGGTCGCTCCGAAGGCCGATGTCGCCGTGCTCTCGCCCGCGGCGGCGCCCGAGAAGGGGACCACGAAGGACCCGGGCGCGAATGCCGAGAGCCAGCACGCGGATCGCACGGCGGTTGCGACCGAAGAGCGGCGGGGTCCGGCGGCGGCGACGGTCCGAGGCCGCATCGTCGATTCGAATGGCGCGCCGCGCGCCGGCGTCGAGATCGCGCTCACTTCGTGGCGCATGGACGCCGATGCCGCCGTCGAGGTGCTGCCGCCGATGCCTCCTGCCGCCGGTTCGCCCTCGCGCCGGCCGTCGGTCGTGACCCGCGCGGACGGCCGGTTCGAGGCGCCGCTGCCGAAGGACCACCAGGGCTACTTCGATCTGATCGACGACGCGCTCACGTTCGCTGCGAGACAGCCTGCGGTCGACGGCAGGAAGGGCGACCAGGACCTCGGGGACATCGTGGCGGTGCGCAGTGCGACGCTGAAGGGTGTCGTGCAGGACGAGCACGGCCGGCCGGTGCCGAGCGTCAAGGTCAGCGCGGCGCAGGGACTCTTCGCGTTCGGCGACGGCAACTCGACGACGACGGACGACAAGGGTTCGTTCGCGATCGGCAAGCTGCGCGGCGGCGCGTGGATGCTGCGCACTGCGTCGGACAGGTTCCAGCCGACGGTGCAGGACATCACGCTGGCGAACGAGGAGCAGCGCGCGGACCTCGTGCTGGTCGTGCGCGTCGGCAACGCGATCTCCGGTCAGGTCGTCGACGATCTCGGGCGGCCGGTCGCCGGGTGCAAAGTGGGGTGCAAGCGCCGCGAAGCGCGTGGCGGCGTCGACATCGAACGCTTCGCGGACGACGAAGCGACGACGACCGACGCTGGCGGGTTCTTCACGCTGTCCGGGATCACGGAGGCGAAGGCGACGGTGCGTGCCTTCGCGCCGAAGTACGCCAGTGCAGTGGCGCGCGACGTGGCCGCCGGAACGGGGGATCTGCTGCTGCGCGTCGAACGAGCCGCGGACGTGAGCGGGACGCTGGTCGCGGCCGACGGCTCTCCGATCGAGGGGAGTTCGGTGTGGCCCGTACCGGGCGCTGCGAGTGAGAGCGGCATCGGACTGCACGACCTCGAGTCGATGGACTTCGGCGGCAGGCAGTCCGCGCGCACCGCGGCGGACGGGACGTTCCACTTGAAGAACGTGAAGCCGGGCCCGACGACGATTCTCGCCGAGGGCAAGGGGCACCTTCCCACGAAGTCGAGCATCCAGGTCGCGGCGGGCCAGGCCGTCGCGGGCGTTCGTCTCGTCGCCGACGCCGGCGGAACCGCGAAGGTCACGGTGCTCGACGCGTCCGGCAACGCGGTCGTCGGGGCCAGGGTCCGGATCGAGCGACGCGAGGACGCAGTTGCCCCGGGGTGGGGCGCGACGGCACGGCGCGTCGAGGCGCGCATCGATCGCACCGCCGAAGGCGAGGCCGGCGAAGCGCGAGTGTTCGGCGACCGGGAAGTGCTCGGAAGTGCGATTGCGGACGAGCATGGCGTCGCGATCGTTCCCGGGCTGCCAGAGGGTTCGCACGTCGTGCGAGCGAGCCACGCCGACCACGCTGCGGCCGCACCTGCTGCGATCGCCGTTCCGCGTGCCGGTGTCGTCGAGAGCACGGTGACGATGCGCGCAGCGGGATTCGCCGAAGTGCACGTCGCGTCGTCGGACGGCAGTGCGACTCCGAACTGCACCGTCGCGATGCGCGCCGAGGACGAGCCGGGGCCCGACCACGAGGCCACCACCGACGATGCCGGCGTGGCACGCACCGGACCGCTCGCGCCGGGCAAGTACGTCGGCTTCCTGCGCAAGTCCGGAGGCGAGTCCGGCGCCGCCGGCATGGTCATCAGCATCGCGGGGGAAGAAGACGCCATGGCGGGCACGAAGGTCGCCTTCGACGTCGCGGCCGGCAAGACCACGCGAGTCGACATCGTGCGTCCCGTGATGGCGCGGATCCGCGGCCGCGTGACGGGTGTGGACGGGCCTGTCGTCGGGTGCGAAGTCTCCCTGTCGAAGGCGAACGACGAGCTCGCCGGGCTCGCCGGCCTGCCCGGATTCAACGAGCGTTCGACCACGACCGGCGCGGACGGCGCATTCGTCCTGACCGACGTGGAGGCGAACAAGTACACGCTCCGCTACGGCAAGCCGTCGCAGATGGTGAAGGCGAAGGCCGAGGTCGAGGTGCCGGCCAACGTGCCCGAGGTCGTGCAGGATCTCGAGCTGCGCACCGGCAAGGTGATCGCACTCGTGGTCGCGAAGGACGGAGGCGATCCGATCTCCGGTGCGTCGGTCGAACTCGTGCCCGCTGTGGCGCGGCCGGACGGCAGTCGTGTCGAGACCCGGCGCGTGATGATGATCACGCTCGATTCCGATCGCGGCGGCAGTGCGACGTCGATGACGATGGGTGCGCCGAAGGCCAGGACGGGCGCCGACGGCAGGGTCGAGATCGACGATGTCCCCGTCGGAACCTACACGCTTCGCGTCGAACACGACGACTGCGCGCCGCTCGATCGCGCCGACCAGGTCGTGATCCAGGGACGGGTGACCGATGCCGGGCGCCTCGAACTGGATCGTTCGGGCACGATTCGCGGTAAGGTCGTCACCGCGAACGGCGATCCCGCTGCGATGGCGCTCGTCCAGTGTCGTTCGTCGGACACCACGGAATGGGGGCAGCCGGTCGTGGCCGAGAACGGCGAGTTCGAGCTGAAGGGCCGCAAGGTCGGCCGGCACGTGCTGCGCGCGCTGTCCCTCGGTCGGCCCGGCCCGAACGCACGCGGCCCGGAGGTCGAAGTCGAAGTGACCGCGGGCAAGCCGGTCACGACGGAGTTGCGTCTGGCGAAGTGACGTCCTCGCGCCGCGCCGCGGCGATCGCTCGCGCCCGCGCTTCGTGGAGCGCCAGGCGGAACGCTTCGATGTCCTCGCCGTGGCGTGCGCGCAGGGCCGCGGCGTCGATTCCGCCACACGTCGTCCGCAACCATTCCACGTTCGCGCGGACCTTCGCGAACTCCGCGGCGCCGGTGTCCGCGAGGCCGAGGCGGCCGGCGCTGTCGGCAGCGACCGCGAGCGCGAACAGCTCGACGGGGTAGTCGTTCGCGCGGAACCAGGTCTCGTACATCCGGGCCAGCGTCCCGGAACGCAGCTGCTCCCATTGGCGCACCTGCAGGTGCAACGCGCAGACGTGGAGCGCGAGCGTGCGGGTGCGACGGTCCGCGAAGCCCGGCCAGCGGTCGAGGCAACGTTCGACCCATCGAAGGCCGTCCTGATCGTGGCCCGGATGACTCGGCAAGTCCGACGCGCGGGTGTAGCTCTTGCCGAGATCGTGGCAGGCCACGGCGATGCGCACGGCGATCGCGTCGCGCGGATCGAGGTGGGCGGTGTTCGTGACGGCCCATTCCAGCGCGAGCACGAGGTGCAGCGCCTGTGAGATCTCGGGGTGGTGCCGCACGGGACCGGCTGGCCGTCCGTCGAACTGGCGCGCGAGCTCGGGCGACAGCGGATCGAGCAGGCCGACTTCGTGCATCTCGAAGAGGCACCGACCGGGCGATGCGCACTTCCCGAACACGGCGCGAAGCTCGAGCGCGATCGCTTCGGGCGGGAGTTCGTGCAGCAGCGTGCAGGGCAGGTCGATCGCGCGGATGCGCGGATCGATCGCGAAGCCGAGTTCGTGGGCCTTGCGGAAGTAGCGCAGCCAGCGGATCGGATGTTCGCGGACGCGCTGTGCCGCGTCACCGACGGGAGCCACGCGGCGACGCCGCCAGTCGTCGAGACCCCGGTGCGGATCGTGGATGCGGCCCGTCGTGATTTCGACGGCGATCGCGCCGATCGTCATGTCGCGCTCCCCGAGATCGGCTGCGATGCGGCTGCCGATCGAAGAGTCCGCGGCGTTGCCGCGCAGCGACGTGATCTCGATGCGCCGGCCGCCGACCTTCATCGCGAGTGTGCCGCGCTCCTGGTTGCCCGAAGTCGTGGGCAACAGGACGCCGTGCTGCTGCAACAGCGAGGCGCCCGCTTCGCGGGCGAGCGCCCAGGAGAGGTCGAGGTCCTCGGGCCGCGGTCCCGGTATTCCCGCTTGGCGGCAGGCGGCCGCGGCCGCCATCGAGCCGACGACGCACACGCCGAGCTCGGGCGCGAACAGCCACGGCGCGCTCGTTCGCAGGAAGTCGATCGGATCGAAGGGCGCGCCCGCCGCGGTCTCGCTCACTTCCGATTCGCCTCGAGCCAGGTCTTGGCTTCGGCAGAGGTGCTGAAGCGCTGGCCGGTGATCGCGAACAGGGCGTCCTTCACCTTCCCCTTCCACGCCGACCACGACTTCCAGCGCGCCTCCCAGTACTCCTTCGGCGGGTTCGACGCATCGTGTTCGTTGTCCGGCGCCGGTTCGTCGATGTTGCGGAGGAGCATCGGCAGCGCCTGCCGCTCCTTGTGCTTCGTGACGAGTTCGAGCACGGCTTCGTGCAGCGGGATGCACTCGGGTCGGTAGTCGCGTTCGAGCAGCACAGCCACGTCGTTCCACTGCTTCTCGTCGTAGCCGCACTTCGCGAGCGCACGCACGAGGTCACCGACGACGGACGGCTTGTCGGCGAGTCGTTCGCTCTTCAGCAGCTTGCGTATGACCGGGTTCGCGGCCTTCACCGGCTGGTTCGCGAGCAGCTCCGCAGCGCGGCGCTGGATCACCAGCGACTTGTCCTTCTCGGCGACATCGGCGAGCGGTTTCACGAGCAGCGCGTTGGATCCCGTCGCGAGTCCCTCGAGCGCCTGATTCTTCTGCGCCATCGACGGGGAGCCCTTCATCGCCGCCGCGAACGCGTCGACCGCGGCCTTGGCGACCTTGTCGTCCCACGCTTCGACGACCTTCGGCGCCGGCACGGCGTCGGGAGCCCGCGCTGGCGCAGGCTTCGGATCGGGTTCTTGCCAGACGAGAACGACAGCGAACAGGCAGGCCAGCATGGGGCCGCGATGATAGCGAAGCTGGCCGGCGACGCCGGCTCCAGCGCGCCCATGCCAACGGCCGATCATCCGGGCATGCGGAAAAGGATCCAGGCGGCCTTCCTCCTCGCCATCGTGAGCGGCGGATGCCTCGAGATGGAGCAGACGATCACTCTGTCCGCCGATGGCAGCGGCAAGCAGGCGGTCAAACTGACGATGTCGGAGGCCGCGCTCGCGGAGATCCAACGGGCGAGCGCGGCCGCCCAGCTCGGCGCGAAGGCCAACCCGAGCGCGGTGTTCGACAAGGAATCCGTCGCGAAGGAGCTGAAGGCGGCTGGGCTCGAACTCGCGCGCCACACGACGAGCCGGGAAGGCGGCCGCCGCACGGTCGACCTCGAGGCGACGTTCGCCGACTTCGCGTCGCTGCAGAAGAGCCCGGTGTGCGGGAGCGCTGCGGAATGGGTGCTGGCACCGGGGCCGCGCGAAGGGACCGCGAAACTGACTCTCTATCCGCAGGGCAAGCAGGCGTGGACCGAGGCCCGGGAGAAGGCGGACGCGATGCGGGGCACGAGCGACCCGGTGGCCGAGGGCTTCTTCCAGAAGCGGAAGAAGGCGCTGACCGGGCTCGACGTCGTCGTGCGCTTCCGCGTGCCAGGGGACGTGCTCGTGTGGACGCGCAACCTCGAGAAGACGGGTGATCGCGAAGTCACCGCGCATGTCACCGGCGAGCAGATCCGGACCCCCGAGGATCTCGTGCGCCGGCTCGCGCCGCGCTTCGAAGTGATCTTCGATGCCAAGGACTGCAAGCTGCCGGTGAACTGACGAACGCGCGGTCTGCCTTCTCGATTCGGAACCGGCGGGAACCTCGCCGCGAGCGGCGGCGTTCGGCCGCGGCCCGGCACGCACGCGACCTCGCGCGCGGTCGAATCGACGAGGGTTTCCAATGGCTCGCACGCAGTTCGTTCTCGGTCTCTTCCTTCTCGCACCCCTGTCCGCCCAGGGGCTTCTCGTGGGGCCGCCGACGGGGCCCGAGGCGCAGCCGCCGTCCCGAGGCGGCGTGGGCGGTGTGTCCATCGTTCGCACTGCGGTCCACGCCGACGTCGTCGACGGCGTCGCGACGACCACGATCGACCAGGTGTTCCACAACGGCGGCACGCGCGACGCGGAGGGCACGTGGTTCCTGCCGATGCCCGCCGGCGCGGTCGCGGATGGATTCACCATGACCGTCGGCGGCAAGGAGATCGCGGGGGAGGTGCTGGACGCGAACCGCGCACGTTCGGTCTACGAGTCGATCGTCCGGCAACGACGCGACCCGGGGCTGCTCGAGTACGCGGGCGAGGGGCTGCTGCGGGCGCGCATCTTCCCGATCCCCGCCAACGGCGACGTCGGCGTGACCGTTCGCCTGCGGCAGGTGCTTCAGCCCACGGGAGGCATCTACGAATGGACCTGGCCGCTGCGCGCTGCGCGCCACGGTGACGCGGTGCCGGGTGTGGTTGGCGTCGACGTGCGCATCAGGTCGACGACCGCGCTTGCGACGATCCTCACGCCGTACGCCAACGCGGAGATCCGCCGCTCGGGCGAGTGCGAGGCGACCGTGACGATGGAGGGAAGCGTGGACCGGTTCGACGACCTGCGCGTGCTCTACGGCCTCGCCGAGCAGGAGTTCGGCCTGCACGTGCTGCCCTACCGGCGGCCGGGCGAGCCCGGCTGGTTCACGATGCTCCTGTCGCCGCCGCGCTCGCTGACCGCGGCGAAGCTGCAGCCGAGGTGCGTGCAGTTCGTGGTCGACACGTCGGGGTCGATGGCGGGAGCGAAGATCGAGCAGGCGAAGGCGGCGGTGAAGGCGTTCTTGCGCAGCTTGCGTCCGGAGGACGTGTTCCAGGTCGTGACCTTCGCGTCGGCGGTGCAGACGTTCTTCGAGAAGCCGCTGCCGGCGACGTCGGCGAACGTCGACGCGGCGTTGCGCAAGGTCGACACGCTCACGGCGCTCGGTGGTACGAACATCAGCGGCGCGCTGCAACAAGCGCTCGAAGCGGCGATGCCGAGCGGCGACGACGGCGCCGTGTTCCTGCCGCAGATCGTGTTCGTGACCGACGGGCAGCCGACGATGGGGGTCACCGATCCCGGCCAGATCCTCGATCTCACGAAGCGCGTCGATGCGCGGTCCACACGCGTCTTCGCCCTCGGCGTCGGCGACGAGATCGACGTTCGCCTGATCGACGACCTCGTGCAGCAGCACCGAGGCACTCGCGACTTCGTGCGCAACCAGGAGAAGATCGAGGCCAAGGTCGACGCGTTGTGCCAGAAGATCTCGCAGCCGGCACTCACCGACGTCGAGGTTCGTTGCGACGGGCTCGACTCCTTCGACGTGCACCCGACGAGCACGCGCGACCTGTTCTGCGGCGAGATGATGCAGGTGGTCGGTCGCTACCGGAGTTCGGGACAACAGACGGTTCGCGTGCGTGGCAAGCAGGCCGGCGTGGACCGGGAGTTCGTGTTCGTCGTCGACTTCCCGAAGGCTGCGGAGCAGAACACGTTCGTGCAGACCCTGTGGGCCCGACAGCACGTCGCGTCCCTGCTCGACGCGATCCGTCGCAGCGGAGCGAAACCCGAACTCGTCGACGAGGTGCGCCGTCTCGCGACGCAGTACGGCATCGTCACGCCGTACACCTCCCAGCTGATCGTCGAAGAGAGTGAGCGTCTCGCGGGTGGCCGCGACCGCGGCTTCGTCGGCGGGCCGAGTGCGCTCGCTCCGTCGGCCGATCCCGCTGCCGGCAAGGTTGCCGGGGGTCGCGGCTCGGCGAAGGACCTCGCGCTGCTGGGGCGCGCCCGAACCGGTGCCGAGGCGGTCGAAGAGAGTGTCGCCGCGACCGCGCAGGACTTCGGCGGCTCATGGAGCAGGGACAGTCTCGGCAAGGATCGCGAGATCGTGCGCCGCGCGGCGGGTCGCGTGTTCGTCGTCGTGGGCGACGAGCTCGTCGAACAGGGGTTGCCCGCCGACTGGCAGAAGCAGGCCGTCGAGATCGAGGCGTTCAGCGATGGCTACTTCGCGATGCTGAAAGCCAACCCGTCGTTGCGCGACGTGCTCGCCCTCGGCGAACGAATCGTGTTCCGCGACGGCACGCGCATCGTGCGCTGCAAGCCCGCGGCTCCGGCGCCGGTCGTGAAGTGACCGGCGCCGCGCCGCGCGCTACCGTCGGCGACCATGCTGCGGCTGGTGCGATGGTTCTTCGCGGTGCTCGGGGGCGTGGTCATCGGCGCCGGGCTGGTGCTGCACGGGCAGGTCGCGATGGCGCGCTACATGCGGAACGAGGTCGAACGCACGTTCTTCCTGTGGCGGGCGATCGGCGAGGCGACGTTCGCATTCCAGGGTGAAGAGACGCGCATGGCGCTCGCGATGGCCGAGGTACCGGAGAAGGCGCTGAAGGAGTCGGACCGGGCGGGCTGGGTGCTGGTGATCGCCGGCAGCCTGATCGCGCTCAGCGCACCGCTGCTGCGGCGGGGAGCGCCGCCGCCGTCCGCGCCGCCGAAGAAGAAGCGCGGCGCGTGACCGCGTGGCGAGCGGTGCTCACAGTTCCTTGAACGTGCCGCCGTTCTGTTCCGCCATTCGCTTCATCAGCTCCGAAGCCGTGATGGTCATGTGGTCCATCGGCGCGAACGTCTGGTTCGGCGGCTGCACCGTGTTGAGGAAGATCGTGTTGATGCGGACGTTCGCGAACTTGTTGCTCTCCTTCACGAGTCGCAGGATCTCGATCGGATCGATGACGTCCCCGACCGACGGTCCGCCGTCCGACAGCACGAACAGTTCGTCGACGTTGCTCTCGTAGCGACTGCCTGCACTGAGCGACTTGATCTTGAGGGATTCCTGGAGACCGCCCCAGAGGTTCGTGCCGCCGCGCGCCTTGAGGCCGTCCACGTGCTTGAGGAAGCGGTCGCGGTTCTTCTCGCTCGCCGCGACCATCTCCTTGCTCCACACCTCCGCCTTCTGATCCCCGTTGAAGGTCACGAGCGTGAACTGCGCGTTCGGCGCGAGCGCGCCCGCGGCTCGCCGCAGCTCCTGCTGCGCGTAGGCGAGTCCCGTGAGCCCGTCCTTCGTCTGGTCCTTCTGGCAGCGCCAGTCCATGCTGCCCGACAGGTCGAGCAGGAACACGACGCGCGTGCCCTGGACAGGGATGCCGCAGAAGCTGCTCGCGACCGTCGTCGCCGGGCCGCCCTTCGGTTCGTGCTTCTGCGTGACCTGGATCGAGTCCTTCTCGCGCTCCCAGAGTTCGCGCCACTTGTCCGGCTGGTCTGCCGGGATCACCGCGCCCGTCATGCTGACGAGCAGTTCGTGGATCTGGAACTGCAGCAGGCCCGAAAGCTTGCCGGACTTCACTTCTTCCGGGTGCGCGTGGAAGCGTTCCAGCATCCCGATCAGGGCCGGCACCGTCTCGAGCGAACGGAACTCGTCGAGCAGTCGCACGATCGCCATGTCCGCACGCCACGTCGTGCGCCCGAGCGCCTTGATGCCAGCGCGAACGGCCAGGCGGATGCTCTCCGGCAGGTCGGTGGTCTTCGGCGCCGCGGCATCCTTCGGGGCGTCCGTCGCCGGTGCCGCGCCCGTCACGTACTTCGCGAACAACGTGCGCAGCGCCTGCGCGACGCTCATCAGGACCGAATCGGAGGTGTCGCGTTCCAGCGAGTTCACGAGCGCCGTGGCTGCCGCCTCGTCGCCGAGTGCCGCGAGCGCCTCCGCGGCGTTCGCGCGGACCAGTTCGTTCTTGTCCGCGAGCAGACCCTCGAGCGCCGGCCGGGCGGTGCGATCGCCGAGCAGGCCGATGCACCGCGTGGCAGCAGCCTGAACGGCAACGGCCATTGCCTTCTCGACCTTCACTTCGCCGCGCGCGGCCTTGGCGATCTCGTCCTTCGCCGCGGAGGACGAGAGCTTGCGGATCGCGCCTTCACCGGCGGCCCGCACGGAGCCCGGCGACATGCCGACTACGTAGGGGCCCGCGTCGAAACCGATCGCCGCGACACCGAGCAGCGCGACCGCCGCCTCGGCGGTGTCGAGCTTCGCCACGGCGTCGAGAATGATCTCGAGGTCTTTCTCCCAGCGGATCTCGCCGACTCCCCCCTTCGGCACGAGCCCGAACTTCACCGCGAAGGAGTCCTTCACGATGTTCTGCTTCGACAGGAACTCGATCTTGGTGGTGCGATAGAGCTTCATCCAGCCGTCGAGCGCCTTCAGAGGCTTGTCGTCGGCGACCGGGATGGCAACGGCGGTCGCGAGGGGCTGCGCGGGACGGGTCGCAGGATCGGGGCAGCAGAGAACGGCCAGGAGCAGTGGGATCATCGGATGGCGGCGAGGATGTCGCCGAGGGATAGCCTGCGGAGCCGGCGCATGCTACCGCCACGGGCATTTCGGTCACCGTGGGACCCAGACCGCCTGCGGCATTCAGGGGCGGACCGGGCGGTGTGGCCCGGGTGGCCGCGCTATCGGGGCAGGTTGGTCTGGACCTGGATCCGTACGTCCACCGATCGGCCGGGCCCGTTCCCCCTGCTCTGCAGTGCGCGGTTCCACATTTCGCGTGCCTCGACCTCGCTGCGCGGTGCGACCCAGCTCGGGCCACACGTGTCGTCGAGAACGAACGTCGGACCGCGGCGCAGGAACGTCGGGTCGCGGAGGTCGTCGTCCGAACCGAACACGAAGAACAGCATCCGGAACACCTCCGGCCGCTGCGCATTCAGCTGCACGAGGACGTCGCGCTCGCGCCGTGGGTCGAGTGCCTTCAGCGAGATCGTGCTCGAAACGCGGCCGAGCAGCGCGCTCTGCATCGCCGGGCCGACCACGTCCCGCACGGTCGTCACATCGCGGCGGTGCAGGTTGCTGCGGCCGAGCATCCGCACGGCGAAGCGGAGATCTGCTTCGACATCGGGCTCGTCGAAGATGAGCTGCTTGCGGTCGCGCAGGTCGAGCAGGCACTCGCCGAAGGTCAGGAACTCGTCGGCGTTCGTCAGCGCCTGTTCGACGGCGGTGTCCTTGTTCGTCGTGTCGTCGTCGATGCGACGCATGGCGAGGTGCACTGTTGCGTGGCGCCGTTCCATCTGGCGAGCCGCTTCGAGTGCGAACACATCGGTCGTGAGACGCTGCGCGGAAGCGAGCAACGGGTTGTCGTCGAGCCGCGGGACATCGTCGTTCGTCGACGCGAGTCGCGCGTCCGGTCCGCCGATGACGCGGTTGCTCGTGCCGTTGTCCGGAGCCTGCACGTCCGCGACCGGCCCCTCGGTCCGCGCCGGGGGATTCGTCGGGGTGCGCAGCCACGTCGCGCACAGCAGCACGGCCGCCGCTGCGGCGGCACCCGTGAGCGCGTAGCGCGCCTTCGTCAGCATCGGCACGGGTTCGTGAAACACGGCGTCGGGCGTCCCTTCACCCGAACGGATGCGTTCCCACAGCTGGTCGCGGAAGTCTTCACCGACCTCCTGGCTCGGCAGCACGAGAACGAGGCGCTGCGCCGCCTGCAGTTCGTTCCAGAACGTCGTGCACGCTTCGCACGCATCGACGTGCTGCATCACGAGCGCGCGGCGGCCGGACGCGAGGCGTCCGTCGAGGCACAGCGACAACTCGTAGCGGCAGGTGTTGCAGTTCATCGGAATGGATCAGACCTTGATCAGGCGGCTCACCAGCGACTTGAAGCGCTGGCGCGCACGGAACAGGCGAGTCGAAACCGTCTTGACGGGGCAGCCCATCACGGCCGCAGCGTCCTCGTAGCTGAGGCCTTCGACTTCGCAGAGGAGGAAGGCCTCCCGGAACTTCATCGGAAGCTCCCCGATCGCGTGCTCGATCGCGGCGTTCGCCTCGCGTGTCTCGGCGATCTGGTCGGGTTGCACCGCGTCGGCGTCGCCCGGGACGAACGGCTGGTCGTCGTCCTTCTGCAGATCGCGGAACAGGCTGAGCTTGAACTTGCGCCGGCGCAGTTGGTCGAGGCAGAGGTTGCGCGCGACCCGGAACAGCCAAGGCCGGTAGGCCGCGGTGGGCACCTGGTTGAGGTGGCGGTAGAGGGCCAGGAAGGCGTCTTGCGCCACGTCTTCTGCCGCGATCGAGTCGCCGAGGAGCCGGGTCGCGTAGGTCTTGAGCCCGTCCGCGTGCTCCGCGAGCGCACGGTGGTACGCGACCATCGTGACCGGGTCCGGTTGGTATTCCTCGGCGGGCTTGGCCATTTCGCGTGGGACGCGGGGAGAGATGGTAGCTTCGGCGCTCGGCGGGCAGCACCGAGAGCACGGAGGGGTCGCAAGACGACCAGCTTCCGGCGAAACTCCGCCGCGCGAAAGACCGATGGCCGACCCGAGTTCTCCTTTCCCCGTGCACCGAATCGGCGTTGGCCATCGCAACGGACCTTCGCGCTGCCGGTCCCGATACGGGATCGCGGCGGCGCTGTTGTTCGCATGGCTCGGCGGGTGCGACGGCGGACTCTCGCACCGTTCGTATGCCGAGGGCAGCGGCAGATTTGCGGTCGACGAAGCGGTGAAGGTCGTCCGGATCGAGATCGCCAACGGCACCGTGCAGGTCGATCGCTCGGACGCTCCCGAGGTCACTTGGGCGGGCGGGGTCCGCCGTGGCGCCACGACCGCCGAGGGCCTGGCTTCGCTCGAGCAGATCGTGTGGCAACCGACCGTGGTCGAGGGAGCGCCGGGGAGCCTCCTGCTGCGCGGTCCGGCGCCGCTGGAAGCGACATCCGGCGACGTGCTCGCTCTCGAGATCGCCCTCCGCGTACCGCCGACGGTGGAGCTGGAGATCGCCGTCGCGGGGAACGGGCATGTGACCGTTGCGAACCGAGCCGCCAGGACGCGCGTCGAGACCGGGCGCGGTGATCTTCGGTTCGAGAACTGCTCCGGGGATCTCGGTGGTCGCACCGGCCGCGGCTACGTGATCGCGTTCGGCCACCGGGGAAGCCTCGACGTCGACACACGGGCAGGCGACATGCAGGCGTTCGTGGAAGAACCCGGCGCGCTCATCCGACTGGTCACCGGCCAGGGCACCGTGCAGTGCCAGGTGCCGGCCGATGCGAGCCTGGACGTCGATGCGCGCGCCGAGCAGGGGAAGATTGGGAACGGCTTCGGCTTGGAGGTGCAGCGCGTCGGCACCTACGGCGCGGCGCTCGTCGGAAAGGTCGGCTCGGCCCGTACCAAGGTGGTTCTGCGCACGGGATCGGGTCACCTGTCCATCGCTCCGCAGCGGCTGCGTTGAGTCGCGGCGCGGTGGTCGGAAGGAGTCTTGGGGCAGGGCGTTACTCGAAGCCGCGGCGGGCTTAGCTGCACGCCGGATCGGCGACTCCGGTTGTGTTCGACCTCTTGGAAAATGTCGGACGGAACCTCGCGTCAACGACAACGTCCCGTAGCAAGCCCGCTAGCCCCCTCACTCCCTGACCCCTCCGCAGTCGTGGACCCGCACCTCCCACGGTCCCTCGCTGCGCTGAAGCTGCTCCAATGACTCTCGGAAAGCGACTCCTTCTGTTCTCGGAACGTGATCCCGCCGCTGCCGCGCTGGCGAAATCGACTGCCGGCTGGGGCTGCATGGTCAGCAACTGCGGTTCCATGGACGAATTCCGCGGGCGCGTCGAAGGCGCGGAGTTCGACATGGTGCTCGTGGAACCGTCCTCGGTCCTGCGCCGCCTCTGCGGCGAAGCGGAGCCTGAGGAGACGCTGAAGCTCACCCTCGCGGAGGTCGAGAAACGCCACATCCAGCGTGTCCTCGCGTCGACGGGCGGCAACAAGACGCGCGCTGCACGCATCCTCGGGATCGACACCAAGACGCTCTACAACAAGCTGAAGGCGTACAAGTCCTCCGAGGCGATGGCCCGCAAACGCATGCAGGGATCGGGCTCGCTCGTCTGAGCGAGCCCTGGCCGCTGCCCCTTGGCAACGGCCTCGCGGAGCGACCTGACGGGATCTCGCACGCTGGTCGGGCGGAGCACGCGCGCGTCTCGTTGCGAGCCGATCTTGCAGGCGCCCGATCTCGTCGTCGGGCCGACGGCGGGCGTGGTTCGGCCGATGCGACCGCGGGCGAGGTGAGCGGTCCGGCGCGATCGGCAAGGCCGCGCGCGACCGCCGTCGTTCACCCAGCGCTCATGCAAACCCGGCGACGGTCGGAGAATGGCTCGCTGCCCGTCTCGGGTGGCGCGATACACGGAACCCGCGACGGGCCATGATTCGCCGACTTCGATCCTTTGCCTGCAGTGCCCGTCGCGGGTTTCATTTTCTCCAGCGCTGACCACGCGCCTGGAATTCGGCGTGGGCCGATGGTCAGATCCGATGCTCCATGGGTCTTTCCGATCATCGTGAGGCGCTGAAGGCGGCAGAACTTAGGGTCGAGTCGATCAAGGTGAGTCTTTGACTACCTGCGACGCCACCGCGAGCTCGCGGACATCGAGCACCAGATGACCCAGCCAGGGTTCTGGGACCAGCCCGAGCGAGCCCAGACCGTGGTCCAGAAGAAGAAGACCTGCGTGCAGGTCGTCGAGCCGATCGACGGTCTCGTGCGCCTGATCGAAGACGGCAGGGTCATGCTCGAGCTGGGCGAAGAGGACCCGGCGGCGGTCGAGGCCGACCTGGTCGACATCGAGCAGAAGATCGCGGCGAAGCTCGACCAGCTCGAGTTCCAGCTGATGCTCGGCGGCGAACACGATCCGATGAACGCGATCGTCACGCTGCAATCCGGCGCCGGCGGCGTCGATGCCTCGGACTGGGCCGAGATGCTGCTCCGCATGTACGTGAAGTGGGCGGCGAAGAACGACTACCAGATCGAGGAGACCGACTTCCAGAAGGCCGAGGAGGCCGGCATCAAGAACGCGACGATCGTCGTGAAGGGCCCGTACGCCTACGGCCGCCTCAAGGCGGAGCAGGGTGTGCACCGGCTCGTCCGCATCTCGCCGTTCGACGGGCAGGGGCGCCGGCAGACGTCGTTCGCCTCCGTCGAAGTCGTTCCCGAGCTCGACGACGCCGCCGACGTCGAGATCCGCAAGGAAGACCTGAAGGTCGACACGTTCCGAAGCTCCGGTGCCGGCGGCCAGCACGTCAACAAGACGGAGTCGGCGATCCGCATCACGCACATGCCGACCGGCATCGTCGTGTCGTGCCAGGCCGAGCGCAGCCAGCACAAGAACCGCGAGTCGGCGATGCGCACGCTGCGTTCGAAGCTCTACCAGCTCGAACTCGCCAAGCGCGAAGCGGAGCTCGCCAAGTTCTACGGCGACCGCGGATCGATCAGCTGGGGCAACCAGATCCGGAGCTACGTGCTGCAGCCCTACCAGATGTGCAAGGACCTGCGCACGGACGTCGAGACCTCGGACGTGCACGGCGTGCTCGACGGCTCACTGAATCCCTTCATCGAGGGCTACCTGAAGCAGAGGAAGGACAAGAAATGAGACGCGCGCTGCTGTCGGTGACGGACAAACAGGGCATCGTCGCGTTCGCGCGCGGTCTCGCGGACCTCGGATTCTCCGTTCTGTCCACCGGTGGCACGCGCCGGGTCCTCGTCGACGAGGGCATCGAAGCCGTCGAGGTCGCCGACTACACGGGTTTCCCCGAGATGATGGATGGCCGCCTGAAGACGCTGCACCCGAAGGTGCACGGCGGTCTGCTCGCGCGCCGCGACCTGCCGGCGCACCAGGGTGCGATGGCAGAACACGCGATCGACCCGATCGACGTGCTGTGCGTGAACCTGTACCGGTTCCGCGAAGCCGTCCGGAAGCCCGGCGCCGCACGCGGCGACATCGTCGAACAGATCGACATCGGTGGCCCCGCGATGATCCGCAGCGCCGCGAAGAACCATCAGAGCGTCGCGGTCGTCGTCGATCCGGCCGATTACGACGCCGTGTTGGCGGGGCTGCGCGCGTACGGCGGCCAGTTGCCTCCGGAGTTCCTGCGCCGGCTCGCGGCGAAGGCGTTCGCGCACACGGCCGCCTACGACGTCGCGATCTCGCAGTGGTTCGATTGCGAACGCCGGAGCGCGCCGGGCGAGTCGTTCTTTCCGAGTCGCGCGACGTTCGCCGGCGAGAAGCTGCAGGACCTGCGGTACGGCGAGAACCCGCACCAGAAGGCCGCTTTCTATTCGATCGGCGAACCCTCCCCGAGTCTCGCGAACGCGCGGCAGCTCGGCGGCAAGGAGCTCAGCTACAACAACATTCTGGACGCCGACGCGGCACTCGCGCTCGCCCTCGAGTTCGACGAGACGTGCTGCGTGCTCGTGAAGCACAACAACCCGTGCGGCACCGCGGTCGCGAAGACGCTGCCGCGCGCGTTCGAACTCGCCCTGTCCGGGGATCCCGTGTCGGCCTTCGGCGGCATCCTCGCCACGAACCGCACGCTCGACGCCGTGACCGCCGCAGCGATCGTCGCGAGCGGCACCTTCCTCGAAGTCGTCGTCGCTCCGCACGTCGAGCCCGCGGCGCTGACCGAGTTCTCGCGGGCGAAGTGGGGGCCGAACGTGCGCGTGCTGGACCTCGGCGGCATGCCCGACCTCACGCTGCGCCACCGTTTCGTCGCGCGGCCGGTCAGCGGCGGCTTCCTGCTGCAGACCGCGGACGTGCCGGCCGAAGCGCCGCGCACCGACGTGGCGACCAAACGGGCGCCGACCGACGCCGAGAAGCGGACGATGCTGTTCGCGTGGAAGGTGTGCAAGCACGTGAAGTCGAACGCGATCGTGCTGGCCCGCACGGCCGAGGACGGCGCGCACTTCACGGTCGGCGTCGGCGCCGGGCAGATGAGCCGGGTCGACTCCGCGAAGATCGCGGTCGACAAGGCGGGCGAACGCACGCGCGGGGCCGTCGTCGCGAGCGACGCGTTCTTCCCGTTCCCCGACGGACTCGAGGTCTGCGCGAAGGCCGGCGCTGCGGCGGTGATCCAGCCGGGAGGCAGCAAGCGCGACGATGACGTCGTCGCGGCGGCCGATCGCCATCAGATGGCGATGGTGATGACCGGCCAGCGCCACTTCCGGCACTGATCGCCATGGATCTCTCGCGGGCGCTGACCGCCGTGCTGCACGGTGCGTCGATGCAGCAGGTCGCTGCGGACGTGCGGACCGAGCGACTGGCCGCGCTGGGACTGCGACCGGACGATGCCGAGCCGGTCGGCGTGCGCGACGCCGTGACGGCGTTCATGCGCTCGCTGGCGCGGCACTTCGGTGATCGGCACGCGGGCGATCCGCGCATCGGCCAGGCGCTGCGCGAATGGGTGCGTCACTGCGACCACTACGAGGCGTGGGACGCGCTGCTGTCCGGTTTCGACATCGAAGGACGGCATGCGCTGCTGCGTCGGGGCAGGCTCATGTTCCCCGGGCCGCTCACCGCGCACTGGGCGGAGCCGTGACCGCGTCGATTGCCGCGAACCTGCGCGCGGCGAACGCGGCGATCACCGATGCCGCGCAACGCGCCGGTCGCGCACCGTCATCGGTCCGTCTGGTCGCCGTCAGCAAGATGCATGCGGCTGGCGCGGTGCGCGAGGCGTACGCGGCCGGGCAGCGTGCGTTCGGCGAGAACCGTGTGCAGGAGCTCGCAGCGAAGGCGAGGGACGTCGCCGACCTCGGCGACGTGCAATGGCACATGATCGGTTCGCTGCAGACCAACAAGGTGCGCGAACTGCTCGCGGTGCCCGGTCTCGCGCTGTTGCACAGTCTCGATCGCGTCCGCCTCGCGGACGAACTGCAGCGCGAACTGGCGCGGCTCGGTCGGCGCCTCGATGTGCTCGTGCAGGTCCACGCGACGGACGAGCCGACGAAGCACGGTGTTCTGCCCGCCGACGTGCCCGCGCTGCTCGCGCACGTGCAGGCCTCGTGCCCCGACGTCGTTCCCGTCGGCTTCATGGCGATGGGGCCGGTGCGCGGCGACCCCGCGCCGGTGTTCGCGGCGGTCGCGGCGCTCCAGAGTCGTTCGCGGCGCGACTTCGGTCTGCCCCTGCCCGTCCTGAGCCTCGGCATGTCGGGCGACTTCGTGGCAGCGATCGCCGCCGGCTCCACGCTGGTGCGCATCGGGGCAGCGGTGTTCGGCGAGCGAAGTTGAGCCGCGCCGGAGCGTCGCTACGTTCTTCCCGCCGTGGCCCAAGCCAAGAAACCCCTCGCCGCCGTCCCGAAGCCCGGTCCGGGTCAGGTCGCGGAGATCGTCACGCGGTTGTCGGCGGCGGTCCCCGCGCCGAAGTGCGAGCTGGACCACCGCGATCCGTGGACGCTGCTCGTGGCGACGATCCTCAGCGCGCAGAGCACGGATCGGACGGTGAACACGGTGACGCCCGTTCTCTTCGAGAAGTGGCCGACGCCGCAGGCGCTCGCCGCCGCGCCGCGCGAGGAAGTGGAAGCGGTCGTGCACCGCACCGGGTTCTTCCGCAACAAGGCGAAGGCGATTCAGGGCGCCAGTCTCGCGATCCACGAGCAGTTCGGCGGCGTGGTGCCGCGCGAGATGCAGAAGCTGCTGACCCTGCCCGGCGTCGCCAGGAAGACCGCGAACGTCGTGCTCGGCGTAGCCTTCCGCATCGCGGAGGGTGTCGTCGTCGACACGCACGTGATGCGTACGTCGCAGCGCCTCGGCCTCAGCGCAGCGACGCAGGCGGACAAGGTCGAGCACGACCTCTGCGGCATGCTGCCGCGCGAGCAGTGGATCGACATGGGCCATCGTCTGCTCCTCCTCGGCCGCTACGTGTGCCTCGCGAAGGGCCCGGAGTGCGAGAACTGCCCGATCAACGAACAGTGCGCGTCGCGGATCGGCCCGCCGCTCGGCACGTGGCAGCAGCGCGCCGAGCACTTCGGCAAGCTCGTCGAGTCGCGCGGGCAGGCTTCGTGAACCCCGTGCTGCCTTCGCGTCGGCATCGGCGCCTGGGCGGGTTGACGTCGCTCCTCGTCGTGGCCGCGTGCTCGACCAACGAGGCGTCGGAGGTTGACGACATCCGCGTCGGATTCGGCGGCGGCTCGCTCTTCGCATCCGCCCGAGTCGAGCGCGACCAGGATTTCGTGCCAGACCTCGAGATCGATGCGGACTGGTCCGCAGCTGGCTTCGTCGAAGCGATGATCGACGGTCCGGTCGCCGTGCACCTGCGCGCTGTCGGCGCCCGCACCGAGTCCAGTGTCGTCGGCACGGCGTCGTCCGCGGAGGTGCGGCAGGGCTTGCTCGCCGCGCTCGTCTCGTGGCAGTGGCCCCTGACGGACACGTTCGCACTTCGGCCGTTCGTCGGCGTCGACGTCGGTTACGTGTCGATCGCCTTCTCGTCGTCGTTGATCGACGACGACGACGAACTGGCCGGTGGCCCCTGCGCGGGCCTCGAGCTCGAGGTCGCGAGGCACGCGACGATCGGTGTGATGGGCTGGTCGAGTTTGATCGGGCACCCGGGGGACACCGAAGGCACGCTCGAGAACCTGCTGCTCTACGTCGGCGTCCGCTTCTGACGTCGTTCAATCCGCCGCGCGGCACGCCGCTGCGAATGCGCCGGCGACTTCGTCCCATCCCGTGAGCGGCGGCCGGGAGCGCATCGAGCGCGCCCGCGCGACGGCGTTCGGCGCGACGAGCGTTTCGACCAGCCGCCGGATGAACGTCCCGTCGTCGGAGTTCGCGGGCACGAGCCAGCCGTTGCCCCTGTCGTGCACGAAGGTCGCGATCTCCCCGGCCGCGAACGCGAACACCGGCGTGCCGCACGCTGCGGCCTCGGCGGCGGCCATGCCGAACGACTCGCTGCGCGATGCCGACACGAAGACGTCCGCGGCGTTCAGTTCGTCCGCGACCCGAGCGGGTGCGAGGGCGCCGAGCACGCGCACTGCGACCGGGCCGGCGGCCGCGAGGACACGTGCGACCTCGTACGGGTGCGACGCGGTGTCGCCGACCAGCGCGAGTTCGCTCGGCACGCCGCGCTCGGCGAGTGCCGCGAGCGCTCGTGCGACGAGGCGCTGACCCTTGGCCGGGCTCACCGTGCCGACGCACACCGCGCGGAGCACGGCGGCTCGCGGAGCGGGGTCGTGCGGCACGAAACACGCATCGAGCCCCGGTCGCACGATCGTCACGTCGCGGCACTTCGTGCGGACGGCATCCGCGGTGGGAGCCGACGTGACGATCGCCCGCAGCGGCGTTGCACTCCACGTCTCCGTCGCGGGCACCGTGTGCAACAGCGCGATCGTGTCCGTTGGCAGCGGCCGCCCGGTCGCCGCCGCGAACAGTCCGTCGACCACGACCTTCCCTCCGCGCGGGTCGCGTCGTGCGTCGGCGACGGCGCGCTCGAGA
>JAEUHQ010000178.1 GCA_016794565.1 Planctomycetota bacterium | reverse complement strand
GCGATCGCGGCGCTGTACGAAGCGGGGGAGAGCGAACTGGGCGGCTCCACGGTCGCCTGGTTCGCGATGGAACTCGTCGACGGCGCGGCGGACCTGCTCGAGTGGGCGCGTCGACGCGAGCTGTCGCGCCGCGAACGGGTCGCACTGTTCGTGCGACTCGGCGAAGCGGTCGAGCACGGACATCGGCGCGGCGTGCTGCACCGCGACCTGAAGCCGGGCAACGTGCTCGTGTCCGCGGACGGGGACCTCAAGCTCATCGACTTCGGCATCGCGCGGGCGCTGGGCGGTGATGCGGTCGCGATCGAGCGCACGGCGCCGGGGGCCGTCGTCGGCACGTTTGCGTACATGTCGCCGGAGCAACTGCGCGGCGATCCGGGCAGCAACGACGTCGCGACCGACGTGTGGTCGCTCGGCGTGCTCTTCTATCGCCTCCTGTGCGATCGCCCGCCGTTCGACCTCGACGGTGTGCCGCTCGCACGGATCCCGGCGTTGGTGCTCGACGGCGAACCGGTCGATCCGTGTGTCGCGCGGCCTGGCCTGCCGAAGGAGCTGGGCTGGATCCTGCTGCGCGCGCTCGCGAAGGACCCGGAACACCGCTACCGCACGGTGCGCGAACTGTTGGACGATCTGCGCCGGTTCGAACGGCACGAACCGGTCCTTGCGAAGGCGCGAAGCCGCGCGTACCGGCTGCGCAAGTTCGCACGGCGACACCGCGTCGGGCTCGGCGTCGCGGCCGTGCTCGCGATCGGTCTCGGCACCGGCGTCACGTTCCTCGTGCACGGCGTGCGCGAAGCCCGGGCAGGCGCGCGCGCGGCCGACCGCGGCGCGGCGCTCGCGCGCGAGACGGCACGGGTGACCGCGGGAATGTTCGATGCGATCGACGGAACCGCGAAGAGCCGCGACGTGCGGGTGCACGAAGTGCTCGACCGCTCGAAGTTCGAACCCGGCTCGATGCCCGAGCCCGCGGTCGAGTGGGCGCTGCGCGAGATGCGCGGCCGCGTCTACTCGCGCCTGCGGCGGTTCGCCGATGCGCGCTACGAGTTCGAACAAGCCGTGGCCCTCTGGCTGATGCCGGCGGTGTCCGAGGGCGTGCCGGCGGACGGTCGCCGCTCCCGCGAACTGGTCCTCCGGGCCGAACTCGGCCGCGTGATGGCGGCGACTGGCGATCGTGAGACAGGCGAAGCGATGGTGCGCGAATCGATGGCGGCCGCGGAGCACGAGTCTCCGTCGACACGCATCGACGTCGCCGAGCAGTACTGCGCGCTGCTCACCGACGCGGGCGCCAACGACGATCTGTTCCGCCAGGCGAGCGCGCTGCACGACCTCGCGACCGCAGCGGGCCAGCCGCGCGTCGCGCGTCGAGCCAAGGGCACGATGGCCGACGCGGCCTCGGCCCTCGGCCGCCACGACGAGGCCGTCGCGTTCGCCGAAGCCGTGTGGCGTGACTGCCGCGACACGAACGGCGCCGACGCGTCGTCGACCTGCTCCGCGTTGTCGGCCTACGTCCGCATCCTTCAGCAGGCGGAGCGGCTCGACGCGGCCGAGGCGCTGTATCCGGACCTCGTCGCCGCCACCGAGCGGGTGTTCGGCAAGGACCACGAGAACGCGCTGGTCGTCATGGGCAACCGTGCGACGCTGCTCCTGTCGCGGAAGAAGCTCGGTCCGGCGCTCGAAGTGCTGCGCGAAGTCGTGCGGCGCTACGAGTCCCGCGGCGCCGAGCCGGACAGCAACCACCTGACGATGGTGAACAACCTCGGCATGGTGCTGAACCAGGGTGGCAAGTTCGCCGACGCCGAACCGCACCTGCGTCGCGCGGCCGAACTCACCCGCAAGGTCCTCGATCCGCGTGACCCGAACGGTCCGATGATCCGCTTCAACCACGGTGCGTGCCTCGCGTGGATGCAGCGCTGGGACGCGGCGAAGGCCGTGCTGCTCGGCGAGTACGACGCCGCGACGGCGCTCCTCCCTGCGGGGCACGCCGTGCTCGGCAAGATGCGGCGCACGATCGCCGACGCCTGCGAGCGGAACGGCGAGCCGGACGCGGCCAGGGAATGGCGTTCGCGCTGATCGGGCGGCCGTGCGATTTTCTCGACGGCCGGCGCGGCCGGAATCCGTGTGGGCCTGGGTGGCCCGGGAAGCGGGCCGAATCCGCCATGAACACACGAAGCCTCGCCGCCACGTTCCTCCTCGGTGCCGCCGCGCTGCCCGCGCAGAGCCTGGTCGGCAACCTCGTCACGACGACGTCGGGGCAGTTCGGCAGCAACGTGCAGCGGTTCGTCGTCGTCGGGGCCGGGGCGTTCTTCGCCGCGAACAGTTCCTTCGGCGCGGAACTCTGGCACACCGACGGCACTCCGCTCGGGACGCGGATGGTCGCGGACCTGACGCCGGCCGGACAGAGCAGTCCGTCCGACCTCGTGGCGCTCGGCAGCGGCGTGGTGTTCGCGGCGACCGTGCCCGGCTACGGCCGCGAGCTGTGGGCGAGCGACGGCACGCTCGCGGGCACGGTGCTCGTGAAGGACGTGCTGCCCGGCGAGAACTCCGCGTCGCCGTCGGGACTCACGGCATTCGCGGGCCGGGTGTGGTTCGCCGCGAACGACGGCGCGAGCGGCATCGAGCTGTGGTCGACCGACGGCACGCCCGCGGGCACCGCATTGTTCGCGGACCTGCGGCCAGGCAGCTCGGGTTCGACGCCGTCGCGTTTCGTCGTCGTGGGCGGCTGGCTGTGGTTCACCGCGAACGACGGCACGAACGGCACCGAGTGGTGGCGCACCGACGGCACGCTCGCCGGCACGCAGCGTGTCACCGATCTCGTCGCGGGCTCGGGTTCCGCGACCTTCGGCGCGGCCGCCGCGTTCGGCGGCAGGCTCCTGTTCGGCGCGGACGTCGGCGGCGGGGTCGAGCCCTTCGTGAGCGACGGCACGCTCGCGGGCACGGTTCAGCTCGCGGAACTGATGCCCGGCACCGCGCCGTCGTTGCCGACCGGCTTCACGGTGGTCGGCGGCTTCGCGGTCTTCGCGGCGGAGGGCGCCGGCATCGGCCGCGAACTGTTCCGCACCGACGGCACGCCCGCGGGCACGGCGCTCGTCGCGGACCTGCTGCCAGGTCCCGCGGGCAGCGATCCGGCCGAGATGGTCGCCTACAACGGCGCCTGCGTGTTCGCGGCGACGACCGCCTCGGGACGCGAGCCGTGGCGGACCGACGCGACTGCGCCGGGCACGTTCCAGCTCGCCGACCTGGTCGCGGGCGCCGGCAACGGGGATCCGGCGGGCTTCTCGCCGGTCGGAGGCGAGCTGTGGTTCGCCGCCGGTACGAACGGGCTCGGCCGCGAACTGCACCGCACGGACGGGACGCCGGCAGGCACGCTGATGATGTTCGATCTGCAGCCCGGCGGGTTCGGCACCGCGCCGGTCGCGATCACCGCGTTCGGCACCGGCGCGCTGTTCGCCGGCCTCGACACGAGCGCGGGCAACGAGCCGCACTTCACCGACGGTTCGATCGCCGGCACGGGGATCCTGGAGGACGTCGCGAGGCCCGCGACCAACAGCAACCCGGCGCAATGGGCCGTGCTCGGCAACGACGTCTTCTTCGCCGCAGGCTCGGACACTCTGGGGAACGAACCGTACCGCTCCGACGGCACGCCCTCGGGCACGTCCATGATCGCCGACGTGCAGCCGGGTTCGTTCGGCTCGGGGTCGCACTACGCCGCCAGCATCGGCGCGCGGGTGTTCTTCGCGGCGAGCCTGTTCGGCGTGGGCGAACAGCTCTTCGTGACCGACGGCACCGCCGTCGGCACGACGCGGCTCACGCTCGCGTCGCCCGCGGTGACGCCGCGCGGCATCGTCGCCCTCGGCAACGTCGTGGTCTTCAGCGGGGAGTCCGCGGCGGGGCGCGAGCCGTGGGTCAGCGATGGCACGATCGCGGGCACGTTCCAGCTCCTCGACCTGAGGCCCGGCAGCGCGGATTCGTTCTCGCTGCTCGCCGAGAACTTCACCGTCGTCGGCAACCAGGCGTTCTTCTCCGCGAACGACGGCACCAACGGCGTCGAGTTGTGGGTCACCGACGGCACGCCGCTCGGCACGCACATGGTGGCCGACTTGAATCCCGGCGCGGCGAGCAGTTCGCCGACGTCGCTGCTCGCGAACGGCAGCTGGCTCTACTTCGTCGCGTCGACGCCGGGCAGCGGCACCGAAGTGTGGCGCACCGACGGCACTCTGGCGAACACGACGCTCGTCGCCGACCTGGTCCCCGGCGTGATCAGTTCGTTCCCGCAGTCGCTGACGGCTGCGGCAGGCCGCGTGTTCTTCACCGCGGCGGTGGGACAGCGCGAGGTCTGGTCGACCGACGGCACTCCCCCCGGCACCGCGACGATGACGAACACCGCGTTCTCCCGCATCCAGCCGTACTCCGATCTGCGGGGCACGACGGCCGGTCTGTTCTTCCTGCACGACGACCTCGCCGGGTTCGGCAAGGAACTGTGGTGCAGCGACGGAACGTTCGCCGGCACGCGTCGCGTCGCCGACATCGCTCCCGGCCAGCGCAGCGGCCCGGTCGGCAACACGCTGCTGTCGGCGTTCGGCGGCACCCAGCTGCTCTTCTGCGCCGGCGACCACGACAACGGCCTGCAGTTGTGGCGCTCGGACGGCACGCTGCAGGGCACGCAGCCCGTGTCGCACTGGGGCCAGCCCGGAACGGGCGCCGGCGCGGTCGGCGTGACGGCCATGTTCGCGGCCGGGCCGCGCGCATTCTTCTCGTGCGACGACGGCGCCAGCGGCTTCGAGCCGTGGGTCTACGATCCGGCGGGCTCGCCCGTGCCGTTCGTGCTCCCGTACGGTCACGGGTGCGCGGGCTCGAACGGCGTGCCGGTGCTCGGGGCGGTCGGCACTCCCGCGCTCGGCAACGGTGCGTTCGTGTTCACCCTGTCGTCGGCGATGCCGAACACGATCGCGATCTGCCTCGGCGGCTTTGCGTCGAGCAACCTCGGCTTCGGTCCGTGCAGCGTGCTGCTCGACATCCCGATCGTCATCCTGGGCGGTCCGTTCACGGACGGAGCCGGCAATGCGATCCAGCCGTTCCCGATCCCGAACGACCCGACCTGGCTCGGCGACAACCTGTTCTTCCAGTTCGCCGTGCTCGACCCGCTCGGCACCGTGCTCGACCTGTTCGTCACGAGCAACGCGATGCAGATGCAGGTCGGGATGTAGCCGGTCGGCGCCGACCGGGTGCGGCTCCGGTGTGCCGCGGGACGGCAGCCGCGCGCCGCCGGCGCCTCGGACTGGACTTCGGTCTCCGGCGGCCGATCATGGCCGGCCCGATCTTCCGCACGGCGCGGCGGTTCCGGCGGTGTCTCGGCCACGAGGGCCGCTCGCGCGCGCCTTCGCCGCCGTCCCGCCTCGCCCCGCCCGGCATGAAACGTAAGACCCTCGTCGTCCTCGGCCTGCTGACCGTCGCCATCGGCGGTGCGATCGTTCGTCAGGTCCTGAAGCCCGTGCCGCCGACGAAGGTCGTCACGAGCAAGGTCGAACGGGCGCCGTCGCTGCGGGCGATCGTGTCGGCGACCGGCGAGATCCGGGCGAAGGAGTTCGTCGACATCCAGGCCGAAGTCGCCGGCGTCATCACCGAACTCAACGTGCGCGAAGGCGACCGGGTCGCGGCGGGCACGGTGCTGCTGCGGCTCGACGACCTGCAGCTGCGCGCCGAGGCCGACGCCGCGGCGGCCCAGCTCGGCGCCGCCGAGGCCGACGCGAAGAACGCCGTGGCCTCGGTCGCGACGGCGGAGGCGACGCTCGCCGCCGAACGCACGGCGCTCGCCAACGTGCGCGTCGAGGTCGAGCAGGCGAAGATCTCGAGCGAGCGCGCCGACGCGTCGTTCCGGCGCAAGAAGGATCTGTTCGAGGCGGACCTGATCGGCAGCGAGGAGTTCGAGGTCGCGTCGGCGGAGACTCGCCTGGCCAAGCAGCGCCTCGCCTGGAACGAGGCGCGCATCGCGCAGGCCGAGGCCAACCTCGCGGCGATGGCGACGCGGGTGGAAGCGGCGAAGTCGCTGCGCGACGCCGCGTGCCGCCGCGTCGACGCGCAGCGAGCCGCGGTGACGCGCGCCAACGACGTCGTCGGGAAGACGGTGCTGAAGGCGCCGTTGACCGGGCTGATCACGAAGCTGAACGTCGAGAAGGGCGAGCGCGCGGTGCCCGGCATCCAGAGCAACCCGATCGCGACGCTGATGACGATCGCCGACATGTCCGTGATCGAGGCGGAGATCCGCGTCGCCGAGGCGGACATCGTCGAAGTGAAGATCGGTGCGCCGGCCGAGGTCGAGGTCGATGCGATCCGCGATGCGAAGTTCCGCGGCGAGGTCACCGAGATCGGCCAGAGTCCGATCCAGACCTCGTCGTCGTCGTCGGGCTCGAGCCAGAACCAGGAAGGCAAGGAGTTCAAGGTGGTCGTGCGGCTCGCCGATCCGCCGCCGACGCTGCGCGCGGGCTTCACGGCCACGGCGGAGATCGTGACCGCTGTGCGCAGCGATGTCGTCGTGGTGCCGTTCCAGGCGCAGACCGCGCGCGAGGTCGAGGTCGACGCGAACGGCGAGTACGTGCCGGCGCCCGAACCGAGGCCGGGTGATCCGGAGCGCGTCGTCACGGCGGCCGAGCGGCAGAAGCGGAAGGAACTGCCGGGCGTGTTCGTGCTGCGCGACGGCCGTGCGCGCTTCCAGCCGATCAAGGCGGGCGTCATCGGCGACTCGATGGACGTCGAGGTTCTCGCCGGACTGAAGGAGGGGGACGAGGTCGTGAGCGGACCCAACGCGGTGCTGCGTTCGTTGAAGGACTGGGACCGCGTCGAGATCGACGACTCGCGCAGCGGCGCCGCCGCCGCGGCCGCCAACCGCTCCCGCTGACCGGCCACCGCCCATGGCGAACGCCACCGACGAGGTCATCCGCACGCAGGCGCTCGCGCGTTCGTTCGCGATGGGCAGCACGACCGTGCACGCACTGCGCGGCGTCGATCTCGTGATCCGCCGCGGCGAGTACGTCGCGATCATGGGGCCGTCGGGTTCCGGCAAGTCGACGCTGATGAACCTGATCGGCTGCCTCGACACGCCGAGCGCGGGCGAGTACTGGCTGAACGGCCAGCCCGTGGCCAAGCTCGGACAGGACGACCTCGCGCGCATCCGCAACCGCGAGATCGGGTTCGTGTTCCAGACGTTCAATCTGCTCGCGCGCGCGACCGCGCTGCGCAACGTCGAGCTGCCGCTGATCTACGCCGGTGTGCCACCGGCCGAACGGCGCGAGCGCGCCGCGCAGGCGCTGCGCGAAGTGGACCTCGGCGATCGCATGGACCACCGGCCGAACCAGCTGTCCGGCGGCCAGCGCCAGCGAGTGTCGATCGCCCGCGCCCTCGTCACGAGCCCGGCGTTGCTGCTCGCCGACGAGCCCACGGGCAACCTCGACACGAAGACATCGCACGAGATCATGACGCTGTTCGAGGGTCTGCACCGCGCCGGCAACACGATCGTCGTCGTCACGCACGAACGCGACATCGCCGACCACGCCGCGCGCGTCGTGACGATCCGCGACGGACTCATCGCGAGCGACGAAGTGCAGGCGCGGGGTGCCGCCTCGTGAATCCGATCGAGGCGACGCGCCTGGCGGTCGAGTCGATCTGGGCCAATCGGCTGCGTTCGTTCCTGACGCTGCTCGGCGTCATCATCGGCATCGCGTCGATCATCGCCACGGCGGCGGTGATCCAAGGGCTCAACGTCTACGTCAGCGAGAAGCTGTCGAACCTGGGCAAGGGCGTGTTCACCGTCCAGCGCATCGGGCTCATCACGAACCGCCAGGACTTCCTCGACGCCGTGCGGAAGAACCGGAAGCTCGTGCCTGCCGACGGCCGTGCGATCGCGCTCCGCTGCCCGTCGGCCGAGAAGGTTGCGTGGGAGACCCACGCGACCACGGATCTGAAGCGTGGCACGAACGAAGCGCTCGACATCGACGTCGGTGGCGTGACGGCGGGCATCCTGGAGATCGAGCCGTACGAGGTCGGCGAAGGGCGCATCCTCGCCGAGCACGAGGACGCCGGTGCGATGCAGGTCGCGTTCCTCGGCCACCAGATCGCGGAGCGGCTGTTTCCCGGCGTCGACCCGATCGGCAAGGAGATGCGCATCCGCGGCCAGGCGTTCACCGTCGTCGGCGTCGCGAAGAAGAAGGGCAGCTTCCTCGGCTTCTCGCAGGACAACTTCGTGAAGATCCCGTTCCGCACGCACCGCAAGGTGTTCGGCGGCACACGGTCGATCAACATCAGCGTGAAGGCGCGCGACGCCGCGCGAATGGTCGACTGTGCCGACGAGGTCCGGGCGGTGATGCGTGCGCGTCATCACCTCGCGCCAGGCGACGCCGACGACTTCTCGTTCCTGACTGCGGAGGGCATCAACGACCTCTGGCGCGGACTGACGAAGACGATCTTCAGCGTCGCGCTGTTCGTCGTCGGCATCTCGCTCGTGGTCGGCGGCATCGTGATCATGAACATCATGCTCGTGGCCGTCGTCGAGCGGACGCGCGAGATCGGCGTGCGCAAGGCCGTTGGCGCGCGGCAGGGCGACATCGTGCAGCAGTTCCTGATCGAGTCGGTGCTGCTGTCGTGCCTCGGCGGCGCGATCGGCGTCGCGATCGCGTTCGGCGCGTCCGAACTGCTCGCGGCGTACACGCCGCTGCCGGCGCAGTTCCCGGCCTGGGCGCCGCCGGCGGCCTTCGGCATCTGCACGCTGATCGGCGTGTTCTTCGGCGTTCATCCGGCGCGGCGTGCCGGCCGCCTCGACCCGATCGAGGCCCTGCGCTCGGAGTGAACGATGCGCATCCGCCTCACGACGACCATCGAGAACGTCCGCCTGGCGCTCGACACGCTGGTCGCGAACCGCTTCCGGTCGTTCCTGACGGTGCTCGGCATCTTCATCGGCGTGCTGCTGGTGGTCACCGTCGCGTCGGTGCTGAACGGGTTCCGCCAGTCGGTGGTCGACCAGGTCGAGCAGTTCGGCACGAACAACATCTACGTCTATCGCATGCCGTTCATGCAGCTCGGGCCGCTGACGCGCGAGATGCGGCTGCGGCGGCCGCTGCGGCTCGAGGACGCATGGGCGATCCGGCGCCACTGCCCGTCGGTCGAGTTCGTGTCGCCGGGCATCCAGGTGCCGATGTTCCTGAAGCGCGCGATCCACGAACGCGAAGAAGTCGACTCGCCGCGCGTGCGCGGCGTGTTCCCCGACAACGTCGACGTCGCGAACCGTGTGCTGGCCGAGGGCCGGTTCTTCACCGAGCTCGAGAACGAGCACCGGGTGTCCGTCGTCGTGCTCGGCTACGCGGCCGCCGAAGCGCTCTTCCCGAACGGCGGCGGCGTCGGCAAGGAGATCCTGATCGACGGGCGGAAGTACACCGTCGTCGGCACGCTCGAGAAGCGGAAGGAAGGGCCGTTCGGCGGTCAGAACGAGGAGGACACGCTGTTTCTCGCGCCGTACTACACGATGAAGCGGTTCTACCCGGCCGAGGACGACCACTTCATCGCGGCGCGCAGCCGGAGCGGCCAGATCAAGGTCGCGATCGAGGAGATCGAGCAGGTGCTGCGCAAGCAGCGGCGCGTGGTGTGGAACGCCGAGAACAACTTCGAGGTCGGCACCGCGGACTCGCTGATCGCGTCGTTCGACGAGATCGTGTTCGCCACGCTCGCGGTGATGTTCCTCCTGTCGACCGTCGGGTTCATGGTCGGCGGCGTCGGCGTGATGAACATCATGCTCGTGTCGGTGAAGGAGCGGACGCGCGAGATCGGCCTGCGCAAGGCGGTCGGCGCGCGCAACCGCGACATCCTCGGCCAGTTCCTCGTCGAGGCGATGGTGCTGTGCACGATCGGCGGGCTGCTCGGCCTCGTCGTCGCCGAGGGTCTGCTGATGCTGGTCGGACTCGTGCTGCCCGACCTGTCGTCCGCGACGCCGATGTGGGCGCGCGTGTTCGCGTTCGCCGGCAGTGCGAGCGTCGGCCTGTTCTTCGGACTGTGGCCGGCGTGGAAGGCCGCGCGCCTCGATCCGATCGAAGCGCTGCGCCACGAGTGACCGGGCGACTGTCGCCGGTAGCATGCGCGCGCGTGCCGGCCTTGCTGCTGTTCCTCTTTGCGCTCGCACTGCGGCTCCTGTTCGTCGCGGCGACGCCGGACGGCGGGGCGTGCTGGCACACAGGCTTCCAGGGCGATGCGCCGCTGTGGCAGGACCTCGCGGCGCGGTTCGCGCACGGAGTGCAGGACCCGGAGACGGTGCTGCCGTGGCGGCCGCCGGGCATGCCGTGGCTCGTGTCGATGCTGACGAACGGGGAGGGCGCGTCGCTGCAAGTCGTACGGTGGTCGTTCGTCGGGCTCGGCGCGGCGATTCCCGTCGTTCTGTGGCTGCTCCTTCGAACGGTGGTGACGCTGCGCATCGCCCTCGTCGCGTCGCTGCTGTGTGCCGTGTCGACGAACCTGATGCTGCTGTCGAGCGGTCTGCACGTCGAGACGCCGTACCTGCTCGGCGTACTGCTGACCCTGTTCGACCAGCGGCGGTTCGCGCACGGTGCATCCGCGTGGGTCGGCGCGCGCTGGGGGCTCGCGCACGGGCTCCTGTGCCTGCTGCGTGCCGAGCACGTGCTCGTGGCCGCGGCGTTCGCCGCGCTCGCGGTGGCGAACGGCCTGCGCTGGCGCCCCGCCCTGTTCGCCGCGGTCGCGTTCGCGGTCCCGCTCGTGCCGTGGCAGTTGCATGCGAACGCGCAGGTCGCCGCGTTCAACACGGGCGCACCCGCGCTCCCCCCGACGGCACTGCCGTGGGACGACGATGCCACAGCCGCGCTCCGCACGCTGCCGTCGTTCCAGCAGGTGCCCGTGCAGCAGTTCGTCACCGACACGATCCGCACGCGCGGTGGTGCTCGGGTGCGCGCTGCGGACCTCGGCGTCGTGCGCGAGGCGTACGGCGTGAACCCGGTGCCGCTCGTGCCGCGCTTCGTGGCGCTCCAGGGTGCGATGGACTTCTGGCTCGCGAACACGCCCGAAGCGAACGGCGCGTTCTCGCGAGAGGCACTCGATCGCGCGCCGCCGCTCGTCGGCGGCGACGCACGCTATCCGCGCGGGTTGCGCACGGTGCTGCCGCGCGGCGGGGCGTTGTCGCTGAACTACCCGGTCCACCTCGACGCGTTCGTGAACGGCTACTCGCGTGGCCTCGCGGAGATCGGAGCGGACCCGGCGGGCGCCGCGGCGCGCGTTCTGCGGAAGTTGTGGCACGGCGTGCAGGGCGCGACCGGCGGCCTCGGCGGCTTCGCCGTGCCGATCGGCTTGTCCGGGGTGCGCCGGCCCGTCGATCTCGTCACGGCGACGGGCCCCTGGGCCGATGTGTGGCGCGCGTTCGTGTGCGTGGTCGCCGCGGTCGGCTGGTGGCGCCTGCGCCGCGAACGGGCACTGTGGCCGCTGTTCGCGTTCGCCGCGGTGCGGTTCGTGGTGATCGCGGCGTTCTTCGGCTATGCGCGGCAGGGTGCGTTGTGCGTGCCGGTCGTCGCGGTCGGCGTGGCGGCGGCGCTGGCGGCGGCGGCGGGCGCGGTGCCGGCGCGCGCGGCGAAGTGGCTGCTCGCTGCGTTCCTCGGCGCGCTGCTCGCCGCCGAGATGGTGCGGGCGACGGGCGCGCCGGTTGCCGTCGATGGCCGCCCGTGGCTCGGTCCGGTGCCCGGCGAGCCGCAGTTCGCCGCGCACACGCTCACCTTCGCGTGAGTCGTACGCTGGCCGGGTCGACCCGTCTGCTACCAGGACACGCTGTGTTCGCGCCCCGCGCGGAGCTGCACTTCGGAGCGACGGACGGTCGTCTGGCCGCGCCGCAGCTCGATCGTCCACGCGCCTTCGGGCAGCGTGATGCGGCGTACGTCGTGCGGCACCACCATGTCGTTGAAGCCGACGTGTGTGCCTCGCACGCACCAGATCTCCAGCCCTTCGTCTGCGGGGCAGGGCACGACGACCGTGCTGCCGCGCCGCAGTTCGAGGCGCAGCCGAGCGGGCTGGTCTCCGGGGACGAGTTCGACGCCGTCGAGCCACGCGACGTTGCCCGCGTCGTCGTCCGCGAGCACGTCCCACGTCCCGGCGCGAAGGCCGCGGTGTTCGCGCCTGCCGTCGAGTCCCGTACCGAAGCCGATCGCGTCCTGCTGTGCGCGATGCCGCATCCAGACGGCGGCGCGACGCGGGCGACCGAGTTCGTCGGACACGTCGATGCGCACGTCGACCATCGTCGGGTAGAGCACGAGGCGAACGCCGGTGTCACCGGTCCGGACGCGGACCGGTGCGAGCAGTCCGAGCCGCGCGTCGAACACGTCGGTGGTCAGGGTCCAGTCGCCGCGCGGCAACGGGCCGAGCCGGACACGACCCTCCTGGTCGCTTCGCACGGTGGTCACATAGCGCGCCGGTTCCTCCGCGGACTGGAGATCGACGGACACACCGCCGGCCGCCGTGCCGTCCGCCAGCACGGTCACGGCGTCGATGAAGCCGCCAGGTCGTGTGCGCAGATCGA
Source organism: Planctomycetota bacterium (assembly GCA_016794565.1). GTDB lineage: Bacteria > Planctomycetota > UBA1135 > UBA1135 > UBA2386 > JAEUHQ01. The sequence continues at coordinate 5,391 of JAEUHQ010000178.1, read as the reverse complement.
CGTTCGTGTCGACGCCGGCGACGGTCTCGACGACGCTGCAGACGGGTTCGAGCGGCGGCTCACGATCGGGGAACGGCACGACGCCGACGAGCCAGCGGCCGGGTCCGAGCCGCGCGAACACGAAGCGGCCCGCCTCGTCCGTCGAGACGAGCCGTGGCCCCGCGCGGGTCGTGCGCATCGCGGGAGGCGCCCTCTCCGACGACCAGTATTCGACGCCGACCGCGACCCCGGCGAGGCCGTTGCCGGAGTCGTCGCGGACCACACCGTGGACCGAAGAGCTCTCGACACGAAGAGTCACGGTGTTGACGCCGGGTTCGAGTCGCAGCGAAGCCGACGGCGGCGCGGGCAGATCCTCGTCGCGCAGTTCGGCGGTGACCGTGACGCCGGCGGGCAGCATCGGGAATTCGGCGGTGCCCGCGGCGCCCGTTCGTGTCTCGGCCGGTGGCACGCCACGGCGAGTGAACGCGCCTGCGGGCATCGTCGCACTCCGGCTGTCGATCGCGATCGCGACCGTGCGGTCCGCGAGCAGGCGATCGGCGGAGTCGACCGCGCGCACGGTGAGCGACGCGGCTGCAGGGACCGTCACGGCGAGCGCCGTCGCGCGCGTCTCGTAGCCGGGGGCGGGCACCACGAAGCACGGCCCGCTCGCGGCGGTGGCGGCCACATCCAGCGTGTCGCGATGGTCGCCGGCCAGCATCTTGAGCACGCCGTCCGGGTCGCTCGTCATCTCGTCCGCGGCGCCGCCGTGCCGTTGCAGCGTCGCGCGCGCGCCGGCGAACGGTTGCGGCGGTGCTCCGATCGACAAGCGGACGCAGAAGGGCAACCGGGCCCGGTCCTCGAGGACGATTCGCAGCTCGGGGATGCCCGGTTCGACCGTGACGTACCCGTCGATCGGCGCGAACCGTTCGTCGGCAGGCGTCACGTCGAGTCGATGCCGGCCGTGCGGCAGCGTCAGCCGTGCGCGCCCTTCGTCGTCGGTCGGCGCCTCTGCGGCGATCTGCGTTCGCACCATGGCGCGCACCCGGCAACCCGGCAGCGGACTGCCGCGCGCATCGACGACGCGCACGGGCAGCACCGCGGTGAGGGCGATCGCCGATGCCGCGTCGAGCGGCGGCACGCTCGGCGCCGCGGCGTCGTTCCGCACCGGCTCGGCGCCTGGAGCGGACTTCGCGGGATCGGTGTCCGCACCGGGGCTGCTCGCCGCGGGGTCGGCAGCAGGCGACGGACTCGCCGGGTCGAGGAGCCGAAACGAGAGCCACGCGAGCAACGCGACGAGCGCGCCGAGTGTGCATGTCCACGGCCAACGCATGTCCGCACCGACCGCCCGAGCTGCTGCAGCGTCAGCGACTCGGGCGCAGTTCCACGGCGATCCTCGCGCGGCGGCCACTGTGCCGTCCCGCGCCCATGCGGGACACGGGACGGCGAGCGGACCGGATCAGACGAGAAAGTTGAGGAACGGCTGCAAGGTGAAGCCCGGGATCACCTGCGCGAGGTCGGCGTTCGTCATGCCGAGGCGCTTCTGCAGGATCTCGGCGTAGATCGTCCGGAAGTCGGTCGCGACGTTCTGCGCGTTGAGCGGCGTGGTCGCGGGGCCCCACGCGGCTCCGAGTCCGCCGCCTCCGCCCGGGTGGCAGTTGTAGACGCCGCCGTTGGCAGCGGGATCGATCACGATCGTCAGGCCACCGATGCCGTGGTCGGTGCCCGCGGTCGACGCCGAGCTGTTGGGGGCGTTCGTGCGCCCGAACTCGGTGACGACCAGGATCGTGTAGCGATCGTTGAGACTCCGGGTCGTCTCGTAGATGGCGCGGAGCGCGTGTGCGAGCCACTGGTCGAGCACCGTGCGCGTGGCCACCTGGTCGGTGTGCGTGTCCCACCCGCCCATCTCGACACCCACGATCCGGGACGACGTGGCGGGGTTCATCGCCAGCGCGAGCGCGGCTTCGCAGTCGCGCATCATGCGGTAGCCGATCTGGCTCGGGGGCAGTCCGGCAGCGGCAGCCTCGGTGGCGTCGGCCGGGAAGAACAAGGCGTTGTGCGGCAGCGGCAGGATCGACTGGATCTGGGCCTCCGTCGCGAGCCCGAAGGTCGACGCCGCCTGTACGCTCAGTGCGAGAGGGCTCGTCGCGAACGGGTTCGGCGTCTGGGTCAGGTGCGGCGTCAGGGCCGTGCGCTGCCGGATTCCGGTCGGCGAGCCGCCCGTACCCAGGCGGTCCACGTCGACGTGTGCCATCGGCCCCTGCGGATGCGTCGAGCGGAACATGCGCTGCAGCTCGCGGGACACACTCGCGCCGAAGAGGTTCGGCACCGGTCCGGCGAGTGCGAGGCGCTGCCGCACACGGGGCAGGAAGCCCTCGTTGTTCAGGGACGTCGCCGGCTGGACGTCGGCCGTTTCGTAGATCTGCTGCTCGGTGAAGTGGGAGCGTTCCCCGAGCGGGTTGCCGGCCTGGTGGATCCACGCGACGTGGCCAGCCAAGTCCGGCGGCGTGCCGCTGAACACCGTGTTCTGCGTGAGAGCACGGAAGTCCTGGTTCAGCGCGGCGAACGTGGTTCCGGCGAGCGGCACCGTCGGCCGGGCGAGCGGGCTGCGCATCGTCACCCAGGCCGCGTCGCCCACGGGAAACACGGTGTGCACTCCGTCGTGCGCCCCGCGGAGAAAGATGGTGAACAGCCGCTTGACGGGCGGCGCGAACGGCCCCGTCAGGTTCATCCCCCGCAGGGGATTCAGAGCAGCGGCCAGGCCGGCGCCGGCGGCGCCGAGGAAACCACGTCGAGAGAAGTCGTTCATGGGAGGTCTCCGATTCACCTGAGTTGGGCCTGGACGAACGCGCCGGCCGTCGCGGCACCGATCGCGGTGCGCGCGAGCAGATCGACGGGGTTGCCGAACGACAGCGGCGGCAGGAACACCGAAGTCGTCGGATCGAGCGCGATCGCGGCATCGACCTGGGCGAGGTCGACGAGCGTCCAATTCGATCCGTAGAGGTTGGTCAGGATCGCGCCCGCGATCGTGTTCGTCGACGTCGAGAACTGCATCAGCAGCTGCCACGGCGTCGGGTGCGCCGGGTAGATGTCGAACGGCGGCGGTGGGGGCGTTGGAAAGAGCGGGTCGAGGACCGTGCGCACCTTCGCGGCGTGGTCCCACGACGTGATCGCCGCCGTCGGGCCAACCTGCTCTTCGCTGTCCGCGGGGTACCCGTCCGGCGTCGGGTGCTGGAACAACCGTTCCCCGAGACTCGCGGCGAACTGCACCATCACGTCGGCCTTGCCGATGTCGACCGCGAGCGTGTCGGTCCGCAGGAGGTTGCCGTCCCAGACCCGTTGCCACCAGATGGCGCGTTCGAACGGTGTCGACACGCGCTTCCACCGGTGCGTCGTTCCCGTGAACTCCGGATCCAGCAGGAGCACGTTGAGCACCGCGCGGATGTCGCCCGTCGTGCCCCATACGGCCGTCATGTTGCCGACCAGGGCGTCGGAGGGCCCGTCGTCGCTCAGGAAGTACTTGGCGATCTTGCGGCAGATGAAGTCCTTCGTCAGGTCGGACGCCGCGATCTTGTCGATCAGTTCGAACATCTGGTTGCTGCCGTTGCCGACGTGGCTGACGGTGAACGTGTTCGCGGCGTTGTGCGGCTGCGTGAACAGCGTCGGCGTGCCGACGCAGTGGTTGCCCGCAGTGAACGTGATCGTCGCGGCCGGCCATGTCGGCATCGTCACGCGCCATCCGCTCAGGCACTGCGCGGCCTTGATGATGTCGGACTGGTCGTAGGTGGCGAGGCCGGTGGACTCGTTGACCGGGCCCATCGAATAGAGCTCGAGCACCTCGCGCGCGTAGTTCTGGTTCCCCCCGCAGCCGACGTTCGAGTCGCCGTCGAGGTACAGCATCATGGCCGGGCTGATCGTGGTCAGCAGCAGCAGGTTGCGGAACGAGCCGAGGGCGTTGTTCCGGTAGATGAAGTTGTTCTGCGCCTCCAGGCGCACCGACAGCCACTCGGCGTTGATGAACGGCGTCGCGATCCCCGTGCTCAGCAGCCGCTCGGCGACGCGATTGATGTTCGTGTTGAAGTGGCGCTCCCAGAAGTACGCCATCGCCTCCTGCAGTCGGCGACGGCTCGTGAGCGCGCGCACGAACTGTTCCCGCTGCAATGCGGCCAGCGTCGTCGACAGCGTGCCGGGCGGATAGATGGCGTCGATTTCCGGGTCGGGGACGGTGGTCGGCAACAGCTGCTGGGCGACGTAGGAGGCGTAGTTCGTGAGAACGGCGATCCGGTCGGCGGGAGTGCCGCCGAAGCCGATGCGATTCGTCACGTGGATGGCGTCGTCGAGCGTCGTCACCTGCGCCGGAACGGCGGCGCCGAGCGCGAGCGCGGCGGCCGCCCCGACGGGGCGGAGCGTGCGTGCGATCACGCACGAGAGTCGTGCTGGGTTCATGGAGTCCTCGCGGAAGGAGAAGGGAGGCGGCTTTGCACGCGAGGGACGGATTCGCTTCGCCCGACCGGACGGCGAATCGGGGTTTCCCGTCGCGCGGCGCGTTCTTCCGCGCGGCTCTTCCACGAGGCCCTCCGCGAACTGCGCGAGAGGGCACGACGCGTGCCGACGGAGCGGGGTCTTCGGGCGCGCCCTTCGCAGAGACTTCGGGCGCGGATCAGCGGGTGCGCGGGCGGGTCAGCTGCCCTTCAGCTTCAGTTTGCCGAGCTGCGCGGCGAACGGGTTCGCAGCGGCATCCTGCTTCGGGCCGAATTCGCGCGGTGCCGGGGCCGACGGCGCGCCGCGGCGATCGCCGCCGCCACTGCCGCCGCGGAACGGCGGGCGGCCGCTGCCCGTACTGCTGGCGCCGCGCTGGCCCTCGACCTTCTCGTGCAGCTTCATCGTCAGTGCGATGCGCTGCCGGGGGATGTCGACGCTCACGACCTTGACCTTGACGACCTGGCCCGCCTTCACGACCTCGCGCGGGTCCTCGACGTAGCGGTCGGCGAGCTGGCTGATGTGCACGAGGCCGTCCTGGTGCACGCCGATGTCGACGAACGCGCCGAACGCAGTGACGTTCGACACGACGCCCTCGAGCACCATGCCCTCCTGCAGGTCCTTCAGCTCCTGCACGCCGTCCTGGAACGTCGCGGTCTTGAACTCGGGTCGCGGGTCGCGGCCGGGCTTCTCGAGCTCGGCGAGGATGTCGGTGACGGTCGGCACGCCGAACGTCTCGTCGACGAAGTCCTTCGCGTTCAGCGAGCGAAGCGTGTCGCGATTGCCGAGCAGCGCTTTCACGTCGCGCCCGGTCTTCGCGAGGATGCGTTCGACGACGGGGTAGGCCTCGGGGTGCACCGCGCTGCTGTCGAGCGGGTTCTCGCCGCCCTGGATGCGGAGGAAGCCGGCACACTGCTCGAACGCCTTCGGCCCGAG
>JAEUHQ010000114.1 GCA_016794565.1 Planctomycetota bacterium | reverse complement strand
CGCTTCACGGTGCCGGAGGCGGGTACCGTGCTCGCCAGTTTCCAGGTGAACCAGGACGCGTCGTTCAAGGACGGTCGCATCCTCACGACCTATCCGCGCGACAACGTGCGCGATGCCAGTCGCGAAACGGGGTACTGGGTCGTCTTCGATCGGTTGGCGAATCCGAACACCATCACGACGACGAACCTGCGCGTCCGTCCGCGCGGCGGTTCCCCGGTGGCCGGCGCGATCTCGCAGCCTCTCAGTGCGCTCGGCGTCGCCGATCCGCGCGTGATCAAGTTCACGCCGTCCTCGCTCCTCGACGCGGCGACAACGTACGAATTCGTCGTGGACGCGACGATCACGTTCGGACCGGATGGTGTGCTCGACTTCAAGGGGCGGACCCCGTTCGCGGTGTTCGAGACGATCGCGCCCGCGGCGCCGACGAACGTCGCGATCGGGAACGCGACGAGCGGTTTCCCGAACAAGGTGAACCGCGCCAACCTGAGTACGGTCACCCTGCAGGTGACCACGCCGGCAGACACGCAGGTCGGTGATCGGGTCCGGGCGCGCATCTACGGCGGCAACGCGACCACGACGGCCACCGGCGACCTCGCGTTCGTCGAAGGGACCGGCGAAGCGACAGTCGCCGGTTCGCAGACGATCACGGTCGACTTCGCCGGCAAACTCGGCTCCCTCACGGCGCCCAAGTTCGACGACGGCTCGCTGTCGATCGTCGCGCAGACGCTGCGCGGCTCGCAGCAGTCGGGCTACAAGCAGAACGACAGCAACGCCGCCCCGTCGTTCGACATAACGCCGCCGATGCTCGTGCGGGCCGGGCCGCCCGCATCCACCGACGGCGCCGACATCCTGACCGACCAGGAGTCGTTGGCGTTCTCCGGTCGTGCGAGCGAGCCGGTCGCCGCGGCGACGCTCACCGACGGCGTGAATCCGGCTGCGGAGTTGTTCGCGGCCGGCGATGACGGTGTGTTCCTCGTGAAGCCGATCACGCTCGGCCGCCTGACCGCGCCCCGCAACTACACGCTGACCCTGACCGATCGCGCCGGCAACCTCGCGGCCGCGGCGGCGACCGGGCGCATCCTGCAGCGCGGTCTCGTGACCGGTGTCGTGGCCGGCGATCTCACCGTCGAAGTCGTCGACAAGACGACGCTGCTGCCGATCACGAACGCCGTGGTCGTCGTCGACCCGGGCGTGCCGGTCCGACCGGCGAGCGGGCAGCTCGTGAGTCCACCGACGGGCGCGTCCGGTCGGGCGACGTTCTCCGGTCTCGGTGCGGCGCAGCACACGATCACCGTGCTCCGCGCCGGGTTCCACGTGACCACGGTCTACGCGACGACGGCGTCGTTCGTTTCGGTCGCGCTGCGGCCGATCACGAACGCGAATGCGACGTCGACGCTCGGCGGCACGGTGGCATTCGCGTCGGGAACGGGTTCGACGGCCGTGCTCGGCTGCAGCTCGTTCGACGACGGGGCGCAGATCGACATCCGCACGACGAACGCCGCGCCGGCGACGATCCCGAACACCAACCTGATCCCGAATCGGCCCGTGATCGTGACGGCGTTCGGCGGCACGTTCGAGCCGACAGCGGCGCCGACGTTCACGTCGCAGGCCATTCCGATGCTCGGCGCCGTGCTCGCTGTCCCGTCCTCGCCGTCGCCGCCGCTCAGCCCTGCGACTGCGGGCGGGCAGACCACCGTCACCGTCCCGATGGCGCCGATCGTTCCGGGCGACGGGACGCTGGCCGGCACGATCCCCAACACGTACGTGGTCGACTTTGCTCCCGCGGCCGGACTCGACACCGGCAACCTCGTCGGCGGCGTGCCGACGGTGCGGGTGCTCGCGCCGTTGATCGGGTTCTCGAGCCAGGTCCTGTTCGGTATCGGCTTCGCGGTTCCCTCCGGCGGGTCGGCGTTCACGGTGACCGCCAACTTCTCGTTCCCCGCCTTCGATCGGTTCGAGCCCTTCATCGTGGGGGACGCGGGCGTGATCGTGGTGACGGCCGTCGACACGGGCGGCCGGGTCAGCCGACACCGCGCGGCGTTGATCGGTCAGACCGGGTCGACGTTCCTGCCGTTCGTCAGTCCGTTGGCGATTCCGGTGATCGGGACGCCATCGGGGCCGAGCAGCGGGTCGCCGGCGGTCACGTTCGACGACGTGCTCGATCCCGCCGCGGGCCCGGGCCCCGCGCTGTTCGAGATCGTCGCCGAGGACGGCAACGGCCGGCGTTGGACGCTTCTCGGCGCCGACAGCGATGCAATCGGCGGGCAGGACACCGTGCAGTTCCCCGACCTCTCCGGCGTCGGCGTCGCCGGCCTGCTCGCCGGCACCTGGGTGGTTCGCGCCGAGGCCCGCACGGTCGCCCTCCAGAACGGAGCGACCAGCGGGGACTTCGTGCTCGCGGAGAGGTTCCGCGGTGAGACTCACTATTCCCGCTCCGCGCCGGTGACGTTCACGGTGCAGTGAGATGGCAAAGGCCGTGGTGCTGTTGTCGGGCGGGCTCGACTCCGGCGTCGCGGCGGCGGAGTTCGCGCGCGCGCCGGATCACTCCCTCGCGGCGTGTCTCTGGTTCGACTACGGCCAGCGTGCCGCGGTTCGCGAGTCGGAGGCTGCGGCTGCGCTCGCGCGCCGTTGGTCTTCACCGTTCCATCGCGTCGAGCTCCCCTGGCTGGCGTTTCTCGCGCGCCGCGTGAACAGCCGCCTCGCTCCCGGCACCGGTGATCTCCCGAAAGGCACCGTCGCCGTTCCCGGTGATGCAGCGTCCGCGTCGCTCGTCTGGATCCCCGGCCGCAACGCGGTCTTCGTCGCGATCGCGGCGGCGTGGGCGGAGGCGCTCGGCGCCGAATCGGTCGTCGCGGGGTTCAATCGCGAGGAAGCCGCGACGTTCAAGGACAACTCGCCGGAGTTCGTCGCGGCGGCGGCGCAGTTCCTCGAACTCGGAACGCGCAACGCGGTGCGGGTCGTCAGCCCGACGCTCGGCTGGGACAAGGCGGAGATCGTCGCCGCGGCGCGCCGGCTCGGTTTCACGGCGGACGACTTCTGGTCGTGCTACGAGGGCGGCGAACGCCCGTGCGGGGCCTGCGAGTCCTGCCTGCGCAGCCGCTGGACGCGGTCGTGATGGTCGCGGTCTTCGGCATCCTCAACGTCACGCGCGATTCGTTCTCCGACGGCGGCCGCTACTTCGATGCGGCGGCAGCGGTCGCGCACGCCGAAGAACTCGTCGCCGGTGGTGCCGACGTGGTCGACGTCGGCGCGGAGTCGACCCATCCAGACGCCGAGGACGTCGCTCCCGACGAGGAGATCCGTCGCCTCGGCCCGGTCGTCGCGGAACTGGTGCGCCGGGGCATCGCGGTGAGCGTCGACACGCGGAAGCCGGCGGTCATGCGGGCGATGGTCGGCGCGGGCGCCTCCTGGCTCAACGACGTGAACGGCTTCCGGTCGGCGGACTCCATGGCTGCGGCGGCCGCCGCGCCACGTGGCGTGCGCTTCGTCGCGATGTTCTCGCGCAGCGCCACCGGCCGCGCCGAACGCGGCGACGACCGTGGCTCCGTCTGCGCGGAGGTCACGGCGTTCTTCGCCGAACGGATCGCCGCGTTCGCGAAGGCCGGCGTCGACCGCGACCGCCTCGTCCTCGATCCCGGCATGGGGTTCTTTCTCGGCCGGACGCCCGCGCCGAGCCTCGAAGTGTTGCGACGACTGCCGGAACTCGTCGCCGCGGGGGGGCCGCTGCTCGTGTCCGTCTCGCGCAAGTCGTTCCTCGGCACGATCGCCGGCGGTCCCATGGCCGATCGCGGCCCGGCGACCTTGGCGGCCGAGACGTGGGCCGTTCGCAACGGCGCCGCGTTCGTCCGCACGCACGATCCGCGGGCTCTTCGTGCGGCGCTGGCTGTCGAACATGCGATCGCCACTGCGCCTTCCGGCGTTCCCAAGGGAACGTCCTGATCCCGCGCGCCGGAGGGTGCTCGCCCCTCAAGTCCGGCGCGGTGAACGTCGAAAAGCCCGCCATCGTGTCGCCTCGAACGAGGCTCCACGCGGGGCGCATGGAATCGGTCAAAGACATCAAGGAAGCACTCTCGGCTCGCTCCCGTACCGCGACTCTGGACGAGTTGCGCAGCGAGGGCCGGAAGCGTGTTCGCGTCATTCGCGCGGAACACATCGCGCAGATGGTGAGCGAGGCGGTCAACGCGGCCGTCGAGCAGTCCGGACTCGTCGCTCCCGAGGAGGTCCAGCGCCTCGTCGACAAGAGCCGTCAGGAGTTCCGTTCGATCCTGAAGGAACGCGAACAGGAGGTCGAGCACGCTCGCGAAGTGGAATCGACGCTCGCGGACCGCGACTCCCAGCTGAACCAGCTGAAGGAACAGCTCGCCCACGCCGCGGCCGAGATGACGCGCATGCAGGCGGAGATCGAAGGTCTTCGCAACGCCTATTCGGTGCCCGCGGCCGCGCCGGCGGCGACCGGTGCGGCGCCTTCGGGCGACCTCCTGATGTCGATGGTGCAGGAGATGGCGAACCTGAAGGCGAGCCTGATGCACCGCGACGCGCAGGAACGCGCGCCGTCGGCGCCGGCGGCTTCGGGTGCGGCCGATTTCACGGCGGCGATCGAGAAGCTCTCCGGCACGCTCAACGACCGCATCGAGAAGATCGGCAAGAAGATGGGCGTGAGTGCGGCCGTCGAGTCCGACGCCCCGCTCGACTTCGGCAATCTCTTCAAGGACGACGGCGGCAAGACGCTCGAGTCCAACATGGACAACATCGAGGTGAAGCAGAAGTCCGGCGGCGGCATCGCCGCGAACCTCGCGCGCCTCAAGAAGCTCAAGGGCGGCAAGTAGCGCCCCGTCGACCACATTCAGGGAAGCAAGCGGGAAGACACATGACGCAGCACAAGAATCACGACCAGAATCATGCGGACAACGGTGCCGACACGGCGATCGCCCTCGGCAAGGGTCTCGACGTCGGCACGGCGAATCTCGCCGCGGCCGTGCAGAGCGAGGACGGCGGCATCACGGTGACCGTCGAGCGCAACGCGTTCCTCGACATCCCGAGCGACGTCTACAGCAAGAACATGCTGACGAAGCTCAAGGTCCCGTACGTCGTGCACAACAACAAGCTCGTCGTGATCGGCGAAGCGGCGTTCGAGCTCGCCAACGTGTTCGGTCGCGAGACGCGCCGTCCGATGTGCGACGGCCTCATCAGCCCGAACGAGCAGGACGCGCTGCCGATGATGAAGATGATCATCAGCAAGATCCTCGGCGAGCCGCGCGTCGCCGGTGAGAACTGCTACTTCTGCGTTCCGGCCCCGTCGCTCGACGTCGACAACAACGTCGTCTACCACCAGGGCCTGTTCGAGAGCCTGATCAACAAGATGGGTTACACCGCGCACGCCATCAACGAGGCGCACGCGGTCATCTTCGCGGAACTCGCGGAGAACGACTTCACCGGCATCGGCCTGTCCTTCGGCGGCGGCATGGCGAACGCCTGCATCGCCTACAAGTCGATTCCATGCCTGTCGTTCTCGGTCGCGCGCGGTGGCGACTGGATCGACAAGAACGTCGCGAACGTGCTCGGTTGCCCGCGCAGCAAGGCGACCCACATCAAGGAGCGTGGCATCGACATCCGCGATCCGAAGAGCCGCGAGGAAGAAGCGGTCGCGATCTACTACCGCAGCCTGATCTCGTACGTGCTGCAGAACATCAAGACGCGGTTCGAGTCCGGCCAGAACATGCCGAGCTTCAACACGCCGATCGACATCGCCTGCGCGGGTGGAACGTCGATGGTGGGCGGTTTCATCGAGGTCTTCCGCGACGAGTTCGCGAAGATCGACTTCCCGATCCCCGTGGGCCGCGTCTTCCGCAGCGAAGAAGCGCTCACCGCGGTCGCGAAGGGCTGCCTCGTCGCAGCGGCGATCGGCGAAGCCTGATCCGACCCCGCGAGGGGCATGCGTGGGCTGGGTCCGTCGGTCGGGCTCGGCCCACGCGTCGTTTCGGGGGGGCCTTCAGTGGAACGCGACTTCGAGGCGGGGCGCCGTCCGGACCCATGCGTCGCGGCTGTAGGCCAGCCTGGTCCCGATTCCCTGGATCAGCACCACGCAGGCATTGCCGGCGTTCCACCCCGGTCGCTCGACGAGTGCCTGCAGCAGACTCCGGAGTTCGGGCGAGCGCTGCGACGGCCCGCATTGCCCACCGAGCCATTCCGGCGGCGTCCAGACGACGGATGCCGAGCTCGCCGGCCGGTCCGAGAGATCGAGCCTGGCCACGACGAAGGGCGGTGCGTCGTCGGCGTCCTCCACACGGAGTTGCAACTCGGCCGGTCCGGTGCACGCGACCGCCGCCGTGAAGCGGAGCCGCGCCGAATCGATCGTCGCACCGTTCGGGATCGGGAGGACGAAGCGCAGGCCGGTGATCTGTTCCTCGCCGACGTCGCCGCCGAGCACCAGCTTCGGCGCGGTGAGATCGATCTGGCCCGAGTCGATCCCCTCGTTCGAGTCCTCCGACCCGAGTGCGACGGGGAGCGTCGACAGGACGGGATCGGCGGGGACCCAATCGAGCACGAGGAGGGGCGCCACGCTCGGATCACCGTCTGCAGAAGTGGCGCGGCGGGCGCCGACGAAGCCGTAGAACAACAGCACGAGGTCGTTGTTCCAGGACGGATCGTCGACGAGCGGCTGCATCAGCGACGCGAGATCGGGCGTGCGTTGGGCGGGACCGGACTCGGCTGGTGACCAGGGCGGCGGGAACCACCAGAGCGGTGTGCCCGGCGGGCGGAACACGAGGTCGCCGGGCACGGACTGGAACGGTGTCGGCATCGGCGAAGCCTCGCATGCGAGCAGGATCCAGGCCGGTCCGGCGTCCGGGGCGGCGGCGGTGAAGTCGACGTGCGCCGACCGGATCCGTGCGCCCGAGGAAGGCGGCAGCCCCGCGAAGCGGACCGCGACGACCTGTGGCCCGTTGTCGTCGCCGAGCCGGAGTTCGTTCTCGCCGAGGAGCGGGCCGGGTGCGGTCGACAGGTCCTCGCGGGCGTCGTCGACAGCGGCCGCGCGGACCATCGAGTGCACGGGTGCCTTCACGTGGACCGTCGTGCCGCGCGACGAGCGGCTCGTGCCGTCCATCGCGACGACCAGTGCGCTCGCGGTGACAGGCCCGTCGCCCGCGGGCGTCCAGGGCACTTCGTACGGCAGGTCGGTCGCGATGCCGACAAGCGTGTCGTCGACGCGGAACTCGACGCGGCGCACCGGTCCGGTCGCGATCGCGCCGAGGATCGTGGGTGATCCGGCGAGGATCACGTCGCCGGCCACGGGTCGGGTCAGGGCCACCGACGTGTTCGCCTGAGGACGGTCCGGGAAGAACCAGGCGGTGCGCGTCGCCGAGAGGCCGGTCGAGTCGGTCACCGTCAGCGCGATGCTGTAGGCGCAGAACCGGCCGTCGTCGGGCGTCGGGGTGAGCGTGGTCGTCGTCGCGGCAAGGGGGACTTCGGGCCCCGGCTGGCGCTGGCTCCCGCGATGGAGGGTGGTCTGCCACGCGTAGCCGAGAGTGGTCGGGCTCTGTTCTGCATCGTCGACGACCGCTTGCAGGGTCAGGACGTCCGGGGTCGTCGTCGAGAAGAACCCTCCCTCCTCCACGCTCGTCGACGAGATGCGGGGCGGTGTGTTGCCGAGGGACACTGGCACGTCGACAGTGCCGATCGCGCCGAAGGGATCCTCGACCTGCAGCTGCAGGTTGTGGAGTTCCGGGCCGCTGCCGTTCGCGACGACTTCGATGCGCGTCTGCGGCGCGGACGAGACCTTCACACCGTCGACGAGCCACTGGTACGTGACGGTCTGGCGGTCCGGGTCGTGCGACGCACGGGCGTCGGCCTCGATGGCGAGCGGTGACGGTCCGTGCGCGCCGCTGGTCGTCGCGACCGCGATCGGCGGTGGTTCGACGCCGAAGCCCAGGCGTCGCACGGCGTGCGCCGGCGCGTAGGAGACGTAGTAGAGGGCGTGGTCCGGCCCTTCGACGAGCCGCACGGGAGCGAGCACGTCGGCGAACGGTTCGACCGAGACGAGCTCTCCGTTCGTCCCGATCGTGAGCCGTCGGATCCAGCCGGCGCTGAAGTCGGCGTGGTAGTAGGAGGGTCCGAATCGGGCGGGGAACGTGATTCCGCTTTGCCAGGCGCCGCCGATCGAGCACTCGCCCTGGAAGGGTGCGCCGACCACTCCCGAGGCCGGCGAGCCGATCTGCGGGAAGTTGACCGAGCCGCCTCCGTTCGGCACGGCGACGCGTGCGTCGCGGCCGGTGTGCGCCCAGTCGAGCAGGGGGCGGCGGTGCCAGAAGCTCGGCGTCGCGGGCACGACGGCCACGCCGGGGTTGCACGGGTTCGGCACGAACAGGCTCGTGCCGTCGTCGTCGAGCAGCAGGTCCTGGAAGCGGAAGAACGGCGCGGCGCAGGTGCTGCCGAGCGGGTTCGGCGCGAAGGAGTTGGCGACGCGGCCCGCGTACTGCGGTTGTGGCGTCATGCCTTCGAAGAGCGGCCAGCCGAAGTTCTGCCCGCCCTCGGTCACGACGTCGACCTCTTCGCGCGACGTCCATCCGACGTCGCCGAGCCACAGTTCTCCCGGCTGGCCGAGGCCGGCATCGGTGGCGCCGGTGTCGGGTCGCAACGACAGTCGGCACGGATTGCGCAGGCCGAGCGCGAACACCCGCGACCGCGCCGATCGGGGCTGGGCCGGGTCGAAGAAGGGATTGCTCGGCACTCCGTCGCCCGTCGCCGGATCGAGTCGCAGGATCTTGCCGTTCAGGCTGTCGATCTGCTGCGCTCGCAGTGCTCCGACGTTCGTCGCCGGGGTGAGGATGCCGTCGGTCAGCGCCTGCGCGTAGTACGACTGCGGTGCGCTACCCGTGTCCAGGTAGCCGCCGGCGCCATCGCCGGTGCCGAAGAGCAGGGTGCCATCGCGCCCGAACAGGAGGGAACAGGCCCCGTGCGTGCTCGAGGTCACCGCAGGGCCCGTCGCGGCGGATTCTCCGAGCAGGACCAGCCGGCTCGATGGCACGACGGACAACTGGTCGGTCGCCGGGTCGCACGTGTAGCGGGTGATCCGCAGCACGGTCGCGTCGAGGTACTCGTTCGCCAGGGCGGAGTAGCCGCCGGTGCCGTGGTGCAGCAGGTGGTGGCGGTCGACGACGTAGGCGAGATACAGGAATCCGTTCTGCGCGAAAGCCGGATCGAGCGCGATGCCGAGCATGCCGTGGTCGCCCCAGTTGCCGACCTCCTCGCGCAGATCGATCAACCACTGCGGCAGCAAGACGCCACCTTCGACCACGCGCACGACGCCGCGCCGCTCGGCGACGTAGATCCGCTGCGGGCGCGGGAAGACGAGGTCCACCGGGAAGGCGAGACCGGCGGTCACCAGCGTGTCGACCGGTTGTTGGGCCCCTGCTTCGACGTGCAGCGTCGACAGCACGGCAAGACAAGCGAATGCTCTGCGGCGTGCGTGTGGCATGGCGAGTCCGGGAGAGAAAGAGTGAGGGTCGTGGGTCGGCGGCTCACGTCGTCGCAGCGACGACGCGACGCGACGCGGCGAAGACGGCGGCGAAGATCGAGGCCAGTGCGTCGGGCGGAAAGCCGTCCGCCGGCGCTTCTCGCACGACTGCGGCGAGCATGCGCTGCTCGCGATCGGCGTCGATCGCCGGGATCCCGCGGGCGTTCTTGAGAGTGCCGACGCGCCGCACGAGGCGCGCGCGTTCGTGCAGCACGGCGGCGAGGCGCCGGTTGCACACGTCGATGGCGGCACGCATTCGTTCGAGTTCCCCTTCGTCTTGCATGGTGTCCAGCCCGGCGCGGATTGCGGCGCCGCGAGTGCCGGGATACTACCGTCGCCCCGTGTCCGACCGTTCGAGCAAACCCGAGGTGCTGGCTCCTGCCGGCGCGATGCCGCAGCTCCTGGCGGCGCTGCGGAACGGCGCCGATGCGGTGTACTTCGGCTTGCAGGACGGCTTCAACGCCCGCGCCCGCGCTGCGAACTTCGCCCTCGCCGGACTGCCGGCGATCGTGGCGCGCATCCATCGGGCCGGCGCGCGTGCGTACGTCACGTTGAACACGCTGGTCTTCGAGCCCGAACTGCCTGCACTCGAGAAGGTCCTGCGCACGATCGCCGTCTCGGGCGTCGATGCGCTCATCGTGCAGGACCCCGCGGTCTGCCTCCTCGCTCGCGCCGTCTGCCCGGCGCTCGAACTGCACGCCAGTACGCAGATGACCATCGCGGAGCCCGGCGCCGCGCCGTTCGCGGCAGCGCTCGGAGTGACGCGGATCGTCGTGCCGCGGGAACTGTCCGTCGACGAGATCGCTGCGTTCGCGGCCGGTACGGACCTCGAACTGGAAGTCTTCGTGCACGGCGCCCTGTGTGTCTCGTGGAGCGGCCAGTGCCTCACGAGCGAGGCATGGGGCGGTCGCTCCGCCAACCGCGGCCAGTGCGCCCAGAGCTGTCGCATGCCGTACGAACTCGTCGTCGACGGCGAACGGCGCGACCTCGGCGACGTCCGGTACCTGCTGAGTCCCAAGGATCTCGCCGGTGCCCGCGCCGTGCCCGAGTTGCTCCGCATCGGCGTGCACGGCCTCAAGATCGAAGGCCGGCAGAAAGGGCCGCAGTACGTCGCGACGGCGACAGGCGGCTACCGGCGCTGGGTCGACGCACTCGCGTCGGGCGGCGACCGGAAGGAAGCGGAGCGGCAGCTCGCGAACGACCTGCTGGCGATGTCCTTGTCGTATACGCGCGGGTTCTCGGACGGCTTCTTCGGGGGCAGCGACCACCAGACGCTCGTCGAGGGCCGTTTCCCGAAACACCGCGGCGTGTTCGTCGGGCGCGTCGTGCGCGTCGCCGGCGACAGCGTCGTCGTGCGACCGGATCCGGCCGGACGGCCGTGGACGGGCGGGCTCGCGATGGAGCGTCGACCCGACGCGCCGACCGGGGACCGCTCCGCCGCACTTCCGCCCGCGGGTTCGGCCGCGCCGCTCGAACTGCGCCCGGGCATGGGCGTCGTCTTCGACCAGGGCGATCCGGAGAGTCCCGACGAGCCCGGTGGTGCCCTCTTCGCCGTCGACTCGAGACCGGGCGAAATGCACCTCGGCTTCGGTCGCCCGGGCCCCGATCTGTCGCGTGTGCGGCCCGGCGACCGGGTCTTCGCGACGAACGACCCGTTGCTCGCCGTCTCGGCGCAGCGCGACGCGCGCGAGGAAGCGCCCGAGCCGTCGGGCAGGAACCCGCTCGACCTCGTCGTCGAGGGCTCGGCGGGCGGGCCTCTTCGGGCGCGAGCGGTGTGCCGCGGTTTCGCGGCCGAAGCGGCGACGACGTCCGCGCTGCAGCCGGCGCGTGGTGCGGGCCTCGACGACGCGCTGCTGGCCGACAAGCTCGCCGCGTTCGGCGGCACGCCGTTCCGGCTCGAACGGCTCGACACGACTCGCCTCGCACCGGGTCTGCACGTGGCTGCGAGCGAACTGAAGGAGCTGCGGCGGGAACTCGTCGCCGGACTGCTGCCGGTCCTCGAGCGCGGGCCCGAACGCCCGGTCGATCCGCAACCGGCGATCGAGCGCGTGCGTGCGGATCGTGTCGTGGCGCCGGCTCCGCCAGGCGAAGCGGTGGTCGTGCCGTTGGTTCGCAGCGAAGAACAGCTCGACGCCGCGATCGCCGCGGGTTGTCGCGAGGTCGAACTCGACTGGATGGAGTTCACCGGGCTCGGCAACGCCGTCGGGCGCGCGCGCAAGGCGTCTGTCGCCGTGACGATCGCCACGACGCGGATCGGCAAGCCGGGCGAGGAAGCGCTGGTCGAGCGCATCCGCCGCCTCGATCCGGACGCCGTGCTCGTGCGCCACACGGGCGCCCTGATGCGATTCCTCGCGTTCCGTGCCGCCGGCGACCGCATGCGGCTGCACGGCGACTTCTCGTTGAACGCCGCCAACTCGCTCACCGCGAACCACCTGCTGGGGCTCGGGCTCGACACCGTGACGGCGTCGTTCGATCTCGACGAGCGGCAGCTCTTCGCGATGGCGGCGCACGTGCCCGCCGGCCGCCTCGCCGTCGTCGCGCACCACCGCATCCCGACGTTCCACACCGAGCACTGCGTCTACTCGCACCTGCTCAGCAACGGCCGCGACTTCCGTTCCTGCGGCCGCCCATGCGAACGGCACCGCGTCGCGCTGCGCGACCACACGGGCCGGGAGCACCCGGTCATCGTCGACGTCGGCTGCCGCAACACGGTCTTCCACCACGAGCCGCAGCAGAGTTCTGCGTGGGCAGCGGGGCTCGTCGCGGCCGGCGTCCGGCGCTTCCGCGTCGAGTTCGTGCGCGAGGACGCCGCGACGGTCGGCAACGTCGTCGCGGCGTGGCGGGACCTGCTCGCGGGTCGCTGCGATCCCGGGGCACTCGCGCGGCGCACCGGGGCGATGAGTCAGTTCGGCGTGGCGCCGGGCGGCATGGCCTTGGCCGCCGAGTGACGCGTCACCGCGCGCGGGGTTCGCCGCTGTTCGCCGGCGGGTCCTGGCCGAGGCGATGGAGCAGGTGGCAGTAGCTCGAGCCGAACGCACAGGCGGCGTGCCAGGTGGTGCGGAGCGCCCACGGCGTGTCGCTCGGGACCATGGTCTGGGCCAGGGTCTCGCCGACGCCGCCGACGACGAGGGCCATCACCCCGACGATCGCGGCCGCGAGCGCCGCGACGGCCGTCGGATTCGAGTTCGGCGGCAAGCGCGGCGCCGGTCGG
>JAEUHQ010000102.1 GCA_016794565.1 Planctomycetota bacterium | reverse complement strand
TCCGTGAAGGATGCACTGCGGCTCGGTTGCGCGGCGATCGGCTTCACGATCTATCCCGGCAGCAACCAGCGCGACGCGATGTACATGGAGCTGCGCGCGATCGCGGAGGAGGCCAAGGAAGCCGGTCTCGCGGTCGTGGTGTGGAGCTACCCGCGCGGCAGCAGCCTCAGCAAGAAGGGCGAGACGGCGATCGACGTCGCCGCCTACGCCGCGCAGATCGCGGCCCAGCTCGGTGCGCACGTCATCAAGGTGAAGCCGCCGACCGAACACCTCGAACAGGACGCCGCGAAGAAGGTCTACGAGAGCGAGAAGGTCGCCATCGGTACGCTGGCCGAACGTACGCGCCACGTCGTGCAGGCCGCGTTCGGCGGTCGGCGCATCGTGATCTTCTCCGGCGGCGAAGCGAAGGGCACTGACGAGGTGCTGGCCGAGATCAAGGGTCTTGCCGATGGCGGCTCGTTCGGCTCGATCATGGGCCGCAACGCGTTCCAGCGGCCGAAGGCCGACGCGCTGAAGCTGCTGAAGAGCGTTCAGGACATCTACCGCGCCGCGAAGTAGGCGGCGCCGACGAAGATCGTCCGCGCCGCTCGGCGATGGCGGCCGTCGGCGAATCGGAGCAACCGGCGCCGGCACGCGGCGCGGGGGCGAGCACCACTGCCGCGCAGCACCCACTGCTCTGCTGCGCGGACGAAGATCGTCCGCGCCGGTACGCGGCGTCCAACCTCCGCGGTCGACTTGGCGCCGGCGTGGGCGTCGGGCACAGTTCAGCGATGCGGATCCCGTCGTCGCTTGGTTCGTGGTTCGTCGCTTCGTTGCTGATCGCCGCTGCGCCGGCGCAGAAGGCGGTTCACGGACGGCTCGACACGTTCGGCGACCTGAAGGTCCTCCATGTCTGGGGCGCGCCGGCGGAACGCGGCTACGCGCACGGCCTGCTGCTCGGCAAGGACATCGCCGCGACGCTGGTCGCCGAGTGGACGGCGCGTTTCACGCGTGCGCGGCCGATGCTCGACCAGGCGCGCGGCGCGGTCGGCCGGCTCATCACCTACCCCGACGACGTTCGCGACGAGATCGCGGCGGTCTTCGAGGGCATCGTCGAGAGCAAGGCGTCGCTCGAGATGCCTGAACTCGAGCGCGCGTTCGATCTGCAGGACTTGCTCGTCGCGAACGCACTCGACGTGTTCGGCCTCATGGGCTGCAGCTCCTTCACGGTCTGGGACGATCGGGTCGATGGCGGGGGTGTGCTCACGGCACGCAACTTCGATTGGCCGTTGACCGGCAGACACCTGCTCGACGCGACGATGGTCATCGTGCAGCACTTCGGCGACGGCCACGCGGTGGCGTCGGTCGGCTGGCCGGGCTTCGTCGGCACCGTGACCGGCGTCAGCAAGGACGGCGTCGCGACGTTCCTGCACGTCGGTTCCGCGAAGATCACCATGATGCCCGAGCCCGACTCGTGGCCGACCGCGATCGCCGCGCGCCGCATCCTGGCGGCCGGGCCGGGTGAAGACCCCGACGCGACCTTCGCCGCGTGCAAGAAGCTGCTCGAGTACACGAGCCCGCCGGCGGGCTACGCGACGCATGTCGTGCTGCCGAAGTCGATCGGCGGCGCGCGGCCGGCGGCCGTGTTCGAGACCGATGCGAAGTCCTGCGTGCAGGCCGAACTGGCGGCTGGGCCCTGCGTGCTCACGAACCACTTCCGGACGCGCACGGACGGACGGCAGGCGAGTCGCGACAGCCTCGGTCGGGAGAAGCGCGTGACCGAGGAGATCGGCGGCTGCATCGACACCGGTGACCACCGGGTGTCCGTGCAGGAGGCGTGGACGATCCTCGAGTCCGTCTCGCGCGACGGCCGCGGGATGGGCACGCTGCACTCGATCGTGTTCCGGCACGAGCCGTGGGTGTTCGAGCTGCGGATCGCCACATTGGACGCGCAAGGCGCGGTCGTCGGGGCGCCGAAGAGCGAGCGCCGCCACGCCTTGACGCGCGACCAGGTGTTCCCTGCCGTCGGCGGCGACACGGCGCCGCGCTGATCTGGCGGCGCAGGAACGCGGGCTCGGACTCGATCTGCCGTCGTCGGCCGGTAGCCTCTCCGCCTCATGCATCGCAGCCGCAACTCGGTCGCCAAAGGCCTCGGGTGGGGCGTGTTCCTCGCCGGCTTCGTGCCGGGCCTGCTCCAGTACCAGCTGGGGCAGAAGAAGCGCGCCATCGCCGCCTTCGTCGGGTGCACCGCGCTGTTCTTCGTCGGGTGGGCGATCGTCCGCGAGCGCTTGTTCTACTGGGCGCTGTTGACTCCCGATTCGGGCGGCTCCGAACTGCTGCGCGGCGGCGCCCGGTTCGGCTTCGTCACCGCGCTGCCGGAGATGCTCAATTTCCCGGCGAACGTGCTCGGCGCGATCCTCGCATGGGACGACAGCCCGACGGGCGAACGCCTGTGGCGCATGCCCCGCAACCTCGAGCACTTCGGCGGCTGGCTCACCGGCGCGTCCGGCATGCTGGCGGCGTTCTGGTCGGCCGCCGGGCACTGGGCGCTGCGTCTCCGTCGCGACGGCGGCGAGTCGCCGGCGCCGCCCGTCGCGGACCCGGCGCTGTGCGCGGCCTTGTCGTGGCTCGTGCCAGGGCTCGGCCACGCGCGGGCCGGACAGCGTTCGAAGGGCATGCTGCTCGGGATCGCGGTCACTGCGGTCTGGCTGCTCGGGCTCGTGACGTCCGGTGGGCACGCGATCGACCGGGCGAACGCGTCCGTGTGGTGGATGGGCGAGAACCTGTTCGGGGGAGGGTCGCTGTTCGCTGCGCTGGTCACCGGTCCTTGGGCGATGCTCTCCGAGCCTCCGAACCTGCAGCTCGGCATCGTGCTGTGCACGGTGGCCGGCCTCATGAACCTCGTCGTGATGGTCGACGCGTTCACGGTCGCGGAGCGCTCGGTGTTCCCGTTGTCGACTGGTCGAGAGGCGACCGCATGAGCTTCCTGCTGCGCATCGCCATCTACGTGCCCGTGTTGTTCCTGATCGCCGCTGTCGTGGTCGGCCAGCACCACGACAACGCGCACGACACGGTGCGTGCGGCAGCGACCCGCACGATGCGCTGGCTCGTATGGTCGGCGATCCTGGTTGCCGTGATGTTCGCACTCGAGGTCGCGTTCATCGGCTGGTGAACGGCGGAGCGCGCCGGAACAGATCGCCTGGCAGCCTGTGGATGGCACCCCGCGTCTCGAGCGCGAAGAGAGCTCGCAGGAAAGCGGCCCGATCGAGTCCGGTCTCGCGTTGCAGCAGGTCCTGAGGGCGCGGACCGGCGGTGAGCGCGCGGAGAAGGCCCTCCTCGTCGGCAGAGTTCACCATGCGCAAGGCCGTGGGGCCCGAATGGTCGGCGTCGATCCCGAGCCCTCGCACCAGCGTTTCCGGGTCCTCGGCGGGCAGCGCGCCCTCCGCGATCAGGCGGTGGCAGCCCTGGCTGCGCTCGCTGTTCCACGGGCCCGGCAGCGCATGCACGTCGGCGCCGTACTCGGCGGCGAAGCGCGCGGTGTGCAGTGCGCCGGACGACAGGCTCGCTTCGACCACGAACACGGCCCGTGCTCCGAGAGCGATCAGGCGGTTGCGGCGCGGGAAGTGGCCGCGTCGCGCGCGCCTGCCCGGCGGCAGTTCCGAGACGAGGCAGCCGTTCCGTTCGATCCGGCGCGCGAGCGCTTCGTGCTCGGGAGGGTAGATCGTGTCGAGGCCGCCGGCGAGGACCGCGACGGTCGGCGTGCCTGCATCGACGCTCGCCTCGTGAGCGAGTGCGTCGACACCCCGCGCGAGGCCGCTCCACAGGACGACTCCGGCACGCACCAGGGCCGCCGCGAAGTGCGTCGTCGCGTCGACGCCGTACGGCGTGGGGGTCCGGCTGCCGACGACGGCGACCGCGGGCGCGGCCGACAGAGCATCGACCGAACCGCGCGCGAACAGCACGAGCGGTCGCAGGGGAGCGGTCGCGAGGCGGACCGGCCAGACCGCATCCCTGGGGGTGAGGACGGCGATGCCGCGGCTCTCCGCGGCGCTGCGCAGCCGTCGCGCTTCGTCCGCCAGATCGGGACGACGCAGTCGCGCGGCGACCCTCGGCGGCACCTCGGGAGGTGCTGGTGGGGCGGCAAGGCAGCGCTCCGGATCGAGATCCGGAGCGAGGAGCGCGGCCACCGGTCGCTCGCCGAATCCCTCGGCGATCGCGAGCATCAGGTGCGGGTCGGACACGGAGTGCTTTGTGCTTCGCACCCCGCGCGCGGTGGCAGGAATCCGGGGATTCCTGCGCGCGCCGAACTACGGCATCACTTCTTCTTGCCCGTGTCGCCGGATTTCGCGGGCTCCGGCTTCGGCGCCACGGGGATCTCGGTCATCTCGAAGCGCACGTCGCCGTCGACCACGTGGGCCTTGATCGTGTAGGGCGTGTCGAGCTGGCCCTTCAGGATCTGCTCGGACAGCGGATCCTCCAGGTGCCTCTCGATGCCGCGCTTCAGCGGACGCGCGCCGAAGTCCTCGTGGAAGGACTTCTCGATCAGCCAGTCGATCACCGACTGGTCGACCTCGAGCACGTGGCCCTTCTGCTTCATGCGCTTGTTCACCTTCGACAACTCGTTCTCGACGATGCGCTGCATGTCGTCGCGGTTGAGCTGGTTGAACACCACGATCTCGTCGAGGCGGTTGATGAACTCGGGCCGGAAGTGGCGCTCGATCTCGCCCTGGATCAGGTCGCGCATCTTGTCGGCGCCGCTCTCCCGGCCCGGTGTGGCCGCCTTGCCGAAGCCGAGGCCCGTACTGTTCTTGATCAGGTTGGCGCCGATGTTCGACGTCATGATCAGGACCACGTTGCGGAAGTCGATGTGGCGCCCGAACGAGTCGGTGAGCCGGCCTTCCTCCATGATCTGGAGGAGCATGTTGAAGATGTCCGGGTGCGCCTTCTCGATCTCGTCGAGCAGCACCACCGAATACGGCCGCCGACGGACCTTCTCGGTCAGCTGGCCGCCTTCCTCGTAGCCGACGTAGCCCGGCGGGGCACCGACGAGCCGCGAGGCGTTGTACTTCTCCATGTACTCGGACATGTCGATCTGGATGATCGCGTCCTCGCTGCCGAACATGAACTTCGCGAGGCACTTCGACAGCCACGTCTTGCCGACGCCCGACGGGCCCAGGAACACGAAGCAGCCCATCGGCCGGTTCGGATCCTTGAGGCCAGCGCGTGAACGGCGAACGGCCTTCGCGATCGCGGCGATCGCGCGCTCCTGGTTGATGACGTCCTTGCCGAGTTCCTGCTCCATCCGGAGCAGGCGATCCGCTTCGGCCTGGTCGAGGCGGTTCAACGGGATGCCGGTCATCTTGGAGACAGTCTCGGCGATCACGTCCTCGTCGACGATGCCGCCCGATTCCCGCGAGTTCTCGCGGTCGCGCCACTCGCGTTGGATCTCTTCCTTCTTCTTGCCGAGCTTGAACGCCTGATCGCGGAGATCGGCGGCGCGTTCGAAGTCCTGGTTGGCGACCGCCTCCTCCTTCTCCTTGTTGAGGCGCGCGATCTCGGTGTCCATGTCGCGGAGGTCCGGCGGCGCGGTCATCGACTTGATGCGCACGCGGGCGCCGGCTTCGTCGATCACGTCGATCGCCTTGTCCGGCAGGAAGCGGCCCGTGATGTAGCGCGTGCTCAGATCGACGGCGGACTGGAACGCGCCGTCGGTGTAGGTCACGCGGTGGTGGGCTTCGTACTTGTCGCGCAGACCCTTCAGGATCTCGAGGGTCTGCTCGGGCGAGGGCGGCTCGACGTTGACGGTCTGGAAGCGGCGCTCGAGCGCTCCGTCCTTCTCGATGTACTTGCGGTACTCGTCGAGCGTCGTGGCACCGATGCACTGCACTTCGCCGCGCGACAGCGCGGGCTTCAGCACGTTGCTCGCGTCGATGGCGCCCTCGGCGCCGCCGGCGCCGACGAGCGTGTGCAGTTCGTCGATGAACAGCATCACGTCCTTCGCGCGCCGGACCTCGGTCATCACTGCCTTGATGCGCTCTTCGAACTGGCCGCGGTACTTCGTGCCCGCGACCATCATCGCGAGGTCGAGCACGACGAGGCGCTTCCGGCGGAGGATCTCGGGAACGGTGCCCTTCACGATGCGCTGCGCGAGGCCTTCGACGATCGCCGTCTTGCCGACGCCGGCTTCACCGAGCAGGACCGGGTTGTTCTTCGTGCGGCGCGACAGGATCTGGATCACGCGCTCGATCTCCTGATCGCGGCCGATCACCGGGTCCAGCTTGCTCTCGCGAGCGAGGTCGGTGAGGTCGCGGCCGAAGGAGTCCAGGGCCGGCGTCTTGCTCTTGTTCGCACCGGCGGGCGTGCTCGAACCCTGGCTCGGCTGGGAGCCGCTGTTGCCGCCGTTCGACGACTCGCTGCTCTCGCTCTCCTCTTCTCCGCTGTTCTCGGAGGCGCCGAGGAACTCGAGCACTTCGTCGCGGACCTCGTCGAGCTTCACGCCGAGGTTCATCAGCACCTGCGCGGCGATCCCTTCGTTCTCGCGGATCAGGCCGAGCAGCAGGTGCTCGGTCCCGATGTAGTTGTGGCTCAGCTGGCTCGCTTCCTCGAGCGAGAGCTCGAGCACCTTCTTCGCGCGCGGCGTGAAGGGCAGCTGGCCCATCGTGACCATCGAGGGGCCGGTCTTGACGATCTTCTCGACCTCGTGACGGATCTTCTCGAGGTCGACCGTCATGTTCTTCAGGACGTTGGCCGCGACTCCGCTGCCCTCCTGTACGAGCCCGAGCAGGATGTGTTCGGTGCCGATGTACTCGTGGTTGAACTTCATCGCCTCCTGGCGGGCGAAGCTCATGACCTTCTTGGCGCGGTCGGTGAAGCGGTCGAACATGCGGTGGGTAACCTCGGGGGCCTTGGTGGCTCGTCCCTTTGATCGGATGCCTGCGGTATAGGATTTACACCACTTGGAGATCCAGCACGCCACCCTGCCGGATCGTGGTTTTTTGGCGGTGGCGAGTGGCGCGAACCGCTCCGCGTCATCGCCGACCGAGCCTCCGGAGGATCTCGGGGGTTGTCCCGATCGGGCCGCCGCTTCGCGAGTCGGCCAGGGTGCGCAGCCCGAGAACCCCGGGTGCGCGGGCGAGAAACTCAGGGTGTGCAGCCGAGGACTTCGCGCAGCAGCTGGGCGCGGCGCTGGTCGCGTTCTTCGGGCTGCAGGCGCTCGCGGGTGTGGCGCTGCAGGTGCCCCGGCTGCGAAAGGAGCAGCGCCCGATTGACGTCGGCGACCCGGAAGTCGCGGAGCAGTTCTTCCTCGATGCCAAAGCGCAGGGCCGACAGACAACCCAGAGCTTCTTCGCTCGTCAGGATCTGGGCGCGTTCGAGCACGCCGAGTGCACGGTGGATCCGGTCCAGCGTCCTCGTGCGGGCCGAACCGCGCAGGAGCGCTTCCCGGACTTCGCGCTCCCATTGCACGATGCGACCCACGGCGAGGAAGACGTCCGACTGGATCTGTGACTCGTCACGGCCGAGCGTGACCTGGTTGCTGACCTGGTAGAAGTCGCCGAGAGCGCGGCTGCCCTCGCCGTAGAGGCCGCGAACGGCGAGGTGGATCTTCTGTGCGACGTTGGTCGCCTTGTCGATCTCCTCCGACCAGACGAGGCCCGGCAGGTGCAGCATCACGGAGAGCCGGAGTCCCGTGCCCGTGTTGGTGGGGCAGGAGGTCAGGAACCCGAACTCCTCCGACCAGGCCATCGGCAGGCGCTGGATCAGGGCGTTGTCGAGTCGTTCCGTGCGCCGCCAGACTTCTTCCGTCTGCAGGCCGGGCGCGAATACCTGGACCCGCAGGTGGTCCTCTTCGTTGATCATCAACGCGACGCTCTCGTCGGGGTCGACGGCGACGCCACTGGCGCGCGTCTTCGCGGCGAGCTCGCGGCTGATGAGGTGCCGTTCGACGAGCACGGAGCGTTCGAGTTCGTCGATCGACTCGAGGTCGACGACCGCCAGGGCATCGGGCAAGCCGGGCTTCTGCAGCCGCGACACGATCGTTCCGTAGAGGTCGCGCGCCTCGGCTTCGTCGAGGCACGGGGAGAAGCGGAAGCCCTGCAGGTTGCGCGCGAGTCGCGCGCGCGTGCAGATCGCGATGTCGTGTTCGGGCCCGGTGCCGAGCAGCCAGGCGCCGGGGCGGAATTCGGGCGGCTTGTCGCCGCGGCGACCCTTGCTCACGACTTGGCTCCTTCGCCGCGCTCCGCGCGCCGTAGGTCGTCGCGCAGGCGCGCCGCCTCTTCGTAGCGTTCGCCGCGCACGGCGTCCTCGAGACGGCGCCGCAGCTCGGCCAGCGAACGATCCTCTTCCGGCGCGGGAACGGGCTGTGCGACTCGCGCGGGCAGGCGGCCGCGGTGGCTCTGCGCCTCGTGGATGCGCTGCAGCAGCGGCATCAGGTCGTGGCGGAACGTCTCGTAGCATCGCGGGCACCCGAGGCGCCCCTTGCTGCGGAACTCGGTCGGCGACATGCCGCAGCCGGGGCAGGCCTCGGACTTTTGCGGCCGCGTCGGCTTGTTGCCCTTCAAGCCGCCGAGCAGGTCCTCGAGCAGCTCCGGCGAGAACTTCGGCGGCAGCTTCTGCTGCACCACGCCCATCTGTTCGGCGCACGCCGCGCAAACGTGCTGCGAACCGGTCACGGCGCCCTCGGTCAGGTCCATGATGACGATCGTCGCGGGCGCCTTCTGGCAGGCCGTGCAGTACTGCATCAACGACGAGTCTAGCCTTCCGCCGTTCTTGCCGCACGCGGCGAGCCGAGCCACTCGTGGAACTCGAGCGCGCGCGCGCGGAAGTTCGGATACTGGTCGAACGAGGCGAACGCCGGGCTGAAGAGCACCGCGTCGCCCGGCCTCGCCGCGGCGAACGCGGATGCCAGGGCTTCGGGCAGCTTCGTGTGCACGGCGGTCGCGACGCGACCCGCGATCGCGTCGGCCAGGGGCGCCGCCGCCGCCCCGAACAGGTGGGCGGAGACGATCCGCGGCCCGACCGCCGCGGCGACCGTCGCGTAGTCGCCGTCCTTGCTCTTTCCGCCGCCGACCCAGTGCACGCGGCCTTCGAGTGCGAGGAGCGCGGAACGTGTCGACTCGACTTCCGTCGAGACTCCGTTGTCGTAGACGCGGACGCCGTCGCGCACGGCGATCAGCTGCAGCCGGAACGGCAGCGGCGCGGCGTTCGCCATCGCGAGGCCGATCGCGGCGGCGTCGGCGCCGACGAGTCGCGCCGCGCTGCTCGCCGCCATCACGTTCTCGACCTGGAACCGGCCGAGCAGCCGCAGTGCGTCGATGTGCACGATGCGTTCGGCTGCGCCGTCGCAGAGCCGCGTCGCGACGAAGCCGTCGACGAGGCCCGTGCTGCGCGGCGCGGGTTCGGCATCCGCGTACACGATGCGGCGCTCGGCGCGAGTCGTGTACGCGCTCGCGACCGGGTCGTCGGCGGCGTGCACGACGAACGTGCGCGCGACCGCGGCGAGGCGCGACTTCGCGGCGTGGTACGCGGCGAGGGTGCCGTGGCGGTCGACGTGGTCCTTCAGCACGCGCGTGAACACCGCGCCGTGCACGCTGCGCCGCGAGTCGAGGCGCTCGAGCTGGAAGCTCGAGATCTCGAGCACGGCCACCTGGTCGCGTTGCCACAGCGCTTCGTCGGCGAGCAGGCTGTTGCCGATGTTGCCGCCGAGCAGTGCGTCGTGGCCTGCACGCCGCAGCGCCGCGTGCAGGAGCGTCGACGTCGTCGACTTGCCGTTCGTGCCCGTGATCGCCACGACCGTACCGGGATATGCCGCGAGGAACAGGTCGACTTCCTGCGTGACGGGAACGCCGCGTCGCCGCGCCGCGAGCAGGAGCGGGTTCTGGTCCGGGATCGCCGGGTTCGCGACCAGCGCGGCGACGCCGTCGAGCAGGCTCTCGTCCTCGCTGCCGAGCCTCCATTCGACTCCGGGGGCGTCGGCGAAGGTCGCGCGGATCGCCTGCAGGTCGGCGCCGTCGCTCTTGTCCGCGATGCGGACCCGGCAGCCGCGGCGGACGAGGTGGCGAACGGCTTCGCGGCCGCCGCCGAAGCGGCCGAGTCCGTGCACGAGCACGCATTCGCCGCGCGCTGGCAGAGCGGGATCCGCGTTCATCGGCGGATGCGAGCGCGCCGGGCGCGCGCGTCGAGATCGCTCTGGCCGGTCGGCGGCACTTCGGCCTCGATGCGTTGGTCGGCCGGCACGGCGGGAAGCACGATGTCCGCGGCCACGTCTTCGCGCCCGAGCAGCGCGCGTCGCACCACCTCGATCGGGAAGTCGAGGGGGAAGAGCCACGGGCTCGCCGGAGCCGGCTGGTCGATCGTGCCACCGGCGACCTGCAGCGACCAGTTCGGCTCGTCGTGCTCGCGGTCCGCCGGCAGTGCGCTCCACCGGCCGGTCCCGTAGTAGCGGAACGGCAGTTCGGGTTCGGCCACCGCGGCTCCGTCGACGAAGACCCGATGGCCAGCGGGGTTGCGAACGATCGTCGCCGGGCCGGAGCACGCGCCGGTGAGGCACGCGAGGAGGACCGTGGGGCGCGACAGGCGGGTCGGGTGCACGTTCGGGGAAGACCAGCCGGGAAGCTGGCGGAGAGGGGGGGATTCGAACCCCCGGTACCGTTTCCGGTACATCGCCTTAGCAAGGCGACGCAATCGGCCACTCTGCCACCTCTCCGGGGGGGGTAGCGGCGGGCGAGTAGAGCGAAGCGGAGCACGCGACGCAACTGCGTTCTTCGGCGTGCGCACGGCTCGCCGCGCCGTGTGCGGAGAGTTGGCGGTGGGAGAGGGATTCGAACCCCCGGTCGGCTTGCACCGACAGCGGTTTTCAAAACCGCCGCATTCGGCCACTCTGCCATCCCACCGCGCGGATCGGGCCGGCTGCGAACCCTACCGGCGACGGTTCGCGCCCGCCAGCGTGCGCGCCGGCGGAGTCGAGCCGGTCAATCGGACGCGAGCGCCTCGAACACGTCGCGTGCGACGAGAATGGGAGCGCCGGTCTGCACCGCGAGCGCGATCGCGTCGGACGGCCGGCAGTCGACGGTCCGCTCCGTCTCGCTCTTGCCGCCGTCGCGCGGGACGAGCGATAGCATCGCGTAGAACGTGCCCTCGCGCAGTTCGTTGATGACGACGCGCTGCAGGCGGTAGCCGAGCGAGGAGAGGATCCGGCCCACGAGGTCGTGCGTCAGCGGTCGCGGCGGCTGCACGCCGCACAACTTGCGGTTGATCTCCTCGACCTCGTTGAACCCGATCACGATCGGGAAGCCGCGGCTGCCTCGCCGTTCGCGCAGGTGGATGTACTGCTGGTCACCCTTCTGGTGGATGACGACGCGGGCGAGTTCGACTTCGACGAGGTCCATGGGCACGGGGCCCGGTCCCTTATAGCGGTTCGCCCGGGGCGCGCGACGGCGACGTTGGCCGCGCCTGCCGCGGTATAAGGGCGGGTCGTGAACGCACCGACCGGCCAGAATCCCGTGCTCGCCCTGGCGACGCGCAGCGGCCACGTCGAGTCCTGGCACCGCGGCGCGGTCGCGGTCCGTCACGGTGACGAACTGCTGCTCGCGATCGGCGACGTCGAGGCTCCGGTGTTCGCGCGGTCGGCGACGAAGCCGTTGCAGGCTCTGCCGTTCGTCGAGCACGGGCTGCCCGAGCGGCTGGGCCTGCCGCCCGAGGAACTCGCGGTGGTCTGTGCAAGCCACGACGGTGCGGCAGTGCACACCGCGGCCGTACGTTCGCTGCTCGCTCGCGGCGACCTGCCGGAGTCTCTGCTCGGTTGCGGTCCGCACGCGCCCTTCGACACCGAGGCGCGGCTCGATCTCGTGCGCCGCGGCGAGAAGCCGGCCCGGGCGCACAACAACTGCAGCGGCAAGCACACCGCGTTCCTCCTGCTCGCGCGTCAGTGTGGCGACGACCCCGCCACCTACCTCGATCCGGCGTGCCGCAGCCAGCAGGAAGTGGCCGCGGCCGTCGCGGCGATGACCGGGCTTCCGCGGCCGCCCGAAATCGGGCTCGACGGGTGCGGGGCGCCGACGTTCCGGCTGCCGCTGTCGGCGCTCGCGACGGGGTTCGTGCGGCTGGCGAACCCGGAGGCCCTGCCGCCCGTTCGAGCCGCGGCATGCCGCACGATCCTCGACGCCGTGGGACGAGCGCCCGTCCTCCTCGCCGGCGAGCGGCGTCTGTGCACGGCCCTGATCCGGACGTGGCCGGGGCAGTGTTTCGCGAAGAACGGCGCCGAGGGCGTCTACGCGTTCGGAATCGCCGGCATCGCGACGGGCGGGCGCTGGCCGCGCGGCCTTGGCATCGCGATCAAGGTCGACGACGGCGCGGAGCGCGGCTACCAGCCGGTGCTGATCGACCTGCTGCGGCACCTCGACCTCCTGCCGGACGAACTCCCGGCCGCGCTGGCCGCGTTCCATCGTCTTCGCCTGCACAACACGCAGCAGAAGCCCGTCGGCGACGTGTACTGCGTCGCGCCGTGGGACGTGCGATGAAGGTCGTTCGCTCGGTGCCCGCGTTGCCGCGCCGATCGCGCGATGCACACAAGGGCGACTGCGGCACGGTGCTGGTGATCGCGGGCAGCCGTTCGATGCTCGGGGCGGCCGTCCTGTGCGCGACGGCGGCGCTGCGCGGCGGCGCCGGTCTCGTTCGCGTCGCGCTGCCGGCGGACCTGCAGCCGCTGCTCCCGCTCGCCGTGCCCGCGGCGACGACGATCTCGCGCGCGGCGAACGAACTGCGGCGTGCCGCGGCGACGGCCGACGCGATCGTGGTCGGTCCCGGCCTCGGGGCGACGTCTTCGACGCGTGCGCTCGTGGACACCGTGCTGCGTGTCCGCACGGGGGCCGCCGTGCTCGACGCGGATGCGTTGAACGTGCTCGCGCCGCTGCGGCGGCCTCTGCCGCGCGGAGAGGGCGTCGTCCTGACACCTCACCCTGGCGAGGCGGGGCGTCTGCTCGGCTCCGCTGCTGCGCTCGTGCAGGCGGACCGGGTCGGTGCGCTGGCCGCGCTCTGCGAACGGAGCGGCGCGGTCGTCGTGCTGAAGGGCGCGGGCACGCTCGTCGGCGACGGCGCCCGGTGCTTCACGAATCGCACGGGCAATCCCGGCATGGCGACCGGCGGCTCGGGCGACGTGTTGGCGGGTCTGCTCGCTGCGCTGCTCGCGCAGGGCATGGCGCCGTTCGACGCCGCGCGTCTCGCGGTGCACGTGCACGGCCGGGCCGGTGACCGGGTCGCGCGGCGC
>JAEUHQ010000092.1 GCA_016794565.1 Planctomycetota bacterium | reverse complement strand
GCGGATCGCGGTGATCGACGAACAGCTCCCGACCGAGTCGTTCGAAACCGCGATCGTGCGGGCCGAAGTCGTTCTGCTCGATCCGGCGACGGGCGCGCTCTCCCATTCGGTGAAGGCATCGGATGGTGCGGTTGCCGTGTGGGTGCCGGCCGCCGTGTTCCCCTATCCCGCGCTGTCCGCAGCGGAGTGGAAGGCGAAGAAGCCGGTGTCGCGACGGGCGTGGACGCCGGTCGCGGGCGAGCCGTGCGAAGTGCCGACCGTCGTGAGCTTCGGCACGCGCAAGGACGGCAAGAAGCAGGTGCCCACACTGACGCAGTCGCTCGACGGAAAGGAGGCGGTCACCGCGCATCTCGTCGGCATCGCGGGCATCGTCGCGATGGCGCAGGGCCGGATGCCGAAGATCGGTGCGAGCAGCGTCGAGCCGGTCGAGGTCGCAGTCGACGCGCTGCAGCGGGACTTCACGTTCGATGCAGCCAAGGGGCGCATCACGGCGGTGCACACCACCGGCAAGGTCACGGCCGCCGATGGCAAGGTCGTCATCGCCTGCAACAGCATGCAGACGGAGACCGAACGGCGCGTCGTCGCGGCGAAGGACCTGCCGGCGGTCGTCGAGGTCGTCGAGGCGATCTGCGCGATCGCCGGGTCCAGTGCGGACAAGGAGGAGCGGAAGGCGCAGGCCACGGCGCTCCAGGAGAAGGCGAAGGCAGCCGGGTTCGGGCCGACGGCAGCGCGACTTCTCGACAGCCTGACCCGCGATGGGCTGCCGCCGGGCCTGCCCCGCTGACGCCGTCGCGCCGGGCTCTCGAAGAAAAACTCGAAGTCGTGTCGATTCGGCCGCCGGTCGGGCGACGGATGCAGTGAACGCCGAGCCGGCAGCGGTCGAGAGACCGCGGGCGAGGCCCGAAGCACACTCATCATCCAAGGAGAATCACGATGCGTTTCCTCTGCATGCACAAGGACCCGACGAACGAGAGCATGGACAACAAGCCGTCGAAGGAGCTGATCGACGGCATGGGCGCCCTGATCGGCGAAGCGATGCAGAAGGGCATCATGCTCGGCGGCGACGGCCTCCTGCCCGGGCTCACCCGCTACCGGCTCGCGTTCGAGAAGGGCCGATGCGACGTGACGAAGGGCACCCGCGCCGGGCGCGAAGAGCAGCTGCCGCAGCGCCTCGTGGTCTTCAAGGTGGAGAAGCCCGAGCAGGGCCTCGAGTGGGCGAAGCGCTTCGGCGAAGCGGTCGGTGCGCAGCGGCTCGAGCTCGGGCCGCTCACGGAGGCGTGGGATCTCGGAATGGGCACGCGTCCGCCGGATGCGCCGTACCGGTTCATGATCCTGCAGACCGCGACGCCGGAGTACGAGGCCGGCAAGGAGCCGAACGCCGCGCAGAAGCAGGGCCTGCGCAACGTGCTCGCGGAGATGCAGAAGGCGGGCGTGCTGCTGATGCACGAAGCGCTGCTGCCGAGTTCGAAGGCGGTGCGGCTGAACTACCGCGACAACGTGCGTGCGCGCACCGACGGCCCGTTCACCGAGTCGAAGGAGCTGATCGGCGGGTTCTGCATGCTGCAGATGCGCTCGTTCGACGAGATGGCGGCGTGGACCGATCGCTTCGCGCGCATCCTCGGCGGCAACATCGAGGTCGACCTGCGCATCGCCGCCGACGGTGCGGGCGGCGAGGGAGGAGCGTCGTGAGCGCGCGACGTTCCGTCGTGACCGGCCGTGTGCTGAGCAGCATCGCGGTCGCGTTCCTCCTGTTCAGCGCGTCGTGCAAGTTCTTCGGCGGCGACATGGTGCGCGACGGCATGCGCGAACTCGGGTATCCGCCCGAGATCGCGATCGGTCTCGGCGTGCTTGAGCTGCTCTGCACGCTGCTCTACGCGATCCCGCGCACGGCGCGCCTCGGCGCGATCGTGACCACGGGCTACCTCGGCGGCGCCGTCGCCACGCACCTGCGCCTGCTGCATCCGTGGATGAGCCACACGCTGTTCCCGGTGTGGCTCGGGATGGCGGTGTGGGCCGGCCTCCTGCTGCGCGACCCGGCAATGCGTGCGGTGCTGCTCCCGCCGCGCCTGCGAACGGCGAGCTGACCGCGGGCTTGCGCGGTGCTGCCGCGGGGTTCTGATCTCCCCGCGTGGACGACGAGCTGCGGCGGACGATCGAAGCGGTGTGGCGGCTCGAGTTCCCGCGCGTCGTCGCGGGGCTCGTTCGCGTGGTCCGCGACGTCGATCTCGCGGAGCAGCTGGCCCAGGACGCACTGGTGGCGGCGCTCGAGCAGTGGCCGCGCGACGGCACGCCGGACAACCCCGGCGCGTGGCTGATGGCGGCGGCGCGTCGTCGCGGCGTCGACGTCGTTCGGCACGAACGACGCGTGCAGCACAAGCACGAGGAGCTGCGGCGAGACCTCGACGCGAAGCAGATGGCCATCCCTGCGCAAACCGATGGCGACCTGGGCGACGATCAGCTGCGGCTGATGTTCCTGTGCTGCCACCCCGTGCTGCCGCCGGAGTCGCGCACGGCGCTGACGCTGCGTCTGCTCGCGGGGCTCACGACCGACGAGATCGCTCGCGCCTACCTGGTGCCCGAGCCGACGATCGCGCAGCGCATCGTCCGAGCGAAGCGGACGCTGACGGAAGAGAAGATCGCGTTCGAGCTGCCCGAAGGTGACGGCGTCGCGCCGCGCGTGGCGTCGGTGCTCGAAGTGCTCTACCTCGTCTTCAACGAAGGCTACGCCGCGACCGCGGGCGACGACTGGATGCGCACCGACCTCTGCGAGGAGGCGCTGCGGCTCGTGCGCGTTCTCGCGGAACAGCTGCCGCGGGAGGCGGAAGTGCACGGGCTCGCGGCGTTGATGGAGATCCAGAGTTCGCGCTTCGGTGCCCGCCGTTCGCCGATGGGCGACCCGGTGCTGCTGCTCGAGCAGGACCGCACGCTGTGGGACCGCGTGCTGATCGACCGGGGCCTGCGCGCGCTGGCGAAGGCGGAGTCGCTCGGCGGCGAGGCGGGGCCGTTCGTGTTGCAGGCCGCGATCGCGGCGTGCCACGCGCGTGCGGTGGTCGCCGAAGACACCGACTGGCCGCGCATCGTCGAGCTGTACGGGGATCTCGCGCAGAAGGCACCGTCGCCGATCGTCGACCTCAACCGCGCGGTCGCCGTCGCGATGGCGTTCGGCGCGGAGATCGGCCTGATGATGGTCGATGCACTCGCGCGCGACGAAGCCCTGGCGAACTACCACCTGCTGCCGAGTGTTCGCGGCGAGCTGTTGCGCCGTTGTGGCCGGGTCGCGGAAGCGAAGGCAGAGTTGGAACGCGCCGCGAACCTGACCCGCAACCCGACCGAACGCGCCCTGCTGTTGCGCCGCGCTGCTGCGTGCTGACCGGACCCGGCGCCTCGAGCGCCGACTCGCTCATCGTCGAGGCTTTGTCGCGTGTTCGAGTCGCTCGAGGATCGCGAACGCTTCGTCGTTCGTGGCTCCGCACATCGACGGCTCGGGTCGGAGGTCGACACAGAACTGCGGCCGCTGCGGCTCGCCGAACAGCGCGCAGCGGTTGTCGCCGTCGAGGTGCACGCAGCGTTCGCCCGCCCGCTTGCCGCTCGGCATGCCGAAGAACGCCGTGTTGATCGACGGCGCGATGCAGCACGCGCCGCAGCCGATGCGGCAGGAGAAGGTCGAGTCGGTCACGTCGTCAGGCGTCCGGGTTGCCGTCCCGACCGAGGCGTTCTCGCAGCTGCGCGTTCTCGGTGCGGAGGCGTTCGATTTCGCTGACCTCCGCGGCGCGTGTCTCCCAGCGCCGCACGACGCGGTCCTCGGTCAGACACACGCCGGTGAACAGGCTCGTCTTCGCAGTCGCGGCGCGGCGCTGACCGTCGCGATCTTCGTATTCGATTTCGTAGATGCGGTCGCTGCGTTCACCGAACCAGCCCCGGCCGAACGGCGACCAGGTCTTCTCCAGTAGCTTGCCGCCGCGTCCGCGGATGTAGTCGGTGATGCGGTCGCCGTCCATGGACCCGGCCCACGGGCGTATCGCGAGCGCGACGACGATGGCGACGACGACGATGCCGGCGGCTTCCATGCCGGGAGTCTACGGGTCGACGTTGCCGGCAGGGAACGCAGACTGCGAACGCGAACGGCTCGCCGACGCGGTGCGTCAGCGAGCCGTTTCGATCCCCGCGCCGTCGTGCGTCGGTTGCGTCCTTCACTGGAGCGTTGTTCGCACCGGAGCGGGGGAAACAACTGATTGGCAGCGCGCCTGCGGCGCGCAGCGGATCAGAAGTCCATGCCGCCCATTCCGCCCATGCCACCCATCCCGCCCATGCCACCACCGTGGTCGTGGTCGTGGCCGCCGCCGGCGGGCTTCTTCTCGGGGACCGAGCTGATCAGCGCTTCGGTCGTGAGCAGCAGGGTCGCCACCGAAGCGGCGTTCTGCAGCGCGGCGCAGGTGACGCGGGCCGGGTCGACGACGCCGGCCTTGATCATGTCTTCGTAGGTGTCCGTCGCGGCGTTGTAGCCGTGGTTGACGTCCTTGTTGGCGCGGATCGTCTGCACGACGATCGAGCCGTCGACGCCCGCGTTCACGGCGATCTGGCGCGTCGGCGCTTCGAGCGCGCGACGAACGATGTCGGCGCCGATGCGCTCGTCACCGTTCAGCTTCAGGTCGTCGAGGCCCTTCGCGGCGCGCAGCAGCGCGACACCACCGCCGGCGACGATGCCTTCGGCCACGGCGGCGCGGGTTGCGTGCAGCGCGTCCTCGACACGGGCCTTCTTCTCCTTCATCTCGGCCTCGGTCGCGGCGCCGACCATGATCTGCGCGACACCGCCCGCGAGCTTCGCGAGGCGTTCCTGCAGCTTCTCACGGTCGTAGTCCGACGTCGTGCGCGAGATCTCGGCACGGATCTGCTCCATGCGCGACTGCGCGTCCTTCGACTTGCCGGCGCCTTCGATGATGGTGCAGTCGTCCTTGCCGACGACGACCTTCTTCGCGCTGCCGAGCTCGGCCGTGCTGACCGATTCGAGGTTGATGCCGAGGTCCTCGAAGATGGCCTTGCCGCCGGTCACGATCGCGAGGTCCTCGAGCATCGCCTTGCGACGATCGCCGAAGCCCGGCGCCTTGACCGCGCAGCACTTGAACACGCCGCGCAGCTTGTTGACGACGAGCGTCGCGAGCGCTTCGCCCTCGATGTCCTCGGCGACGATCAGCAGGGGACGGCCGCTCTGCGCGATCTTCTCGAGCAGGGGCAGCATGTCCTTGATGCTCGAGATCTTCTTCTCGTGGATCAGGATCCACGGGTTCTCGAGCACGGTCTCCATCTTGTCCTGGTTCGTGACGAAGTGCGGCGACAGGTAGCCCTTGTCGAACTGCATGCCCTCCACCCACTTCACCTCGGTCACGAGGCTCTTGCCCTCCTCGACCGTGATGACGCCGTCCTTGCCGACCCGCTCCATGGCGTCCGCGAGGATCTTGCCGATCTCCTCGTCGTTGTTCGCGGCGATCGAGCCGACCTGCGCGATCTCCTTCTTGCCCTTGATGTCGATCTTCGACTTCTTGATCGACTCGACGACCTTCGCGACCGCCTTCTCGATGCCGCGCTTGAGCGCGACGGGGTTCGCGCCTGCCGTCACGTTCTTGATGCCCTCTTCGAAGATGGCCTCCGCGAGAACGGTCGCCGTCGTCGTGCCGTCGCCGGCGACGTCGGACGTCTTCGACGCGACTTCCTTCACGAGCTGCGCGCCGAGGTTCTCGTACTTGCCGGAGAGCTCGATCTCCTTCGCGACGGTGACGCCGTCCTTGGTGACGAGCGGGCTGCCGAACGACTTCTCGATGATGACGTTGCGGCCGCGCGGGCCGAGGGTGACCTTCACGGCGCGGGCGAGCTGCTTCACGCCGTCGCGCATGCGCTCGCGCGCTTCCTGGTCGTATGCGATCTTCTTGACTGCCATGGGAATGCTGGGGGTGTGGAGTTGTTGGTGAGTGTGGGCGGCGCGATCAGTTCTCGATGATCGCGAGGATCTCGTCCTCGCCGAGGATCAGCAGCTCTT
Organism: Planctomycetota bacterium; assembly: GCA_016794565.1. GTDB lineage: Bacteria > Planctomycetota > UBA1135 > UBA1135 > UBA2386 > JAEUHQ01. The sequence goes on along the minus strand of JAEUHQ010000092.1, from coordinate 8,060 downwards.
CGCCGTCGAGCTTGATCTCCGAGCCCGCGTACGAGGAGAACAGCACGCGGTCCTTGGCCTTGACCGACATCGCCTGACGCGAGCCGTTCTCGAGGACCTTGCCGTTGCCGACGGACACGACGATGCCCTCGCGCGGCTTCTCCTTCGCGGTGTCGGGCAGGATGATGCCGCCCTTGGTCTTCTCGTCGGCAGCGACGCGCTTCACGAGGACGCGGTCGCCGAGGGGGGTCACGGTGGCGGTCTTGGTCTTCGACATGACTAGCTTCTCGATGGTGGGGTTTTGGAGGAGGAAGAGTTCGACGAGTGACCCGGGTGGCGTGCGGCCGGTCGGCCGGGGAACACCATCATCGGGCCACCGAAGTGGGTCTGGATCAGTTGCTGCACCGACTGGCGCAGGCGCTCGAGTTCGAGGGGCTTGCGGAGGAAGGTGAAGAAGCCGGCGTGGCGCGCGGCGGCGGCTTCCTCCGCGCTCGCGAGCCCCGACATCAGGATCCCGGGCAGCGGCCGGATCGACGCGAGGCTGCGGAACAGCTCGAGCCCGGTCATCTCGGGCAGGTGGAAGTCGAGGATCGTGAAGTCGAACCGCAGGCGGTGCGCCATCGCCATCGCTTCCGTGCCGTAGGCGGTCGCCGCGACTTCCCACCCGTGGCCGGCGAGGAAGTCGCCGAGGCAGGACCTCAGCGACTCGTCGTCTTCGACCAGCAGGACTCGAAAGCTCTGGGACATGCGCGCGCGGCAGATTCCCTCGTGGGGGCCGCCCGGTGAGCAACCCACGTGCCGCGCGTCACTGCTTCTGCAAGGCAAGGAGCGGCAAAGACCTACAGCACTTCGGTTGCCGGGCCACGCCGCGGTGCGCGGCCAATCTGGCAGTCCTGGCCCCGGACTGTGCTGCCAAGATGGCGCAGGCCTCGGCGGTACGCACGCCGCGGGCCGGGCGCGTCGGCTGCCTCAGCGGTCGTCGTCCCCTTCTTCTTCGTCTTCTTCCTCGTCTTCTTCGTCGTCGTCGTCGTCGTCCGCATCGTCTTCTTCGTCGGCGTCGCCCAGGTCGTCGTCGAAGTCCTCACCGACCTCTTCGTCCGCCTCCTCGTCTGCCTCCGCTTCGTCGTCGTCTTCCCAGTCATCGTCCTCGACGTCGCCGTCCTCGTCCTCGTACGAAGCGAGAACCGTGTCCCAATCCGCCACTTCGATGGTGTTGTTGCAGACGAGGCACACGCTGTCGTTGTCGCGCAGGTCCTCGAGCTCGTCGAGTTCGCGGTAGACCTTGCCGCATTCGCGGCACCTGACGATCTTGCCCATGGGATTCGAGTTCGGTGCGGGCGGTGCCCGGGACCCCGCCGATGCATACCGACTGCTCCTCGCAAGGCAATGCCTGTGCGCGAAGTTTCTTGGCAGCGCAGTTCGTGCGCTCGCAGTGCGCGTGTCGCGCCGGTGTCATGGTCGCGGCACGACCGGCCGAAGTCGTGTTTCGCCGTGGATCGATAGGCGCGAGGTGACCGCGGCTGTCGTGTTCGCCTTCGCCGTTGCCGACGGGTTGTCGCCCGTCGCCGGCGCCGCTCCGTACGAAGTGCTCGCGCGGCAGCTGCCCCGTCTGCTCGTCGCGCGTCTCAACGACGGTGGCGACCGGGGGATCCGCTTCTTCCCGTTCCTCGGGCCGATCGACGGTCAGCGGAGCTTCTTGCGTCTCCGGGAGCTCTTCGATCCGCACGCGCTCGCCCAGATCCACAAGCAGGACACGCGCTTTCTCTGCGACGGCCTGTTCCAGGCGAGCGGGTTGCACGTGCGCGTGATGAACGCGGCGACCCTGGAAGTCGTGCTCGTGCTCGACCTGCCGTTCGATCCATTGCGCCCGCTCGAGGCTCTTGCGCGGCTCGAGTACGAACTGCTCGGCGCGCTCGGCTGGTCGGGGCGTCCGCACGCTCCGCTCGCGCTCACCGGCGAAGCGCTCGGCTGGTTCCTCGTGCTGAAGGACACGGTGCTGCGTCGCGAGGCGAACCTCGTCGATCCGGCGACGGATCCGCTGCGGCCCGCGCGGCGCTGCGTCGAACTCGCCGGCGACGACGTCGACGTGCAGGACGCGGTCCTCGATCTCTGCGCGCACACCCTGCGCCGCGGCGAGCGCCGCGCAGAAGTCGCGGAGGTCGTGCAGGTGCTCGCGCCCCACATCACGCGCCCGGTCGCCGCGATCGAACGCGCCGCCGCGATCGCCGTCGCCGCCGGCGCCGAATCGACGGCCGCGGACACGCTGCTGCGTGCGGCTCACGCTGCGCCCGAGCGGCCGGATCTCGTGGAGCGCGCCGCGGCGCAGTTGTTCCGCCTCGGCCGCCTCGACGAACTGCGCGACCTCGTCGCACGAGCGCGGGCGCGTGGATCGGTGTCCTCGAACGCGCTCGCGCAACTCGCCGCGGCGCACGATCGCTCGGGCGACATGAACGCGCGCGACGGTCTCGTCGAGGAACTGCGCGTGCTGCCCGATTTGCCCGTGCCCGTCGCCCGGCTCGTGGTGTCGTTCCTGCTGGAGCAGGAACGCGCTGCTGCGGCGATGGAGGTCCTCGATCGTGCCCTGCTCGCCGAGCCGGAGAACGCGATGCTGCACTTCGAGACGGGCCGCGCGTGTCTCCTGCTCGACGATGGCGATCGTGCGGCCACCGCGCTGCGTCGCGCGATCGAACTCGGGCTCCCGGTGACCGTGTCGAGCCAGGCGCAACGGTTCCTGCGGCTCTCGGTCGTGCCCGGTCTCTGGGCGGGCACACAGGCCGTCGAGAACGCCATCGTCGCCGGGGACACGGTCGGCGCGCTCGCGGCACTGCACACGATGGTGCGCCGCACCGGGCCGGTGGCCGAAGCGTGGGTCCTGCTCGGCATCGTGCGCAGCCGGCTCGCGCAGGGGCGCCGCGCCGAACGTGCGTTCCGCCGCGCGCTGCACCTGGACCCGCAGAGTGCCGAAGCGCACAACCGGCTCGGCGTCCTCCTCCTGTCCCGCGGCGGGGTCGAGGCCGGGCACCGGCATCTCGAGCGTGCGCACCAGCTCGCGCCCACGGACTCGGGGCCGCTGCTGCACCTTGCGCAGGCGTGTGCGCTGCTCGGCCGCCGCGCGGAGGCCGAGAGGCACGTGATCGCCGCGGAGCGGGCCGGCGCTGCGCCGACGCTCGTGGAAGCCGTTCGCCGCGGCTTCCTGCAGACGCGCGACTGACGTCGCCGCCGGTTCTCGCCTCGGTCGTGCGCCGTCCGACTTCATCCGCTAGAACGGGCGGCCCCGACGTCGGCGATGACCACCAGCGATCCCCTCCTCGCGTTCCGTGATCGGTTCCCGATCTGTGCACGCACGAACTACCTGATCAACAACTCGCTCGGCGCGATGCCGGCCGCCGCGCGACAGCGCGTCGCCGAGTTCCTGGACGCATGGGACGCGCGCGGGGTGCGGGCGTGGGGCGACGGCTGGTGGTCGCTGCAGGAGAAGGTCGCCGATCGCATCGCAGCCGTGCTCGGCGTGCCGGACGGCACGGTGTCGATGCACCAGAACGTCGCGGTCGCGCTCGAGATGATCCTGTCGTGCTTCCGCTTCGACGGCCCGCGCAACCGGATCGTCTACGCGGATCGCAACTTCCCCTCGGACCAGTACATCTACGAAGCCCGCGAGCGCCTCGGCGCCCGGCTCGTGCGTGTGCCCGCCGCCAGCGACGGCACCTCGACCGATGCGCAACGCATCGCGGACGCGATCGACGACGAGACGCTGCTCGTCGCGATCGACCACGTGATGTTCCGCAGCGCCGCGATCGTCGACGTCGAACCGATCGTGCAGAAGGCGCGGAAGCACGGTGCGTTCGTCGTCCTCGACGTGTTCCACTCCGTGGGCACGCTGCCGCTGCGCCTGCGCGAGCTCGGCGTGCACGCGGCGGTCGGCGGCGCGCTGAAGTGGTTGTGCGGCGGGCCCGGCAACTGCTTTCTGTACGTCGATCCCGACGTCGCTCGCTCGCTGCAGCCCGTGTTCACCGGCTGGGCCGCGCACAAGCAGCCGTTCCTGTTCTCGCCCGCCGGTCAGGACTACCGCGACGACGGCGGCCGCTTCGCGACGGGCACGCCCAACGTGCCGGCGCTGCACTCCGGCATGGAAGGCATCGCGACCGTCGCGGCGGCCGGGTTGCCGGCGATCCGTGCCCGCAGCCAGAAGCTGACGACGCTGCTGATCGCCGAGGCGCAGCGCGCCGGCCTCGGTGTGAAGTCGCCGCTCGATGCGCAGAAACGCGGCGGCCACGTCGCTCTCGACGTGCCACACGGCTACGCCGTCTGCCAGGCGCTCGCGGCGCGCGAGATCGTCGTCGACTTCCGGCCCGACGCGGGCCTGCGGGTCGCGCCGCACTTCTTCAACACCGAGGACGAAGTGCGTTCGGCGGTGAAGGCCGTGCGCGACATCCTCGACGCCCGCGAGCACGAACGCTTCCTCCAGCAGGAACGCAAGCCCGGTTGATCGCCGCCGTTCACCATGCGCATCTGGGACATCAGCGAACCGATCGAGCCGAGGACCGCGCCGTTCCCCGGCGACACGGCGTTCTCGCAGGAATGGGTCGCGCGGCAGGAGAAGGGGGCGTCGTGCAACGTCAGCACCATCCGGATGTCGGTGCACGTTGGTACGCACACGGATTCGCCGCTGCACTTCGACCTGTCGGGACCAGACATCGCGAGCGTCGATCTGCGGCGCTACATCGGCCGCTGCCGCGTCGTCGACGCTCGAAGCGCCGGCTCGCCTCCGCTGATCCCCGCGAGCGCGCTGACACCGTCGATGCTCCGCGGCGCCGAGCGGATCCTGTTCCGCACGCGCGAGCGCCACGACCATCGCACGTGGGATCCGGCGTTCACGGCCGTCGGTCCCGACGCGGCGAAGGCGCTCGTCGCCGCGGGCATCGTGCTGGTCGGCATCGACACGCCGAGCATGGACCACGCGGACAGCAAGGATCTGCACGGCCACCACGTGCTGTACGAAGGCGGCGTCGCGATCCTCGAGAACCTCGATCTCACCGCCGTGCCGGCGGGTGACTACGAACTCGTCGCGCTGCCGCTGCGCATCGTGAACGGCGACAGCAGCCCCGTGCGCGCGATCCTGCGCGAACTCCCTCCGCACTCCGCATGAGCAAGCGCCCCGTCAATCCGAAGGACCTCGCCCCGCCGATCGGCTTCGCGCACGGTTGGGTCGTCGAGCACGGCCCCGCACGCACGCTCTACCTCGCCGGTCAGTGCGGCTACGACGCCGCGGGCGCGGTCGAGAAGAAGGGCGACCTCGTCGGGCAGCTCGACAAGGCCCTCGCGAACATCGGCAGCATCCTCCGCGACGCGGGCATGACCTTCGCCGACGTCGTGCAGCTGAACTTCTACGTCACGAGCCGCGACGACTACGCGACCGCGCGCAAGGAGTTCGGCGGCGTGTGGCGCCGGCACTGCGGCAAACACTTCCCCGGGATGGCCATGTTCCAGGTGGTGTCGCTGTTCGACCCGGAAGCCCTGATCGAAGTGCAGGGCGTCGCGGCCACATGACACGAGTCGTTCTCGTCCTGGTCGCGACGCTGCTCGCTGCGTGTGCATCGGGTGAACCCGCCGCACCCTCGGCGTTCGACAGCAGCTTCGGCAAGTTGCGCGTCGTCGTCGCGGCCGACGGCTTCGTGCGATGCGACGACCAACGTGTGCCGCTCGAGGCGGCGGTGCTGACGCTGCGGCAGCGGACGCGCGCGATGGACGAAGACCAGATCGCCCGATTCGTCGTCGAGGTCGCGACCGAGCCGGCGCCCGTCGGTTCCCCGGAGGCGGCGAACATGCGTGTCGCGGTGAATCGCTTCCTCGACGAACTCCAGGTGATGGGTGTCCGCCAGGTCGTCTGCCAATAGCCTGCTCGCCGTGACCTTGCTGCGCCGACACGTTCCGCCCGAGCTCGTCGTCTTCGACGTCGACGGCACGCTGCACGACACGTTCCGGTGGTGGTCGCCGACGATTCGCAGCGGCCTGCAGCGGTTCGCGGCGATGAACGGTCTCGACATCGCGATGCCGACCGACGCCGAAGCGGAGGCGGTCGTCGGCATGCGTGACGCCGGAGTCTGGGCGCCCTTCCTGCCCGAAGGCGAAAAGCACCGCTGGCAGGACCTGCGCGCGGTCGTCCTGCCGATGGAGGTCGAAGTCGTGAGCAGCGGCGTCGACTACCTCTTCGCCGGCGTGCGACCGTTGCTCCAGCACCTGCGCCGGATCGGCGTGAAGGTCGCGCTCGCGAGCAACTGCCGCCGTACCTACATGGGCGCGATGCAGCATGGTCAGGGGCTCGCAGCGCTGACCGACTGGCAGTTCTGCCTGGACAGCCCCGGCGTTCAGTCCAAGACGGACATGCTCCGCGAGGCGAAGCGCGTCTCCGGTGCGGAGCGGGTGGTCATGGTCGGGGACCGCGAACCGGACCTCGAGGCCGCGCGTGCGCTGGAATGGCCGTTTGTATGGCGCCGCAACGACCGGTGCCGACTCGACGACGTCGAGCTCGTCTGGGACGGCCGGCCCGACCAGTTGCTCGGCGGCCTGGGGCTTTCCGCAATACACTGACGGCGGTCCCGTAGCCCGCGCCCTCTCCGACCGCCCCGATCATGGAAGTCGCTTTCATCCTCGTCCCGATCTTCGTGTTCGTGATCGTGAAGATGGCGATGGACCAGGCGGCGAAGGCGCGCGCCGACAGGGTGCGGCTGCTCGAAGAGGCGCTGAAGAACCCGGCGATCGATCGCGCGATGCTCGAGACCCTGACGTTCCAGCTGACCGGCCAGAGGCCGCCGTCGGCGTCCGGCTCGGGTCCGTTGCTGGCGACTCTGCTCGCGATCGGCTGGATCGCGCTCTTCGCGGGGCTCGGCGTGCTCGCGATCGGCCAGATCCTGGGGGAGAGCAGCGCCACGGCGGGCGGATTGCTCACGTCGATCGTGGGCTTCGGACTCGTGACCTACCCGTTCGCGCTGCGCGAACTCGAGGGCAGACGTCACGCCCAGTGAGGTGACCCATGTACGACAAGGACATCGCGATCGGAATCGTCTGCCTCGGGGCCTTCGCGGTGCTCGCTTCGATCGGCCTCACGAGCGTCGCGAAGCGGAAGCGGCGCATCGAGATGGATCGGCGTCGCCTCGACGTGATCGAGCAGGCCCTGAAGGATCCGTCGCTCGAGCCCGCTACGCGCAACGAACTCCTGCGTGCGCTCGCGGCCGATGCTGCAGCCGCGGGTTCGGCTCCGGCGTGTGACAAGGCGGGCGGCCAGCGGGACTGGTGGCACGCGCTCTGGTTCGGCAGCGGCTGGTGCCTGTTCGTCGTCGGCGGCTGCCTGATGGCGGCCGAGGGTTTCAGGCTCGTGCAGACGCGGGACATGAAGACGACGCTGCCGATGACCGTCGTCGGTTTCGCGATGCTCACGCTGCCGACCGCGCTGCGCGAACTCACGCGCCGCAGGGCGATCGGACCGGTCGAGCGCTGACATCGCTCGCAGGATTCGGTCTGATGCAGCAGTGGCACTGCCGTCGTCCGCCGAACTCGAGTCCCGCGCCGCGCACCTGCTCGCCGCGTGGCGAGTGCTCGACACCGCGGTCCGCGTGGTCTGGAACGAGCGGCTCACCACGACTGCCGGCCGCGCATTCCTCCGGAACGGCCGCGTCGAACTCAACCCGACGCTGCTCGGTCGCGCGCCGGACCAGCTCGAAACGGTGCTCGTGCACGAGGCGGCGCACATCGCCGCGTTCCGTCTGTTCGGCGCCAACATCCCCGCGCACGGCCGCCATTGGCGGTCGTTGATGCGGCTCGCCGGCCAGCCGCCCGACGTCACGCACAAGATCCCGATCGACGAGCCGCGTCGTCGACCCGCGCGGCGACGCCGGGCGTCGTTGTATCTGCGTGTCTGCGACGACTGCGGTGATCGTGTCATCGCGGAAGCGGTGCGCTACGGCCGATGCCACGGCTGTTCGTCGCGCGACAGCTTTCTCGTGATGAGGGCGCCGGCGACGGTCGCCGGACGGGCCGCACTCGAACGGCTCACTCTGGACGAAGTGCGCGAGGCGTGTGGGTGA
>JAEUHQ010000087.1 GCA_016794565.1 Planctomycetota bacterium | reverse complement strand
GGCGCCGATCGTCTCGCCGGCGCGTTCTCGCGACCCGTCGACCGTCGCGGCGGCGGCACCACGAACGTCACCACCGGCGTCGACGAGGAAGCTGCCCGCCTTGTCGTGCGCCTCGAGCAGGCTCTGCACTTGCGCCTGCAGCGCCGCGTCGCCGGCGCACTGCCGTTCGAGCCAAGCACGGCGTTCGCCGGGCGGCACGGGCAGCGCAGCGATGAAGATCTCTTTGGTCCGGTCCGGTCGTTCCATGGGTCACCTCGCGGGCCAGCGCGCCAGGACACGCCGGGACCGGCCAAGATTTCTCCGCGCGGCGAACGCTACTCGACGAGCGCCCGGAACAGCCACGCTCGCGCGTACTGCCAATCGCGCCGCACCGTGCGAACGGACACACCGAGCACCTCGGCCGACTCCCCCTCGCCGAGCCCGGCGTAGAGGCGCAGCTTCACGAGCTCGGCGAGGCGCGGATCGACCGCCGCCAGTCGATCCACGGCGTCGGAGACGGCGAGCACGCGTTCGGGATGGTCGGTCGCGGGAACGTCGAGGTCGGACAGCGTGAGTTTCTGCGCGCCGCCGCCCCGCCGCAGCCGCCCCTTGGCCCGCGCCGAATCGACGAGCACGCGCCGCATCGCCTCGGCAGCGGCTGCGAAGAACTGCGCACGACTCGCCCAACCATCCGCCTTGTCGTCGCCGAGGCGCAGCCACGCTTCGTGGACGAGCGCTGTCGGCGACAGCGTGTGGTCGGGACGTTCGCGAACGAGGCGTGCCGCGGCGAGGCGACGCAGCTCGCCGTAGAGCTGGCGCAACAGTTCGTCGCTCGGTCTGGATGCAGCGTCCATCGGGCTCGCGGTCGGGCCGGAAGTTGAACTCGACCGACCTGCCGCCGGCAACCCGCGAATCCGGGGCTCACGGTGGCGCCTGCCGGGAGCACGGCCCAACATCCCGAGCGCATGCAGCTCTCGTGGCTCGACTGGACGCTGATCGCTGCGTACTTCCTGCTGTCGCTCGGCATCGGCCTCCACTACCGCCGCCGCGCCGGGACGAGCGTGGCGGAGTTCTTCGCGTCGGGGCGCTCGATGCCGTGGCTGCTCGCGGGCACGTCGATGGTCGCGACGACGTTCGCCGCGGACACACCGCTCGCGGTGACGGGCCTCGTCGCGAAGCACGGGCTCGCGGGCAACTGGTTCTGGTGGGCCTGGGCGTTCGGCGGGATGCTGACCGTGTTCGTGTTCGCGAAGATGTGGCGCCGCGCCGAGGTCCTCACCGACGTCGAATTGATCGAACTGCGCTACGCCGGCCGGCCGGCCGCCTTCCTGCGCGGTTTCCGCGCGATCTACGTCGCGGTCGTCGTCAACTCGTTCGTGATCGGCTGGGTCACGTTCGCGATGGTCACGGTGCTGCGCGAAACGGTGCTGCACGGCACACCCGCCGACGCCGGCACGGACCTCCTGCTCGTCGCGGTGCTGCTCGCGGTCACCGGCGTCTACTCCGCACTGTCGGGAATGTGGGGCGTCGCGGTCACCGACGCCGTGCAGTTCGTGCTCGCGATGGTCGGCTGCATCGCACTCGCGGTGATCGCGGTGTCCGCGGTCGGCGGCATCGACGCGCTGCAGCAGCGCGCCGCGTCGAACTTCGGCGGCACACAGTTGTTGGATTTCGTGCCCGCCTTCGACGACTCCGCGGCCTGGATGCCGATCGGCGTCTTCGCGGCCCTCGTCTTCGGCCAGTGGTGGGCCACGTGGTATCCCGGCGCCGAACCGGGCGGCGGCGGCTACATCGTGCAGCGCATGGCGTCGTGCCGGAACGAACGCGACGCAGTGAAGGCAACACTGTTCTTCCAGGTCGCGCACTACTGTGTGCGGCCGTGGCCGTGGATCCTCGTCGCGTTCGCGGCACTCGCGCTGCACCCGGAGCTGCGCGATCCAGGGCAGATCGACCAGGCGGGCCGAGGGTTCCCGATGCTGATCCGCGAGCTCGCGCCGAACGGGCTGCGCGGGCTCCTGCTCGTGACGTTCGCGGCCGCGTACATGTCGACGATCAGCACGCAGACGAACTGGGGCGCGTCGTACCTCGTCAACGACGTCTACCGGCGCTTCGTCGCACCGACGGCCGGCGAACGGGACCTCGTGCGGGTCGCGCGGCGCGCATCGCTCGTCGTCGCCGCGCTCGGCGGCGGCACCGCGTGGTGGATGCTGCGGTTCGGGATCACGCCGGAGGCTGCCTGGGCCTACCTTGCCGCGCTCGGCGGCGGCCTCGGCTCGGTCTTCATCCTGCGCTGGTTCTGGTGGCGGGTGAACGCGTGGAGCGAGATCACTGCGATGGTCGGTTCCGTGGCGGCGTTCTTCGCCGTGTCGCTGTGGCAGGGTTCGTTGCCGGAAGGCGATCGACTGCCCGGCCAGTACACGAGCCTCCTGGTCGCGACGTCGACGCTGGTGCTCTGGCTCGCGGCGACGTTCGTCACCACGCCCGAGTCGATGGCGAAGCTGGTCGCGTTCTACCGCAAGGTGCGCCCCGACGGCCCGGGCTGGGGACCGGTCGCCGCCGGCGCGACGGATGTTCGCCCGGACGGCACACTCGGTCGCGGCGTCCTGTGTGCTGTCCTCGGTACCACCGTCGTCTGGCTCGTGCTGCCGGGCATCGGCTCCCTGATCTTCGGCGAACACATGCGATCCGCGTTCTGCTTCGGCGGAGCGATCGTCGCGGGCGCCATCCTGTTCGTGGCGATGCCACGAACGGCTGCGACGCCGGATTCCACCGGGTAGTATGGCCGGCTCACTCCCGCTCGCGATGGTCGACACAGGTGACACCGACTTCAGCCGCACGGTCTACTCCGCGCCCGGCCAGAGCAGCTCGCAGAAGGTCCAGCGGCTGCCCGTGCTCGTCGTGCTGCGCGGCGCGCAGGTCGGCCGCCGCTACCTGCTGAACGAGAGTTCGCTCGTGCTCGGCCGACGCCCCGACCGAGCCGACCTCGTCGTCCCCGGAGATCCACAGATCTCCAGTGTGCACTGCCGCGTCGAACGCGGCCCGCAGCCGGACACCTGGCAGGTCGTCGACCTCTCGTCCACCAACGGCACGATGATCGGCGGCGAACGCATCACGACGATGCCACTGCGCGACGGGGACCGTGTGCACGTCGGCGAGACCGTGCTGAAGTTCTGCTTCCACGACGAACTCGAGGAGGAGTTCCACAAGGCCGTCGACCACCTGATGAACGTCGACGACCTCACCGGCCTGCCGGTGCAGCGTGTGTTCCAGACGCGCTTCTTCGACACACTCCTCCTGTGCTCGCGCCAGCGCCGCCCGCTCGCCGTCTACATGATGGACATGGACGGCCTGAAGCGGATCAACGACACGCACGGCCACCTGCTCGGCGCCCACACCATCGCGACGGTCGGCAAACGTCTCGGCGCGATCGTGCACGCGGCCAAGGGCGTCGTGAGCCGCTTCGGCGGCGACGAGTTCTCCGCGTTCGTGCCCGACCTCGATCGCCAGAAGGCCCTGGCGCTCGGCGAGACGATGCGCGCCTGTGTCGCCGACGAAGCGATCACGCGCGGCACCGTGATGGCCCAGCCGACGATCTCGATCGGCGTCGCGTCGTTCCCCGACGACGGGCACCTGGCGGAGCAGCTGACGCGTCAGGCCGACGAAGCGCTCTACCGCGCGAAGGCCGCGGGCAGGAATCGCGTCAGCATTTGATCCACCCCGCCGGGGGCGGCGTGGATCAGGATCTCATGGAGCCGGCGCAACGCGGGGAAACGCCTCGGGCAAACGACGCAGCCGGCCCCGCTGCGCCGTCTCGGAACACCACCCCGCCGGGGGCGGCGTGGATTAGGATCTCATGGAGCCGGCGCAACGCGGGGAAACGCCTCGGGCAAACGACGCAGCCGGCCCCGCTGCGCCGTCTCGGAACGGCGCGGCGCCTTCAGAGGAACAGACGGTGCTGACGGAACCGGGCTTCGATGCCCTGGTCACCCGCCACTTCGCGGGCGACGAAGCCTCCGCACGACATCTCGAGGCGGTCCAGCAGGGCCCGCAGACACACCGAGGTCGGCGCATCCGGTTCCGTGGCGACGAGGGGCAGCTGCCCGAGTCGGTGCTGTGTCACGGCGTTGTCGTCGGTGATCTCGCCGAGATAGTGCAGCTGCACGCCGACGTGCTGGCGGGCGACCTCGGTGAGCCGCTGGAACGCGAGTTCGCCGCGCCCCTTGGTCGCGACGCGGTTCACGACGACGAGGAAGCGCGCGCGTTCGTTGAGCTGGGCGATGCTCTTCACGACGGCGTAGGCGTCGACGAGCGCCGCGATCTCCGGCTGTGTCACGAGCACGATCCAGTCGGCCGCGAGCATCGTCAGCACCGTCGACGGCGCGATTCCCGCGCCGAGGTCCAGCAGGAGCACGTCCTCGCGCGCGGCGAGCACGCCGAGTTCGCGGGCGAACGCGAGCAGTTCCTTGTCGCTCGGATTCGCCATGCGGCGAACACCCGACGCACCCGGCAGCAGGCGCAATCCAGCCGGCGAAGTGCACAGCACCTGATCGACGGTCGCCTGGCCGGCGAGCAGTTGCTGCAGCGTCAGCGTGGGCCGCACGCCGAGCAGCAGGTGGTCGCAGGCGAGGCCGAAGTCGCAGTCGACCAGCACGGTGCGCTTGTTGGCCCGATGCAGGAGGACCCCGAGCGACGTCGACAGGAAGGACTTGCCCGTGCCACCCTTCCCGCTCGCGATCGCGATCGTCACCGCCTCGCGTCGCACCGTGGGCGCGGCCCGCAGGCCGTCGAGCAGGCGCCCGAACAGGCCGCGCCCGCGAGGACCGAGTCCTCCGCGGTCGACCTTCTCTGCCTGCCGCCCCGGCGCCGTTCCGTCCATGGTGCTGCGGCCGCTCGGCGGCCGGATGCCGCGGCTGACCGGCCGCGGACCGGCGGAGTTTCCCACATCCCCCGCCGATTGCTCGGGCTTTTTCTACTTGGGCAGCAGTTCCTGCGCGAACCGGATCGGCACGCCGAGGTTCGCGCCACCGAAGTTCTGCATGATCGCGGCGTTCACGGCGATCACTTCACCCGTTCCGCCGAACACCGGGCCGCCCGATCCGCCGAACGTCGTCGCCGCGTCGTAGACGATCGCGAACTCCTTCTGGTCGCTGACGATGCCTTGCGTGATCAACGGACTCACCTGCGCCGCGGCGGCGAGTTCGGCGATGGCTTCGGTGAGACTCGCCGAGCGCTGCTGCAGTCCCTCCACGAGATGCGGATCGGCGCGCGCGAGCAGGGCCGCGAGGCCCAGCGGATAGCCGACGACGATCGCGCGCTGATCGTCCGAATCGATCGCCCCTTGATGCAGCGGCAGCACGGGAACGCCGTCGACCTGCGCCGGGTCGAGTCTCACGACTGCGACGTCGAGGTCGTCGCTGCGGCGCTGGATCGTCGCCGCGGGCACGTCGATCGGAGCGCGGCCGGGGAAGGTCGCGGTGAAGTGCACGAACTCCGGAGCGGCGCCGCGCGCGACCAGCGGCCCGAGACTCTCGACCTCCAGCCACGGCAGTGCCACGTGCCGGTTCGTGACGACGTGGCCTTCCTTCGTCGCGAGGAAACCCGATCCCGTGTACTCGTACTCGATCGGCCGTCCGCGCTGCTCGACCCAGCTGCCGTCCGAGTGGCGGACGCGGAAGACGCCGTGCATGAGGCACACGCCGCGGCTCCACTCCTTCTGGATGCGGCGCACGCTCGCGTTCGCCGCGGCCATCGAACGCAGTTCGTCCTGCTGCTTGCGCGCCTGCTGCCGCAGGTCCTCGAGTTCGGCGTGCGTCACCATGTCCGCACTGCGTGCACGATCGCTCTCCGTCGGTCGACTGCCCACCCAGCCGCCGAGCCAACCGGCGAGGAACGCACTCGCGACCACCACCGCCGGCACTCCGACCTTGAGCGTCGGCGTGGCCTGCGTCAGCAGGTCGCGCGTCAGGGTCTGCGTCGCGGCGGCGCCGCCGCTCACACGCGCGACGTCGCGCGCGTCCGCCAGCATGCGACGCACCGGCTTGCAGACTGCGCCGATCGGCACGTAGATGCGGAACCGCGCCGTCGGACCGTCCGCGCCGAACTCGATCCGGTCGTCGTCCTGCAGCACGACTTCTTCGACTTCGTTGCCGTTCACGAAGACCTGGCCGTCGATGCGCCGCAGGTGGAACTGGCATTCGCTCTCGACCCAGTCGATGCGCGCGTGCTGGGGCGCGACGCCTGCCGCGGTGAGGCGCGCGTCGCTCGCGGCGTCCGAGCCGATCCGCACGACGGGACCGTCGTACGTGACCGTGCGACCGCGCTCCGGCCCGGAAAGGTGCAGCAATTGCGGTCGCATCGCCGCACCATAGGGAGCGTGCACGCTTCCGCCAATGCACGGGTCGTCGTCGAAGTCGCGGTCGACTCGCTGGCCGGGGCCCGCGCCGCGGCGACGGCCGGGGCGGACCGCCTCGAGCTCTGTGCGAGCCTCGGCGAAGGCGGCGTGACCCCGAGCCGGGGGCTGCTCGATGCGGTGCGCGCTGCCGTGCGCGTCCCGGTGTTCGCGATGATCCGTCCGCGCCGCGGCGACTTCCTGTACTCGGCGGACGAGTTCGCAGTGATGCTGCGCGACGTCCGGCACGCGCGGGACGGCGGCGCCGACGGCATCGTGAGCGGAGTACTGCGCGCCGACGGACAGATCGACGAAGAACGCATGCGCGAACTGATCGCCGCGGCGGCGCCGCTGCCGTTCACCTGCCACCGAGCGTTCGACCTCTGCGCCGACCCGGATCGCGCCCTCGACGCGCTGCGGCGCCTCGGCGCTGCGCGCGTGCTCACGTCCGGTCAGGCGGCGTCGGCCTCCGCCGGCGCGGTCGCGATCGCGCGGCACGTCGCCAACGCGGGCACAGGCCTCGTCGTGATGGCGGGCAGCGGCGTCCGGCCCGACAACGTGCGCGCGCTCGTCGCAGCGACCGGCGTTCGCGAAGTGCACTTGTCCGCGGCGATCGATCTCCCGAGCGCGATGACGTTCCGGCGCGACGGCGTCCCGATGGGCCCCCGCCCGCCGGCGGACGAGTACGGCCATCGCGCGACCGACGGTCACGTCGTCGCCGCGTTGGTGCGCGCCCTCATCCCGCCGCCGAGGAACGGCTAGTGCCGTGAACTGGATGTGGCCTCGTGTTCTCGCGAGGTCCTCGTCGTTCCTGGCAAGGCGCGGCACCGCAGGCATGTCCAGGAGACCTGTCGAGGAGGCGCAACGCAGCCAGGGACGACGAGGGCCCGCGAAACGCAAGGCGACTCCCGGTTCATGGCACTAGCATCCGAACACATGAATCCCGAACCGCATGCCCTCGTCCGCGCCGTGGACGAACTGTTCGTTCGCGGCAAGCCGCCGCAATGGGACACCCTGCTCGAACGCCTGCTGCGCCACTTCGACTGCGTCGTCGGCACCGTGCACCTCTTGCGCGCCGACGACGGCATGCTGCACCTCGCGGCGCAGCGCGGACTGCCGCCGCCGCTGCTCGACAAGGTGAACGTGATCCCGATCGGCAAGGGCATGGCGGGCATCGCCGCGCAGCGGAAGGAACCGGTGCAGGTCTGCAACCTGCAAACGGACACGAGCGGCGTCGCGCGCCCGAACGCGAAGACGACCAAGATGGAGGGCTCGCTCGCCGCCCCGATGCTGCTCCGCGGCGAGCTGCGCGGCGAGCTGCGCGGCGTGCTGGGCGTCGCGAAGCCGGTCGCCTACGACTTCACCGCGGCGGAAACGCAGCTCCTGATGGACGTCGGCGCGCGCGTTGCGAGTCTCCTGGCCTGAGCCGCGTTCCCAAACACCCTCCACGGCGTCATCATCCGGACGATGGAACAGAGCCTGCAGGATCGCTACGCCCCGAAGAACGCGTGCTTCGGCTGCGGCCCGGCCAACGCGGACGGCCTGCGCATCAAGAGCTTCGTGCAGGGCGACGAGGTCGTGTGCACGTGGCAGCCGAAGACGATGCACGAGGCGTTCCCCGGCATGCTGAACGGCGGCATCGTCGGCTCCTTGCTCGACTGCCACTGCAACTGGACCGCCGCGTACTTCCTGATGAAGGCCGCCGGCCTCGACCATCCGCCGTGCACGGTGACCGCGGAGTACACGATCAAGCTGCGGCGGCCGACGCCGACGAGCGGACCGGTGACGTTGCGCGCGAAGGTGGCGGAGATCCAGGGAGACCGCGCGAGGATCACCGGCACGCTCGAAGCCGGCGGCCGTGTGTGCGCCTCCTGCGACGGCCTGTTCGTGGCGGTCCGCGAAGGACACCCGGCATTCCACCGCTGGTAGTGCCGCGATCGGCGGTGCGACAACGACACGAGATTCCCGCCCGCGCAGCGCGCCGACCCGCTACCGTTCGCCCGCTCGACGTCTCCGTCACCGCGACCGCAAGGTCGTAGAGCCGCGGTCATCCCTTGCATCGCGGCGAATGGGACTGAGGTGAATAGGTGGCCGGCGGTGTGTGCCGTCGGCAAGTGTGTTGCAACCCCAGGTGGCGGAGGCGTCGGGTCTCTCCTCCTGCCAGCCGATGAGCTCCGTCGCCAACGACGTCCCGATCCCCGGGCTCGAGACGATCCAGCGCGCGCGCGTCGAGTTCGGCGGCCAGGTGCGCGAGACGCCCGCCTGGCAGTGGAGCGGCCACCGCATCGACACGAAGAAGCCGGCGGGCGCTTCGCTCTGGCTCAAGCTCGAGCTGTTCCAGCACGCCGGCTCGTTCAAGACGCGCGGCGTGGTGCTCGCGATGCGGCGCCTCGACGATGCGGCGCGGCAGCGCGGCGTCACCGCGGTCAGCGCCGGCAACCACGCGTTCGCCGTTGCGTGGGCCGGCCGCGCCCTGTCGGTGCACGCGAAGGTCGTGATGCCGTCGAACGCGAACCCGGCGCGCGTCGCGGCGTGCCGCGAACTCGGCGCAGAGGTCGTGCTGGTCGCCGACATCGCGGCGGCGTTCGCGACCGCGGAGCGCATCGAACGCGACGAGGGCCGCACGTTCCTGCACCCGTTCGAGAGCGACGCGATGGTGCTCGGTGCGGCGACGCTCGGCCTCGAGTTCCTCCGCCAGACCGGCCAGCTCGACGCGCTGTTCGTGCCGATCGGCGGCGGCGGCCTCGCCGCGGGCGTCGCCGTCGCGGTGAAGCAGCTCCAGCCGCGCTGCCGCGTGATCGGCGTCGAACCGCGCGGCGCCGACTCGATGCACCGCAGCTTCACGGCGGGGAGCCCGCAGCGCATCGATCGCGTGCAGACGATCGCCGACAGCCTCGGAGCACCGACCGCGATGCCGCGCACGTTCGCGCTGTGCCGCCGCTTCGTCGACGAGGTCGTGCTCGTCGACGACGACGAACTGTGCCGCGCGCTGTGGCTGCTGTTCGCCGACGGCAAACTCGCCGTAGAACCGGCGGGAGCCGCGAGCACCGCCGCGATGCTCCAGAAGCACGACGAGCTCGCCGGCAAGCGCATCGGCCTCGTCGTGTGCGGCGCGAACGTCGACGCAGACACATTCGCGGCGCTGCTGCGCCGCGGAGCGCCGGCGCCGTGACGGCGGTCGACGGGAAGCGCGCGCGCCGGCGGCGGCGCCGACGCCTCGCGCTCGCCGCAGCCGTGACCGCTGGCATCCTGCTCTGGGCCTCCTGCACGTCGACGATCACACCGCCGCACGACGTGAACCAACCGGCCACCGTGTTCCTGCTGCACGAGGCGATGCACACCGGCATCGTGCTGCCGCCGCAGGGACCGGACGGAGAGTTCGTCGAGTTCGGCTTCGGCGACTGGGGCTGGTTCGCGCTCGGCGAGGACGGGTGGTACCACGTGTTCGGAACGGTGATCTGGCCGACGCAGGGAACCCTCGGCCGCCGCACGTTCGGCGCACGGACCGCCGACGAGTTGCGCGCCAATGCGTGGTGGGCCGAGCTGTCGCCCGTCGTCGTCGAAGCGGAGAAAGCGAGAGCACTGCGCGCTCGGCTCGAACACGAACACACCGCGTCGATCGCGCAGGCGGTGCGGCGCCCCGAGTACCGCTGGGTCTTCGTGCCGTACGACTCTTCCTACTGGTTCCCCAACACGTGTGCCGACGTCGCCGCGGACTGGTTCGAAGAACTCGGCTGCAGCGTCGGCTGGGCGCCGATCCGCGCGGGTCTCTGCGTCGCGGAGCCCTGAAATCAGGACTTCGACGCACTCACGGAGAGATCGTCGAACGACGTGCACGCGTCGGCCTTCGTCCAGAGGCCGACACCCCCGCGGGCGCCGATCGTGTCGTCGTCGGCCATGAGCAGCGCCTTCCCGTCGAACGAGCAGACGATCTTCGTGCCGACGTGATGCACCTCGATTCGGTGCCACGCGTCGCCGTCCGTCTCGACGAGCGCGCTCGCGAGCTGGCGCCGCACACCGTCCTTCACGACGTAGAGGCGGAAGTTCGACTCGAGCGGGTTGTACCGGCACACGTAGTAGTTGTTCGCGTCCTGCACGCGCCACATCGGCCCGCCGCCGCGGTCCACGACGCCGCCGTCGGCGCGCATGCACACCCGAAGGTCGCCGTGGCTGATCCAGAGCGAGTCGGTCCAGCACAGATTGAAGCGGTCCTCCGACTGGTGGTTCGTCTTCACCAGCGACAGCACCGACGGGGGCGAGATCGCCGTCGGATCGGCGTGCGCCTGCCACGTCGCGTGCGGCCCGGTGCCGCCGGTGCTCTCGAACTTCCACGCGGCGGCGGCCGCCGCGTCGTCGAAGCCGACGGCGCCGGGAGTCGGCGCGAGAAGCAGCGACGGCGTCGAACCGCACGCCGCGAGGAACAGGCCGATCGTCGGTAGGAGTCGCATGCGGGTCGCGAGGATACCTACTCGCTGCAGTTCGCGATCGCGGGAACCACGGCGTCCGCGGGCCACAGTTCGCGGCGTGCACCGTCGTCGTCGAAGCGATCGGCGAAGACCTCCTCGACGAGACGCGGCAGGTCCTCGGGCCCGCGCATCGTGACGAGCCGGTCGCGGGCGAACAGCGGATCGCGGTGGTACTGGCCGTACTTGATCGCGTGCATGCGCACGTGCGGCAGTGCGTTCCGTTCGCCGCCGTGGAACGGGACCGCGACCTGCCAGTGGCGCAGGAGCGCCGCGCGCTGCATCGCGTGCGTCGGGCGCAGCGCAGGGCGACCGGCGAGCAGATCGGCCACCTGGCTGAACACGAACGGGTTGCCGATGCAGCCGCGCGCGACGGTGACGCCGTCGACGCCTGTCTCGCGCAGCATCGCGACGACGTCGAACGCCGAGAACAGGTCGCCGCTGCCGAGGATCGGGAACGCGCCGACGTGCCGCTTCACCTGCGCGAGGAACGGCCAGCGGCTCGGACCCACGTACTTCTGCTGCACGGTGCGCGGATGCACGGTCGCCGCGGTGATCCCGCGCGCGATCGCGCCGTCGAGGATCCGCCAGAAGCGCGCTTCCGCGTCGGGCGAGTCGTCCGAGCCGCGCCGCATCTTCACCGTGACCGGCGCGTCGCCCGCGACCGCCTGCACCACCGAATCGACGATCGCGAGCGCCGTGTCGGGATCCTGCAGCAGCCAGCCGCCGCGGTGGCGGCCGAGCACCTTGCTCACGGGGCAGCCGAAGTTGACGTCGATCACGTCGTAGCCGGCACGCACGAGTTCGCGCGCCGCCGCGCCGAAGTTCGCGGGATCCGATCCCATCAGCTGCCCGCCGACCGGATGGTCGTGCTCGGGCACGGACAGGATGCGCCGCTGCAGCTTGCCCTTCCGCAGCACGTGTTCGTCGAGCACGACTTCGTTCAGTGCGTAGGGCGCGCCGAGCTCACGCGCCACGGTGCGCATCGCGAGGTCCGAATAGCCCGACAGCGCCGCCTGCACGGCCGGGCCGCCGATGCGCACGGGCCCGAGGCGCAGTTCGGCCGGCAGCGCAGCGCTCGTGGTCGGGTCCGGGGTCATCGGGGGGCGGCGTTGTAGCCGAAACGGGCGCTCCCCTGCACGGGGTCGCGACTTCGGGTAAGAGCAGCCGCCATGTGCCGGTTCACGATGTACCTCGGCCCGCGCATCCGCCTGTCGTCGCTGGTCGTCGAACCGAAGCACTCGATCATCGACCAGAGCTTCCACAGCAGCAGCCAGGAGGAGCCGCTGAACGGCGACGGGTTCGGCATCGCCTGGTACGCGCCGGAGATGGCACAGGAGCCCGCGCTGTTCCGTTCCGTGACGCCGGCGTGGAACAACAACAACCTGCTCGAACTCGCCCACGTCGTGCAGAGCCACCTGATCTTCGCGCACGTGCGCGCGGCGACGAAGCACGGCGGCCAGAGCGAGGCGAACTGCCACCCGTTCCGCAGCGGTCGCCACGCGTTCATGCACAACGGCGACGTCGGCGACTTCCCGGTGCTGCGGCGGCCGCTGCTCAACTCGGTCGGCGATCGAGCCTTCGCGAGCGTGCAAGGTAACACCGACTCGGAGCACCTGTTCGCGCTCGTCATCGACGAACTCGAGAAGACGAGCGCCACGGGCATCGAGAAACTGGCGGCCGCGCTGCAGGGCGCCGTCGCGCGCGTCGTCGAACTCGGCAGGCGGCACGGCAACGGCGCGTTCTCCTACCTGAACCTCGCTCTCACCGACGGCGAGTGCGCCGTCGCGTGCCGCTACACGACGGAGCCCGACTACGACGGCGAGAGCCTGTTCGTGCACACGGGCCGCCTCTACGTCTGCCACGACGGTGCGTGCCGCATGCTGGCGCCGGCACACGGGCACGGCTGCGTGCTCGTCAGTTCCGAACCGCTCAGCGAGGACTACGGCTGGCAGCCGCTGTCGCGCAACTCGATGGTGCTGGTCGGCAAGGATGGCCAGACCGCGGTGCGCACGATGACGGCGTGACCCGCGCCGGGTGCGCGCTCAGGCGACGACGTCGACGAGGCCGCCCTTGCCCGGTTCGGCCGCGCCGCGCGCCGGCGCGACTTCGGCGCCCTCGATCAGCTGCACGGCGGCCTGCCCCTCGCGTTTCTGCTGCTGCAACAGCTTGCCGAGCATCGCGACGTCCGCGCCGCGGATCACGATCGCGGTGGCAGAAGCGGAACACGGGGCGCACGAACTCATGCGGGCCGTTTCGGCGGCGCGCGGCGAGCCGCTGCACGACGATCCTCACGCGGCGATGGCAAGGCCCCCTTGCACGGCTCCGGCGAGTGCGTCTCCTTCCGACGATGCCCACAGCGACGCTGCGCATCCCCGTCGATCCGCCGTTCGATCTCCGCCTCTGCCTGTTCGGCCACGGCTGGGTCGCACTCGCGCCGCATCGATTCGACGAGGCCTCGCGCACGTTCTCGACGGTGCTGCTCGTCGGCGACGACGCCGTCGACGCGACCCTGCGACAGGAGGGACGCGAAGGGCTCGTGCTGCGCATCACCAGCGAACGCAGGCTCGACGCCAGCGGCAAACGCTCGGCGAAGGCGCAGATCGTGCACATGCTGAGGCTCGACGACGACCTCGCGCCGTTCCACGGCATGTGCCGGAGCGAGCCGCGGCTCCGCTGGGCCGCGCGCCGCGGGGCGGGACGTCTCATGCGCTCGGCGACCGTGTTCGAGGACCTGATGAAGCTGCTGTTCACGACGAACACCACGTGGTCGGGCACGGAGACGATGACGAAGAACCTCGTCACCGCCGCCGGCACGCCGGCGCCCAGCGGCGAACGCGCGTTCCCGACGCCGCGGCAGTGCCGGCGCGACGAAGCGTTCTGGCGCGACGTCGTGCGCACGGGCTACCGCGCCCGCGCGGCCGACACTCTCGCCGGTGCATTCGACGACGGCACGCTGCACGACGACCTCTTCCTCCGCGAACCGTCGAAGGACGCGCTCTGGCGGCGCCTCGTCGCCCTGCACGGCTTCGGCCCGTACGCCGCGGGCCAGGCGATGCGGCTCTGCGGCCACTACGAACACCTGGCGCTCGACAGCTGGTGCCGCGCGCGCCTCGCCGAGATGGACGGCACGAAGCGGCCGCCGTCCGACCGCGCCGTCGAGAAGCGCTACCAGCGGTTCGCGCCGTTCCAGGGCCTCGCGATGTGGCTCGACCTGACCGCCGAGTGGCACGGCGAGGGCTGACGCGGTCAGCGGACGACGAGTTGCCCGCGAACGACCGTCACCGCGGCACCGCGCAACACGACCCGATCGCCGTCGAGCCGGACCTCGACGACGCCACCGCGCGCCGAGAGCTGGCGGCCCTTCATCGCGGTCTTGCCGAGTCGCTCGGCCCACCACGGCGCGAGCGCGCAGTGCGCCGATCCGGTCACCGGGTCCTCGTCGACACCGACGCGCGGCGCGAAGAAGCGCGACACGAAGTGGAAACGCCGGTCCGAAGAGCGCGCGGTGACCGCGACGCCGCGCACCGGCAACGCCGCCAGCAGTGCGAAGTCCGGCCGCAGCGCACGCACCGCGCGTTCGCTGCCGAGTTCGACGACGAGGTCGTCCTGGTTCTTCGCGACGGCGCGCGGTGCGGCGCCGAGGGCGCGGCCGAGACCGGCCGGGCGCTCGCAGGGCCGCGCGGTGCGGGCGGGGAAGTCGAGTTCGATCGAGCCGCCGGACCTGGCCGCTGTCAGCACGCCGCTGCGCGTGGTGAACCGCAGCGCGGCGCCCTTCTTCGCGATGCGCTCGCTCCACAGCACGTGCGCCGCAGCCAGCGTCGCGTGCCCGCACAGGTCGACCTCCACCTTCGGCGTGAACCAGCGCAGCGAGAATCCCTTCGCGATCGGACGCACGAACGCGGTCTCGGACAGGTTCATCTCGGCCGCTACCGCCTGCATCCAGCGCGCGGGGCGGTTCTGGTCCAGCAGGCACACTGCGGCGGGGTTGCCGGCGAACGCGCGATCGGTGAACGCGTCGACGTGAAAGCATGGCACGTTGCTCATGGCGTCCTTCTACCATGCGGCCGTGCGCTGCTTCGTCGCTCTCGATCTGCCCGCTCCGGTCAGGAACCATCTCGCCAAGGTCGCGGACCGCATCGGCAAGAAGGGCAACGTGAAGTGGGTGCCGCCGGACCAGATGCACCTGACGCTCGTGTTCGCAGGCGACCTCGATCCGGCCGCCGTCGACGGGTTGCGCGCGGTCGTCGGCGAGGTCGAGGTTCCCGCACTGTCGCTGTCCCTCTCCGGCCTCGGCCACTTCCCGCCGCGCGGCGAACCGCGGGTCGTCTGGGCCGGCGTCGCCGGCGATGTCGACGCGGTCGCCGCGCTGCACGACCGGCTCGAGACCGGCGTCGAGCGCCTCGGCGTGCCACGCGAGAAGCGCGACTTCGTCCCGCACGTGACGCTCGGCCGCGTCCGCAGCTCGTTCGGTGCGTTCGCTCTCGTGAAGCAGCTCGGCGAGGTCGGCAAGGAACTGAACGGGAAGCCGTTCGTGCCGACCGGTCTCGTGCTCTACCGCAGCGAACTGCTGCCGAGCGGCCCGATCCACACGCCGATGCTGCGGCGGCCCGTGCCGCCCGCAGCGCCTTCCTCGTGACGGCCCACGTCGACCTCGTCATCGTCCGCCACGGCGAGAGCGTCGCGAACGCGGCCGGCACGATTGCCGGTTGGCGCGACGTACCGCTCACGGCGCGCGGCGCCGAACAGGCAGTCGCGGCCGGTCGCATGCTGCGTCGACTCGGGATCCCGTTCAGCGCCGTGTTCACGTCGATGCTGGAGCGCGCCACGGCGACCGCGGACCGTGTGCTCGGCGAACTCGGCAACGCACCGGAACGCAGCGCACACTGGCGGCTCAACGAGAGGCACTACGGCGCGCTGCAGGGCGGCACCCGCGCCGACGCGGACGTGACGTACGGCCGCGACGTGTCGCGCGGGTTCCGGCGAGACTGGAACTCGGCGCCGCCGCCCGCCGAAGCGGGCAGCGCCGACGATCCGCGTTCGGATCCCCGGTACGCCCGCGTCGGCGACGAGCTGCCCCGGACCGAGTCGCTCGCGGACATGACCGCGCGCGTGGCACCCATGTGGCACGAACTGCGGCCGCTGCTCGCCGCCGGGCGGGCGGTCCTGCTGGTCGCGCACAACTTGTCGCTGCGCGCGCTGCTCCGCCCGCTCGAAGGCATCGCGGGCGAGGGACTGCCCGAGGGCAATCTCGGCAACGCCTTGCCGCGGCGTTACCGGCTCGATGCCGCGCTGCGACCGGTGGCCGTGGACGAGGCGACCGCTGACGGCGTGTTCACTCGACTTCGAGGTTGACGAGCACCTTCTGCACGTCGAGCGTGCGCGGCGCCTCGAGAATGCGCGCCGAGACGCGGCGGCATTCGTCGATCGAGTAGCGGTGCATCACGCGCAGCACGCTGCGCAGCCGGACCGGCGCGATCGAGAAACTGCGGTAGCCGACGCCGAGGTAGAACGGCACGCGCGCGGGGTCGGCCGCACTCTCACCGAAGAGGATCAGCGGCTTGTTGCGTCGCTCGGCGTCCTTCGCGAGGCGCGCGAGCACTTCGAAGACCGCCGGGTGCACCATCTCGTGGTACTCGCGCACCGACGCATTGTCGCGGTCCGCGGCGAGCAGATGGGCCTGCAGGTCGTCGACCGCAACGACCGCGAAGTCGCTCTCCGTCAGCAGCGCGCCGAGCGACATCGCGGCGGCGGGCACTTCGATGACCGGCGCGAGCTCGACGTCGCTGGCGGTCGCGACGCCGGCCTTCTTCA
Organism: Planctomycetota bacterium; assembly: GCA_016794565.1. Lineage (GTDB taxonomy): Bacteria > Planctomycetota > UBA1135 > UBA1135 > UBA2386 > JAEUHQ01. Next base: position 16,315 of record JAEUHQ010000087.1, on the reverse strand, counting down.
GGGCGACGCGCTCTTCGAGCAGGGCCGCCTTCACTCGCTGCAGTTCCCAGACGCTCGTGACGAACGGGACGAGCACCGCGACGCCGGACGCACCGGCCGCCGCGCGCAGGATCGCGCGGAGCTGCAGGCGCAGCACGTCCTTCTGTGCGAGGAGGCCGCGCACGCCGCGCTGCCCCATCGCCGGGTTGCGTTCCTGATGGCGCTGCTCGAGGCCGAGCGTCGTCGGCGACGCGTCGAGCAGGCGGAACGACACGGGTCGCCCGTGCTGGCTCTCGATGACCTGGCGATAGCTGCTGACGAGCGAGTCCTCGCTCGGCCGCGCCTTCTCGACGAGGAACTGCAGCTCGGTGCGGAAGAGCCCGATGCCCTCCATGCCGAACGTGCGCACGAGGTCCGCTTCGCCGGCGCTGCCGCACGAGCCGAGCACACGCACCGGCGTGCCGTCGCGGGTCAGGTGGCGCGAAAGGTCGGAGGCGACCGGCGCCTGCGCCTTGCTGGCCTTCCACCGCTGCGCGCCGATCGTGCCTTCGGCGAGCGTGGTGTCGTCGGGGGACGTCACCAGTTCGCCGGCCGACGCGTCCAGCACGACCAGGTCGCCGTCGCGGAGCAGTCGCGGCAGGTCGCGGATGCCGGTCACCGTCGGAATGCCCATGCCGCGCGCGAGGATCGCCGCATGCGAACTCATGCCGCCTTCCTCGGCGACGATGCCCTCGACCTTCTCGTTGTCGAGGTTGAACATGTCGGCGGTCGTGAGTCGGCGAGCCGCCAGGATGTACGGTCCGGTCGGCGCCGCGGCGCCGCGAACGGCGTCCGCTTCGAGGTTGCGCAGGAGGCGCGTCGCGACGTCGCGAAGGTCGCTCGCGCGGCGGCGCAGCAGATCGCTCTCCACCAGCTGGAAGATGCGGTCGTACTTCGCGAACACCGCCTGCACCGCCTCGCGCACCGACAGTCGCTCCTGCAGCACCTGCGACTCGATCTCCGTCACGAACATCGCGTCGCCAAGGTAGGCGAGATGCGCGTCGAAGATGTGCCGCTCTGCTTCGCCGAGGCCGTCGCTCTGCTTCTGTTTGATCTCCTCGATCTGCGCGCGGCTCTTCTGCAGCGCGTCGCGCAGGCGGTTCAGCTCGGTCTCGATCTCGTCGGCCGCGATCCGACGCCCGGTCGCCTCCGGAGCGAACCCGCGCAGCACCACCTGTCCGACCGCCAGGCCGGGAGCGACCGACTCCCCACGGACCCGCGTCACGAAGCGCCTCCGCCGGCGATGGACGTCCCGCGCACGGGGACGGGATGAGCAGACTTCGACGTACGCATCGCGAAGGGAGACGTTCTGTTCACGGCCGGTTGCAGAGGCGAGCGACCGGAACCTCCGACCGCAAGGACGAGTTCGGCGAAGGCCGCGAAACGGCGGCCGCACCGGGCGGGGCGAAGGGTAGCGCCGTTGTCGGGCCTCGGGTAGACATTGCGCGCTCGATGCGGGGGCGTCCCGCGCCAGCCAGGATCACACCGAACCATCGATGGGCATCCACCCCACCGCGATCGTTGCCCCGGGCGCCGAACTCGGCGCAGACGTCGAAATCGGTCCGTACTGTACGGTGGGTCCGCGCGTCCGCCTCGGCGCGCGCACCCGGCTCCTCGCGCACGTCGTCGTCGACGGCGACACGTGGCTCGGCGAAGACAACGAACTGTTCCCGTTCAGCGTGGTCGGCTGCCACCCGCAGGACAAGAAGTTGCGCGCCGGTGATCCCGGTGGCCGGCTGCGGATCGGCAACCACAACCGGATCCGCGAACACGTCACGATCCACGGCGGCACGCCGTTCGGCGGCGGCGAGACGGCGGTCGGCGACCACAACATGCTGCTCGTCGGCGCGCACATCGGCCACGACGCGAAGGTCGGCAGCCACGTCGTGTTCACGAACGGCGCGATGACCGCCGGCCACACGTCGATCGGCGACCGCGCGATCCTCGGCGCGATGGTCGGCATCCACCAGTTCGCGCGGGTCGGCAAGCTCGCGATGGTCGGCGCCGGGGCGATGGTGTCGCACGACGCACCGCCGTTCGCGATGATCCAGGGCGACCGCGCGAAACTGGTCGCAGTGAACCTCGTCGGCCTGCATCGCAACGGCTACACCGCCGAACAGAAGGCTCTCGTCAAGCGCGCGTTCCGTCTACTCTTCTGGCGTGCCGGAACACTGCACCAGCGCCTCGAACTCGTCCGCGGCTCGGCCATGTACCGCGACCCGATCTGCCGCGAGATCGTCGAGTTCGTCGAACAGAGCCGCCGCGGCGTGTGCAGTCCCCGCAGCGGCCAGAAGGCCCGCGCCGAGAGTGACGTGCGCGGGGATGTGGCCGGCGCCTGACGTTCGCGCCGCGGCGCTCGTGTGCGTGCTCGCCGCGACCGTCGCCGCCCAGCAGACGGAGACGTTCGTGGCCCCCGACGGCACGACCTTCGTGCTGGCACCCGATCCCGCGATGCCGCTCGTGCACTGGGCCGTCGCAACCCTCGTCCTCGACCCGCCGCGGTACGCCGGCCTTTCGCTCGCCACGATGCGCTCGTCGCTCGCGGGCACGTGGACGGCCGGCAGCGTCGACGCCGACAGGGAACGCGCGGCGCTCGACGAGCAGGACCGTGCGTGGCGAGCCTGGGCCGCAGCGCCGGGCGACGCGAGCCTTCTGGCGCAACTCGTCGATCGCACGCAGAAGGCCGAAGGGCTCGGCGACCGCGCGGCGTTCCGCCGCGTCCTGGCCGCGCTGCCCGTGCACCGACCCGAGATCGTCGACCGGTATCCGGCCAGCGTGGTCGTGCTGTCGACCGTCGCCGAAGCGATCGCCGACGTCGGACGCGCGCTGGTCGATCGCCGCGAACACGTCGCATTGCGCAACCTGCACGTCGTGTGGCCCGAGATCGTCGTCGAACGCGGCCTCGCGCAGCTCGGCGATCCTGCGACGCGGGTGCGCGCAGAAGTGCTGGCGCTGGCGATGCCCGATCACCCGTTCGGGCGGATGCTCGACGTTCCGGAAACGGCGATGCCGCCGCGCGATCTCGCGTTCGCGACGTGGCAGACGACGCAGCGGCCCGAGCGCACCGTGCACGCACTCGTCGGCGCCTTCGACCCGGAAGCCGTCAAGGCGACGCTGCAGCAGACGTTCGAGGCGACGGCGCTGCCGCCGTCCGAGGCACCGCCGCCGGTCGTTCCGCGCCCGGTCACGAGCCTGCGCCGTTCCGTCGTCACGGGACTGCCGAAGCCGATGGTCGCGATCGCGTTCGTGCTGCCGCCCGACCTGGACCGCACGCTCCTGACCGTGACCGCGCACTGGCTGGCCCGGGGCCCGGAGAGCTGCCTCGGTCAGGATCTGCTGCGCAAGGGACGCAAGACGGCGAAGGTGCGGGTCGAAGCGCCGTGGCCGCCGACGCGCAACGCGGCAGGCATGCTGCTCGTCGAGGTCGAGGACGAAGCCGGCGTCGACAAACTCGCCGACCTCGTGCTGCAGGCGTGTCGACAGGTCGCCGTAGCGGAGCCGACCGCATCGGCCCTCGCCGCCGTGATCGCCGCCGAACAGCGCGAACGTACCGCGACGGCCAACGATCCGCGCGCCATCGCCGAAGCGCTGGCCTTGGACAGACTGCTCTTCCCGAAGGCGCCGGTGACGCCGTTCGAGCGCGTCGATCCAAAGGCGGTGCTGCGCGTGGCGACCCGCATCGTCTCCACGCAGCCGATCATCGTGGAGGGGCGACCGTGAACGCGCGACGACTCGCGGGTGCAGCAGCGACGCTGATCGCAGCCTCGTGCAGCGGTGGACCGCGACCTGAGCCGCCTCCGCCGCCAGTGCAGGCCCCAGCGCCCGAACCGGCCGCACCAGCGCCGCTGGCCGTGGAGCACGGCAAGGTCACGCGCCTGGACAACGGCCTCACGCTGTTCGTCACGGCGGCACCTGGCAGCGGCGACGCGCAGGTGCAGATGACGTTCCGCATCGGGGCTCTGGCGCCGCAGCCCGGCCTCGCCGAGTTCGCCCTGGAAGCGCTGTGCGCCGGCGCCGACGCGAGTCTCGGCCGATCCAGCCTCGAACGGACCGTCGCCGACCTCGGCGGCATCGTCCGAACGGACGTCGGCGCGAACACCGCGTGGATCGGGATCCGCGTTCCCGCCGCACGATGGCAGGACGCGCAGGCGGCGCTGCTCGCCGCCCTCGTCGCCCCCGCTCAGCCGCGCGGCCAGCTCGAACGGATCCGCGATCGCATGATCGAGGACCGCTGCGCAGCCGTGACGGCACGGCCCGCCGCGAACATCGTGCGCGCCCGGCTGCTCGGTCGCCCGGACACCGCGGCCTGGATCGCGGCGCTGCTCGACCGCGACCCCAGCGAGGTCGGGCTCTTCCAGAGCCGAGCGTTCCGCCCCGAGAACGCGGTGTGCGCGCTGCAGGTGCCGGGCGACCCGGCCGCTGCCGCAGCGGCGATCTCGCGCCCCGGCGCAGGCGGCCTCGCTCGCTGGTCACCGCCCGCCATCGCCGCGCCCGCCGAGGTGCTGCGCGCGGCTCCCGTCGCCGCGAGCGAGACGCTGTGGGTTCCCGGCCCCGGTCCGTGCACGGCCTCGTTCGTCCTGCCCGTCGCGGAGGAGCGCGGCATCGACGCCGCGACGACGCGCATGCTCCAGGCGTGCCTCACGCTCGACGGCACGGGCGGCCGGCTGGAGCGGCTGCTGGCAGAGCGTGGTCTCGGTCACCTGCAGTGGAGCAGCGAAGTGGTCCGCACGGCCGATCGCCTCGCGGTGGTGCTGACCACGAACGCCACTCCGCCCGAGGCAGCGCGTCTGCGCGAGGTGTTCACGATCGCGCGCGACTCGCTGCGCGACGTGCCCCCCAGCGCGTCCGAGATCGCGCTGGCGATGCGCCGCGCCCGGCTCACGGCGAGCCTCGGACAGCTCGACGAACTCTCGCGCCTGCGCGAACAGGCGATGGCGGGCACGAGCGGGGCGAACGTCGCGGAGTCGCCGCCGGCGCGTCCGGGCAGCGCGGACTTCGACCGCGCGGTGACGGCGTTCGCCTCGGCGCCGAGCACGCTCGTGGTCGTCGGCGGCACGATCCCGAGCGACGCGAAGGACGTGCGCAAGACCGACCTCCTCCCGCCCGGCATGAGGATCGCCGCCGTCGAAGCGGCGAGTCCGGCCACGAACGAGTCGACACCATGGCTCGATCGCGCTGCCGATGCGATCGGCGGAGCGAGCCTGCTGCGGCGGTTCGACGGCTTCGAAGCGAAGGGCCGCCTGCAGAGCGAAGGGGCCCCGCCGGTCGAGGAGACGGCATCCTGGCGCACGAACGGCACACTGCGCCGCGTTCGCGACGTACTCGGCAAGGAGATCGAGACGAAGCTCCTCGGCAACACGTGGACCGAGAGCCTCGGCGCCGAAACGAGGCAGTTGTCCGCGAGCGACGCCGCCGCGCTGCGGCGCGAGTACGATCGGCACCCTCTCGCGCTGCTCGCCGCTCACACGAAGAACACGCTGCGGTTCCGCCCCGTCGCGCAGCGAACCGTCGGCGACCGCGACCTGATGATCCTGCAGGCGGAGGGTGATCGCTTCGACCGGCTGCGCATCCACGTCGACGCGGGCTCGCACCTGATCCGCGTCGTCGAGGTCTGGGAGACGATGGCGGACGGCTCCACCGTGCACCTGCAAGACGCGTGGTCCGACTACCGCACCGTCGATGGTCTGCGCGTCCCTTTCCGCCGCGTGACGACGCAGGACGAAGGCCAGAACCGCGTCGAGCTCGTGTGGAGCCGATGGCAACCGCTGCTCACGCGCCCGGCCGCGAAGTGACCACGCTTCACGCCGGATCGAGCGCAATCTCGGTCGCTTTGAGCGCGACCCATGCTTCGCCGCCCGCCGCGAGCGCCAGGTCCGCGACCGCCTGCGGCGTGACCTCCGCGACGAGCGGCACGTCGCCGTCGACCTGCACACGCATGCGATCCCCGGCCGGAACGATCGCGACGATGCGCACCGCGAAGACGTTGCGCGGCGTGCCGTCCGGCCGCACACGGTAGAGCGCGACCGCGCGCGGGTGCACGGTGGCGAACACTTCGCCCGCCGGCTCGGCCGGAACCACGAGCGAGCCGCCGTTCGCGAGTCGCAGCACACCGTTGCTCGCGACGCCGCGGAACACGTTCGTGCCGACCAGATCGCCCACGTAGCGCGAGCGCGGACGACCGCAGATCTCGGCGACCGAGCCCTGCTGCACGACCCGCCCCTCCTCGAGCACGACGATGCGCTGCGCGAGCGCGAAGGCGTCGACCGCGTCGTGGGTGACGACGAGACGCGGTCCCGCGAATGCATCGAGGTGGCGCCGGAGCTCACCGCGCAGTTCGACCTTCGTGCGCGCGTCGATCGAAGAGAGAGGTTCGTCGAGCAGGAGCACCGACGGGCGAGCGGCGAGCGCGCGAGCGAGCGCCACCCGCTGCGCCTGGCCGCCGGACAATTGCGCGGGCAGACGCCCCTCGTGCTCCGCGAGGCCGACCCGGTCCAGCCATCGTCGCGCCTCGTCGCGCGCTTGGCGCCGCGCGACGCCGCGTGCACGCAGACCGAACGCGACGTTGTCGACGACCCGGAGGTGCGGGAACAGCAGGTGGTCCTGGAAGACCATGCCGACGCCGCGTTGCTCCGGCGGCACGAACGTTCCGCCAGGGCCGCCGTCGAGCGTCCGATCGCCGAGGCGCAGCGACCCTCGATCGATGCGAAGCAGTCCGGCGATCGCGGCCAGCAGGGACGACTTGCCCGCTCCGTTGGGGCCGACGATCGCGACCGTGCCGCTCGCGTCGACCTCGAGGTCGACAGCGAGTTCGAAGCTGCCGCGACGAAGGGCGAAGTCCGCGACGAGGTTCATGGGCGGACGAGCACCCGATGGCGCAACAACAACAGGACACCCGCGGACACCGCCGCGAGCACGAGGCCGAGGAGCACGGCGAGGTCGGGTTCGTTCTCCATGGCGACCGAGCACGCGAGGGGCATGGTCCGCGTCCGACCCGCGAGATTGCCCGCGAACATCTGCGTCGCACAGAACTCGCCGAGCGCGCGTGCCCAGCACAGGAGAGCCCCCGCCGTGAGTGACGGCGCGATCATCGGCACGACGACGAAGAAGAAGCGCCGGGCCGGGCCGGCACCCAGTGAAGCAGCGGCCTGCACGAATCGGCGATCGAAGTTCCGGAGACCGGCCTCGGCGCAGAGCACGAAGAACGGCACGCCCATGTAGGCCGCCGCGATGCACACCGCCGGCGTCGTGAACGGAAGCGAGACGTCGAACCAGTCGCGGAGCCACGACCCGACGACCCCGTTGCGACCGAAAGCGAGCAGCAGCGCGATCCCGCCGACGATCGGCGGCAGGACGATCGGGAGCATGACCAGGATCCGGACCACAGACCGCACCGCCGAACTGCCGCTCGCCAGCCACGCCGCGAGAGGAAGGCCGAGCACGAACGCGACGACCACGGCGAACGTCGAACTCACCAGCGAGAGGCGCATCGCGTCGCCCACGGCCGGCGAGAGCAGTTGCCGCCCGAACTCCCGCCAGGGCGCTCGCAGCACGAGTCCGAGGAGCGGCAGTGCGAACAACCCGGCCGCGAACGTCGCCGCCAGCGCTCCGACGATCGCGGCCCGCGGACGGCGCGTGGTCATCGCGCGCGGAACCCGAACGACTGGAGGATGTTCTGCCCGACCGGCGAGAAGACGAACTGCACGAAACGCGCACCGACATCGGCCCCGTACGCATCGATCGTCCCGGCGATCGGGTACTTCGCGACCACGTCGTGCTCCGGCGCGACATCGACGAGCGTCACTTTCCCGTCGAGGCCGTGGCCGTCGGTTCGGTACACGATGCCCGCGTCGAGCTCCCCGAGCTGCACCTTCGTCACCAGTGCCTTCACGTTCGGCTCGTCCGACACGGACGAGACCGCGACACCGGCCTTGCCGAGCGCCTGCCGCGCATAGCGGCCCGCCGGCACTTCCGGCCCGCACAACGCGACCTTCAGGCCGGGCGTCGCGAGGTCCGCCAGGCGATGGATGCTCGCCGGGTTGCCCGGACGCACGACGATCGCGAGCCCGTTCGAAGCGAAGATCCGCGGGTCGCCGACGAGCACTCTCGCGTCGACGAGCTTCTGCATGTTGGCTTCGTCGGCCGAAGCGAACACCGCGGGGCGTTCGCCCTGCTGCACCTGCATGACGAGACTCGGCGTGCCTGCGAAGTGCAGGTCGAGCTTCGTGTCCGGATGTTCCTTCTCGAAGGCCGCAGCGAGCGACGTGAACACGGCGGTGAGCGACGCGGCAGCGAAGACGCGCGCGACCCTCGGCGCGGGCGCGACCGCTTCCCGACCGCAGCCGGCAATGACCGCGAGGAGCGCACAGGACAGGAGCCGGGGGCTCACTCCGCCTCCGCCTGTTTCGGCGTCACGTCGGTCGCCAGTTCGACGACCACGTTGGTCGCCTTCACCACGGCGTACGCCATCACGCCAGGTGCGAGGCCGAGCGCATCGACGGACTCGCGCGTCAGCAGCGACACCACCCTGTACGGCCCGCAGCGCAGCTCGACCTGCGCGGCGACCTTGTCCTTCACGACGCGCGTCACGATGCCGAGCATGTGGTTGCGCGCGCTGGACACCTGCTCGCCGAACCCTTCGGGCTCGACCTTCTCGGCGAGCTTCGCGAGGCGAACGCCGTCGATGAGCCGCTGCTGCCCCGCGGTGCGGGTGCTCTTCAGCTCGCCTCGATCCGCGTAGCGACGGATGGTGTCGACGCTGACACCGAGGACACGAGCTGCCTGTCCGAGGCGGTATGAGGCCATGCCGGGGATCGTCCTTGGACACCTTGCAGCCGCAAGGTATTCGTCTCGTAAATGCTGGAACACGCCTCGCCTCTCACGGCAATGCTCGCCCCGTTCGCGCTGGCCGTCGCGAGTTGTACCGGCGCACCGGACGTGCCCTCCGCGATCGCAATCGAGGACCCTCTTCGCATCGACGGGCTGCTGCCGTCCCCGGATTCGTTCGACGATCGTGCGCTCGAAGCTCTCGGCGCCGAAGACGTCGTGTGGAGCCAACACGGCGAGACGTGGCGCTACCGCGGAGTGTCGCTCGCCAAGGTACTCGCCCGCTGCGGCCTGGACGGTGGCACGGGCGGACCCGGCGCCGATCCGCGCACGAAGCACATGGGCTGGCGCCGTGTCGTGCTCGCGACCGCCGCGGACGGGTTCCAGGCGGTGTTCAGCAGCGCCGAACTGATGCCCGAGATCGGAGCGACGCGCGCTCTCGTCGTGTGGGCGAAGGACGGCAACGGGATCCCGGAGCCCGAAGGCCCGCGGCGCCTGCTGGTGCCGACCGACCACAAGGGCTCACGCTCCCTCCGCTCCGTCGTGCGCATCTCGGTCTGCGCCGCACCGGACGTGCCCTGACTCCGGCTCGTCGCGACGGTTCAGCGGCGCTGCGATCCGAAGCGCAGGACCATGCCGAGATAGAACATGTGCTCGCCGTGCACGTCCTCGTCGATCCGGATCGACGGACGACTGTCGTTGTCGAGGAACGAATACCAGCCGTGCAGGGACACGGCGCTGCCGAGGTGCACGTACGTCTCGACGCCACCGCCGAAGAAGAAGTCCTTCGTCGACGAAGTGCCGTCCTCCTCGAGCACTCGCGAGAACTGCAGCTGCCCGAACGGGGTCAACGTGATCGACTGGCCCAGATGGAGGCGCAGGCGCAGTTGACCGTCGCCCCAGATGTTGCCGAGAGGACGCTGGCCCTCGAAGTTCTGCACGCGGTCCTTCTCGTCCTGCCAGCCGCCGTAGCCGAAGATCTCCCACGTCGCGGAGTCCGATGCGGGGATGTACCACTCCAGGCGGCCGCGCACTCGCCAGACGGCGGAAGGCAGTTCGGTGCTGAAGCCACCGCCCGTCGCACCGAACACGCCCTGGCTGTCGTTCCATTCGCGCTCGCCGATCGCCGTGAGCACGAATCCGTCACGAGGCACGCCGCGGCGGCGATCGAGCTGCACGGTGCTCTGCTCGAGGTAGAGACGGCCGCCGTACGCCGAATAGCCGTCGGGAACCGTGAACGTCGGTGGCGTCACGTCGCTGCGATCGAAGTCGAGACTGCGGTAGTAGGGGCCGAGCTCGACGTAGAGCCCCGGCTGGGCCTCGCGTCCGAAGCCGATATACCCTTCGTAGTCGCGCCCTTCGTAGAGGCCGTTCGCGACGAAGTCCCCGTCGCGGTAGAAGCCGTCGCGATAGAACATCCACGGCCGGGCGCGGAACTCGAGCCGCGTCACCGTGTCGTCGCCCACGAGCTTGCCGTCGGTGTACGAGGCGAAGATGCCGTCGCGGCCTGCATACGCCTCGAGCGCGCCGCGTCGCGACCCGACCGACTCGTCGAGGAAGTAGACCTTCGCGTCCCAGCTGACGTCGTCGTCGGCGCCGATCGAGGGGACCGTCTGCCTGGCCTGCGAACCGATCGCGCCGGCTTCGATCTGGAAGACCGACGAGTACGGCCGCGGCGCATTGCGCAGGTCGGTCAGGTCGGGCATCGACTGCGCCGCAGCGAGCCGGAGCAGGGCGGCGGCGACCGCCGTACGGAGCGACAGCTGGTTCATGGTGTTCACCGGACCTCGTCGCGCTTCTTCATGCGCTCGACCACCGCCGCGACCATGGGATTCGCCGTGTCGAGCACGATCACCGAGTACGGGTGGTCCGCGTACTGGTTCGCGCGCTCTTCGATGTGGATCACGCCGCGGTGACGCAGTTCGTTGACGAGCGCGCGCCGCTCCGGGTGCACGAGGCCGCTGAAGTGCTGGCTCATCGGCCCCTTGAGGAACGGCGACAGCCACACCTCGGAACTGCCGTGCCGGGCCTGCGCGCGCAAGATCAGTTCGATGCACTGCTGCAGGCGATCGGCCTGCTCACCTTCGGTGGCGTGCTCCTCGGCGGCGCGCCACGTCACGGGGATGTGGCCCACGATCGCCGCCCGACCACGCGCCGCGCGAGCCGCGTCCTCGGCACCGTGAACGGAATCGTTCGCAGCGATCGGCGTCGCGGCCGCACCGTTGCCGTTCGTCCCGGCCGGTGCATGTCCGTTCGCGGGCGCCACGGAGATCGCGTCGTCGCGGGCCAGCCCGCTCGAAGCGGCGGGCACTGCGGGCACCTGCGGCTTGCTCTGGAGACGATCCGGCGTGATCAAATCGAGCGCGTTCCAGAAGCGCTCCGCACCGACGCGCATGCGCAGGTCACCGCTCGTGCTGTCCGGGATCGCGACGACACGCAGTTCCCGATTCTCCTCGAGCACCTGGCGTGCGATCGGGATGAAGTCGCGGTCGCCGGAGACGATCACGATCGCGTCGATGTCGGGCCGGCGGTAGAGCACCCGGCAGACGTCGCACGCGAGCTGCACGTCGGCGGCGTTCTTGCCCTGGTGGCCGATCAGCACGTACTGCGGGTCGAAGCCCATCAGCGCGAGGTCGTGCGCGACCTCCATGCCCGGGTACGCATCGAACGCCGCGTACGAGCGGCCGAGCACCATCGGCGACTTGTCGTCGCGCAGTCGCTCCTTCAGTCGCTCGAGGATGCCGAGGCAGAGATCGCGGGTGCGGTGTCCGGTGAGTTCGTCGCGGTTGTTGAGGGAGTGAAAGAGGTTCTCGAAGTCGACGAAGACTGCTGCGTGCATGAGGGGTCGGCGGACTTCGCGCACATTCGGACGGATCCGGCCGACGGCGCGTCGTACGACCGGACAGGGGACTGCGGAGAGGGCGCCGTCAGACGGGCGGCGCCGGGGAATCGTGCAGAGTGGGCGACTCGGCGACCGGTGTCGCGTGGTTGCCCGGCGCTGGCAGGACGATCTGGTCGTTCCCGGCCTCGAGGTCGTCGTCCGCGAGGTACGTGTAGGCAGCGAGCCCTTCTTCGTACCGCCGCAGGAGGAGCGCCGACTCCTTCATGTTGACCTTGCCCGCACGAACGGCCGCTTCGAGGCGACCGCGCATCCGGCGCATCAGGTCCTGCTTGTCGTACTGCACGTAGCTCAGGACCTCGGTCACCGAGTCGCCTTCGATGACACGCTCGATCCGGTAGCCGTGCTGCTCGTCCATCGAGATGTGGATCGCGTTCGTGTCGCCGAACAGGTTGTGCAGGTCACCGAGGATCTCCTGGTAGGCCCCGACCAGGAACATGCCCATGTAGTACGGCTTGCCCGGCGTGATCGGGTGCACTTCGAGGACGCTCTTCACGTCGCGCAGGTCGATGAACTTGTCGACCTTGCCGTCGCTGTCGCAGGTGAGGTCCGCCAGGATCGCACGGCGCGTCGGACGCTCGTTCAGCCGATGGATCGGCATGGTCGGGAAGAGCTGCTTCACCGCCCAGTGGTCTGGCGCGCTCTGGAACACCGAGAAGTTGCAGTAGTACGTGTCGGCCAACGCGCGCTCGAGGCCCTGCAGCTCGTCGGGCACGTACTCGAGCGTGTTGACGATCAGGCGGATCTTGTCGCAGATCGCCCAGAACAGCGTCTCCGCGATCGCGCGTCCCTTCAGGTCGAGGTAGCCGAGGTTGAAGAGGCTGATCGCCTCCTCCTTCAGCTGCAGCGCGTCGTGATAACTCTCCTGGAAGTTCTTCAGCGAGACGTCCTTCAGGATCTGCACCATGTTCGCGATGGTGTTGTCCTCGTGCTTGTCGGCCCCCTGCGGCACCTCGGTGTTCTGCCGGCTCACTCCGAGCACGTCGAACACGAGGATCGCGTGGTGCGCGGTCAAGGCGCGGCCCGACTCGCTGATCACGTCGGGGTGCGCGATGCCCTTCTCGTCGCAAGCCTGCTGCACGGCGAACACGACGTCGTTGGCGTACTCCTGCATCGAGTAGTTCGCCGAGCTGTGGAAGTTCGTCTGCGAACCGTCGTAGTCGACCGCGAGGCCGCCGCCGACGTCGATGAACCGGAGGCCGGCGCCGAGGTCGTGCACTTCCGCGTAGATGCGCGTCGCCTCCTTCAGCGCGTCCTTGATGGCGCGGATCGCGGTGATCTGGCTGCCGATGTGGAAGTGCAGCAGCTCGAGGCAGTCGAGCATGCCGCATTCGCGCAGGCGCTCGGTCACCTGCACGATCTCGCCCGCGGTGAGGCCGAACTTGGACTTCTCGCCGCCCGACTCCTGCCACTTGCCGGCACCGCGACTCGCGAGCTTCGCGCGGATGCCGATGTGCGGACGCAGGTCGTAGCGCTTGCTGACCGACAGCACCGTCTCGAGCTCTTCGAAGCGATCGACGACGATGATCGTGTAGAGGCCCATCTTCTGGGCCAGCATCGCCGTCTCGATGAAGCTCGCGTCCTTGTAGCCGTTGCAGATGACCAGCCCGTCCGGGTTCGTCATGTGCGCGAGCACCACGAGCAGTTCCGGCTTGCTGCCCGCTTCGAGGCCGAGCGAGTGGTCCTTGCCGAAGTCGACGAGTTCTTCGACGACGTCGCGCTGCTGGTTCACCTTGATCGGGAACACCGGCCGGTAGCGACCCTTGTAGCCGCACTCCTCGATCGCCTTCTTGAAGGCGCCGCCGAGGGCCTGCACGCGCAGTTGCAGGATGTCGGAGATGCGGAGGAGCATCGGCAACTCGATGCCGCGGCTCCGAAGGTCCTCGACGAGTTCGGGCAGCGAGAACTTGGGCCCGTTCTTGCCCATCGGCTGCACGACGAGTTCGCCGCGGTCGTTGATCGCGTAGGACTCACCCCCCCAAGCCGACAGCTGGTAGAGCTCGACGCTGTCGCGGATGGTCCAGGCACGAAGTTCGTTCTGCGGTGCGCTCAATTCAGGTGGCTCCGAGGCTCGCCAGGCGGAAACGGTGCACGACACCCGTGCTGCGAAACCGAACGCCTCCGGCGAGGCGCGGATTGAACACCACGCACGGGAAACATGCAGGCGGCAGGCGCCATTTTTTGGGCGCGCGATCGCGGCACGGCGCGCTGCCGCGCCGCGCGGTGCACTGGTCGCGAGCCGCGCGAACTCGTAAGGTCCGGGCGTGAGCACCGCCACCACGCACGACAGCACCCTCTCGACCAAGGACCCCGAAGTCGCCGCGTGGTTGCAGCGTGAAGACCGCCGGCAGCGCGCCACGCTGACCCTCATCGCGTCGGAGAACCACTGTTCGGCGGCGGTGCGCGAGGCTTGCAGCAGTCGCATCACCGACAAGTACGCGGAGGGCTACCCGAACCGCCGCTACTACGGCGGCTGTGAAGTGGCCGACGGCATCGAGGACCTCGCGCGCCAGCGCGCGATGCAGCTCTTCGCGGGCGCCGAAGATGCGAACGTGCAGCCGCACTCGGGCACGACGGCCAACCTCGCCGCCCTGGTCGCGCTGGCCGGACCCGGCGGGCGCATCGTCGGCATGGCCCTCAAGGCCGGCGGACACCTGAGCCACGGTCACGACCGGAGCCACACGGGGATGCTGTTCGCTGCGAAGCAGTACGGCGTGGATGCGAGCGGGCGCATCGACCTGGACGAGGTGCGGCGCGTCGTCAAGGAGCATCAGCCGAAGGTCGTGATCGCCGGTGGCAGCAGCTACTGCCGCAACATCGACTACGCCGCGTTCGCCGCGATCGCGCACGAAGCCGGCGCCGTGCTGCTGGCGGACATCGCCCACCCCGCCGGCCTCGTCGCCGCGGGCGTCGTGCCGAGCCCGGTCGGCATTGCGGACGTCGTGACGATGACGACGCACAAGACGCTGCGCGGTCCGCGCGGGGGCATGATCCTCGCCAAGAAGGAAGTCGCCAAGCAGATCCAGAGCGCGGTGTTCCCCGGCTCCCAGGGCGGCCCGCTGATGCACCAGATCGCCGGCAAGGCGATTGCGTTCGGCGAAGCCCTGCGGCCCGAGTTCCGGGACTACCAGCGCCGTGTGAAGGAAAACGCCGCATGGCTCGCGCAGTGCCTCGTCGAGCGCGGCCTCGACATCGTGACCGGCGGCACCGACAACCACATCGTGCTGGTCGACCTGCGGAAGACCGACAGCACCGGCGCCGCCATCGAGGAGCGCGCGCTCGCCGCCGGCCTCGCCGTCAACAAGAACGCCGTCCCGGGTGACCCCCGGCCGCCGATGGTCACGTCCGGCCTGCGGCTCGGCACGGCTGCGGTGACCACCCGCGGCTTCGGCCGGGACGAGATCGCACAGGTGGCGGTGATCATCGACGGTCTGGTGAAGGGCCAGGACCCCGAGCGCCATCGCGCCGCGGTCCAGTCGCTGTGCGAGCGCTTCCCCCTGCCGTGACCCCGGTTCGACGCGGCAAGACCCTGCTGCCACGGGACCCGCGTGCAGCGGCGCGCCGATTTCCGGTAAGGTGCCGGGGTACTTACCGTGAGTGACTCCGGCAAGAAGCCTTCGAACCGCAGCGCGCACCCGCGCGACCCCGACACCATCGCCAAGCTCCGCGCGCGCGATCCGGACGGGCTTCAGCAGTTGTTCGAGGACCACGGCGGAATCGTGCGGGCACGCCTGCGCCAGTCGTTCGGCAAGCTGCTCGACGCCTCCGACATCGCGGAGGTCATGGCGATGACTTCGATCCGGGTCTGGTACGCGACCGCGCCGTTCGACCCGGCGCTCGGAACCCTGCGCGCGTGGGTCTCCGTGCTCGCCCGGCGCGCGGCGCTGCGCCTGCTCGACACACGCCGGCGCATCCGCAACCGCGAGGAAGCGCGCGACCTCGAGCAGATGAGCCTCCCGCTGAACACCGCGTCCGCGCCGCTGTCGGCGCAGCGCGAGGAGTTGTTCCGCGACGCGATGATCTGCATGCGCGAACTGCCGCGCATGCAACGCACGGTGCTGATGGCCGATCTCGCCGCGGGTCGCCCGGCGGACGCCCGCCCCCTCGCGCAACGGCTCAGCACATCCGTCGATTCGATCTACGTGTCGCGTCATCGAGGCCGGCGCACGCTGCGCCAGGCGTTGATCGACCGCGGCCACGAACCCGACGCCTTCGAACAGCGATTCCCGGACGACGACGAAGACGACAAGGAAATCGGCGCATGACGGCAAGGTGGCCATTCGACGCGTTCCGCGAAGACGACGACCGCCCGCCGACCGCGGCCGAACTTCGCACGGAAGAGGCGGGTCTCGCGCAAATCGGCGCGTCGGACCCACTGTCACCGGAGGAGGTCGACACGCTCGTCCACCGCGCGCTGCGGGAACACCGGGTGCGCTGTTTCACGAAACGGCGCCTGCTCGTCGCGGCGATGGCGCTGTGCACTCTTGCGTCGGTCGCGTGGATGGGCGCTCGCGTCGTCTGGGCCGAGGGGACGCGCGGCCCGCTGACCCTGCCCTACAACACGGCAATCCTCGC
>JAEUHQ010000075.1 GCA_016794565.1 Planctomycetota bacterium | reverse complement strand
CATGTGCTCGCGGAGACCGGGTACTCCGGCGGCGAGGCGCAGCTGAAGTTGCTGCTCGAGCACTTCGCGAAGGGCGGCTACGAGAATCACGTGCTGCTCGTGCCGGGAGCGAAGTTCGCGGCGGTGGCGCGCGAGATGGGCGTGCCGGTGCAAGAGGCGCCGCTGCGGCGGTGGTGGCGGCCCGATCTGTGGTGGGAGACGCGCGCCGCGTATCGGCGCGTGCAACCCGACGTGGTGCACTTCGCATGCGGGCGGTCGCTCCTCCTCGCCGGCCTGGCGTTGCGCGGCACGTCCGCGAAGAAGTTCACGATCCGTCGCATCGACTACCCGATTGCGAACGGCTGGCGCGGCGGCGCGCGCTACACGAAGCTCGTTCACCATACGATCGCGATCTGCGACGCGATCCGACGGCGATTGCTGGCCGCCGGTGTGCCGGACGAAAGGATCACGCTCGTCTACGACGGCATCGATCCCGTGCCGTGGACGGGGTTGCGCGCCGGGCGCGCAGGAGCGCGCGCGCGTCTTGGCATCGCCGCGGACGCCCAGGTCGTGAGCTGCGCCGGCATCCTGCGACCGCGCAAGGGCCAGCACGTGCTGATCGACGCGTTCGCGCGGCTCGCGAACGACTTCCCGCGCGCCGTGCTCTTCCTGGCCGGCGGCGGCGGCGAACAGGAACGGCTCCGCGCGCAGGCTGCGCGGCTCGGGCTCGGCGCGCGTGTCTTCCTGCCGGGGCCGGTGAAGCCGGTGCACGACGTCTACGCGGCGAGCGACGTGTTCACGATGCCGTCTTTCCACGAAGGGCTGTGCAACGCGTGCCTCGAGGCTGGCTTCGCGGCGCTGCCGCAGGTCGTGAGCGACGCCGGCGGCAACGGCGAGATCGTCGTCGACGGCACGACCGGTGCGGTCGTGCCGAAGGGTGACGCCGGGGCGCTCGCAGCCGCGATCGCCCGCTACCTGCGCGACCCCGAACTGGGGCTCGCGCACGGCGCTGCGGGGCGTGAGCGGTGTCTCGCGAAGTTCACGGTCGACCATCTCGGCCCGGAGGTCGAAGCCGTGGTGCAGCGTCTCGTCGCGGCCCGCGGTTGACCTGCGTCACGCACGACCGACCGTCTTCCGCTCCATCCGGTAGTGCAGGTGCAGCACCGGCATGCCGAGGAACCGGACGCGGTGATCGCAGCGCAGCGTGCCGTCGCTGTCGACGAACACACGGAAGTGTTCCCGCAGCGTGCTCACGCGCCAGATGCGCAGGTGCCGTTCGCCGCGTCGTTGCAGACGGTAGAAGCCCGCGTCGCCGAATCCCCGTCCGCTCGAGCTGAGCTCGAGGTCGCCGCGTTCGTTCGTCGACGGCGTGAGCACTACGGTCGCACTGCCGTCCGGCATCGGGAACACGACCTTCACGCACGGTCGGCCCGCGATCGGCGCGATCGCCGTCGTGTAGAAGCCGGTGTAGATCGACCGTCCCGTGGCGACCGATCGTCGGTACCAGCCGGCGTAGCGCAGCTTTCCCGATGGCTCGCGCAGCGACACGATCTCGCTGTCCATGCCGCGCGCAGCCTCGAGAGCGTCGAGGGGGAAGTTGAGCTGGTCGACCTTCCGGCTGATCGTCGTCACGAGGAGCCAGAGGGCGACGTTGGCCGGGAACCACGTGCGCGCCCAGAGGTCGATCCGGTAGGTCGCGGTGTGTTCGTAGAAGTGGCGGACGCGCGGGTCGACGCGGGCCGGTTCGAAATCGGGCGCCCGCAGCGCCTCGAAGTCGTCGAGCAGACCGGCGGTGTCGTCGTCGCGGCGCATCACGAGGCCCTCGCGCCGCGCGCACTCTTCGTAGGGGCGATCGCCGATGTGCGGGCCGCCGACCGGGCCCACGAGCCATTCCACGTCTTCGATTGCTGCGACGCGGCCGAAGACGCGGATCAGCAGGAGGATGAACGCGGAGCCGATCCATGCCACGAATGCGCGGATCGGCCCCGATCGAGCGGGTGCCGCCGTTGCGGTCACGCGGCCGCCGGCCAGAGCCAGGCGAACGTCGCGCCGACGACGAGAGCGTACAGCGCGCCGTCGAACACGAACTTCGCCGTGGTCGACCAGCGGATGCCCTTCCAGATCGAGTCGCAGACGCTCGTGAAGCCGTGGCCCAGGAACGCGACCGTCGTCGCGACACGGAAGATCTCGCCGGCGCCCGGACCCTTCGCGAGACCCGTGAGGTACGCGACGAACACGCTGATCACGATGCAGAACGCGAACCACTGGCCCAGCGCGCGGCCCATGTTCGTGCAACCCTTGTCACGCACGACGAGCGAGCCGATCGGGCCGCGTTCGATCTTCGCCTTCATCTCGGGCGAGCCGAACTCCTTCATGGACGACGCGAAGGGGAACATGTACTGGCCCTGCGCGGTGCCGGCTTTGCGCAGCGCGTCGAGAACCGCGTCTTCGTTCGGCAGCTTCTCGTAGTCCGCCTTGTGGATCTGCAGCACCATGTGCACGAGGGAACTCACCACGAAGACGAACACAGCCGACAGCAGGATCGGCAGCCAGAGTTGGGCGACGGTGGTCATGCGCCGGATTACAGCGAACCGCTTCGGACGACTGCAAGGCGGACCCGGGGATCTGCTACGTTCCCGTGCGTTCCGGCGACTGCGACTGCCGATACCGACCGCGTGAACGATCCCGACCTGAAGACCGACTGCCGTCATGTGCGGTGGGACCGTCCCTGTGCACCCCACAAGCAGCGGGGCAGGGTCTGCTCCACGTGCGACGAGTACTCGCCGGTGCGGCACCGGGTGCTCGTGGTGAAGCTCGCGGCGACCGGCGACGTGCTGCGCACCACGTCGTTCCTCCACGCCATCCACACCACCTGGCCGCAGGCGAAGGTCACGTGGATCACACGACCGTCGGCGATGGGGCTCTTCCACGGCAACACGCTCGTCGACGAAGTGCTGTCGACCGACGACGCCGTCACGGCGGCGCGCCTCGCGACCGAGACCTTCGATGTCGTCCTCTGCCCCGATGCGGACCCGGACGCCGCGGCGCTCGCCGCGATGGCGCGGGGTCGACAGCGGCGCGGCTACGTCCGCGACGCCGAAGGGCGCGTCGTCGCGCTCGGGTCGGGCGCCGCGCGGTGGCTCCACATGGGCCTCTCCGACGCCGCGAAGAAGGCGAACCGCGCGACGTACCAGCACCTCGTCGCGGAGGTGCTCGGCCTGGATCCGAAGCTCGTGCGCGAGCCGATCCTCGAACCGTCCGTCGGCGACACCGAGTGGGCGAGATCGTTCGTGCATGCCCTGCCCGTGCGCGGTCGCCTCGTCGGTCTCAACACCGGGGCCGGCGGGCGCTGGGCCTACAAGCAGTGGACCCGCGAGCACCAGGAGTCGTTCGTGCGCCTCGTCACGGACGCGGGCGACAGCGTGCTCCTGCTCGGGGGGCCCGAAGAGGTCGAACGGCATCGACAACTGCTGGCTGCCGCGGGCGGGCGACCCGTGTTCGATGGCGGCAACCACAACTCGTTCGGCCGGTTCGCCGCGCTCGTCGATCGCTGCGGTGCGATCGTCACCAGCGATTCGCTCGCGACGCACGTCGCCGCGGCGCGCAAGGTGCCGGCGGTCGTGTTGTTCGGCCCGACTTCATCGCACGAGATCGAACTGTACGGGCGCGGCACGAAGGTCGTGCCGCCCGGCCTCGACTGCCTCTGCTGCTACTTGCCGCGCTGCGACCGTGTGCCGCACTGCCAGGCGTCGATCGAACCGAACGTCGTGTTCGCGGCAGTGCAACAGTGGCTCGCCGCGTCGCCGGTTCCCCGGTCCTGAGCCGCGTGCGCGGAAAAACGCATCGGGGAGGCTCGCCCGACCGGGGGGAGGCTCGGACGGGCGCCGGCTACCGTGCCGCTCCGTCGCGCCGCCCGCGACCACACCCATCGGAAAACCCCGGAGCCGCATGAACCCCATCCGTACGAACTGCGTCGTTTCGTCGCTCGCCATCCTCCTCGCCACCGCTGCGGCACTGCCGGCGCAATGCCTGTTCACCACGGTCACGACCTGGTCGGTCGGCGCTGGCTGCAACGTGGGCAGCACGGGGTTCTGCAAGTCGGTCGGTCTGCCGACGACGACGTCGTTCTCGCTCGACGTCTCGAACTGCACGCTCGACATCCAGGTGAACCTGTTCGAAGCATGCGGCGTCGTGGTGCCGCTCCGCGCCGTCGTGATCGGCTTCCAGCAGGTCGCGGTTCCCCTGCCCGACTTCGGCGTCGGGTGCATGCTCCACGTGTCGCCCGACGTCGTGCTGGCGACCGCGTCCGGCCCGATTCCCCTGGCGTTGCCGCAAGGCATGCTCGGGTTCGGATTCTTCGCGCAATCGATCGCGTTGAGCATCGCGCCCCTCGGCGGTGCCGGCGGCGACGCATTCACGTTCTCCGGCGGCGAAGCGGTGATCCTTCAGTAGTTCCTGATCGGCCTGCGGCCGTCCCCGAGGAATGGAACGGCAGCTCGACCAGGCCCGTCGCCGTTGAGCCGCGCGCGTTGCGGGCGTCGGCTCCAACCGGGCGGGCGAAGCCCCGTGGCTCGCAGGTTCCTTCAGTGGCGAGAACGTCTCGCTCCCCGGCTGCTCCGGAACGTGTGTCGCGAGACTCGCGCGTTGCGCGGAGATACGGTCCCGCTCCGTGCACTTCCTCGGAGTCGACGTCGGCGGTACGCACTGCCGCTGTGAGTGGTGGCCGCCGGACAGCCGTCCCGGCGCGCACTCTCGCGGCGTGCAGCCGGCGGTGCACGGAGTCGATGCCGCGGTCGAAGCGCTGCACGAAGTGCTCGCGAACGTCGCGCCACACGACGCACCGACAGCGGCGGTCTGCGCGATGGCCGGCGTCGGGGATCCGTCGACGGCGCGTTCCATCGTGGACGGCCTCCGCGCTCACGGCATCGACTTTCCCGTCGCGGTCGTCGCCGACGTGCTGGCCGCCGCCGCGGCGGGGCTGGTCGACGGCCCGGCGCTGATGCTCTGGTCGGGCACGGGGTCGTTCGCGGTGGCGCGGGATCGCGACGGCGAACTCCATCGCACCGGTGGCCGCGGCCATCTGCTCGGCGATCAGGGCAGCGGCTTCGACCTCGTGCGGCGCGCCGCTGCCGCCGTGCTGCTCGCGGTCGACGGGCTCGGGCCGCCGACCCTCCTGGCGGACGCCCTGACCGGCGCATTCGGCGCATCGTCGCCGCAGCGACTCGGCGCGGTGCTGCAGCGCCTCGACAGCGGACAGATCGCGGCGCGACTGCCGATCGTGCTCACGACCGCGGCGGCGGGGGATGCGGTCGCGAACGAAGTGATCACCGCCGGGATCGACGGTCTGTCCATGCTCGCGAACGCCGCGGTGCGCCGCGCCGGACTCGAGTGGCGCGAGTTGCCGGTGGCGCTCGGCGGCGGCGTGCTCGCGCCCGACGGGGCGCTCGCCGCGCTGCTCGCCGAGCGGCTCGCGTCGTTCGGCGCCGCCGCCCCGCGCTTCCTGGAAGCGCGCGCCGCCGCGCGCGGTGCGGCGTGGCTCGCGCACGAAGTCCATCACCGCCGCGAACCCGCGCTCACCTGGGTGCAACGTGTCACGATCTGATCTCTGGTTGCGCGACGGGCGCATGATCCCGAAGGACTGCTTCCACCTGTCGTTCTCGCGCAGCGGCGGCGCCGGCGGGCAACACGTCAACAAGACCGAGACGAAGGTCGACCTGCGCCTCGACCTCGTCGCTGCCGAGGCGGTGCTCGGGCCGTTCGACGTCGCCCGCATCCGCGAAGCGATGCCGAGCCGCATCGACGCGGACGGGATGTTGTTCGTGACCGCGAGCGAGCACAGGAGCCAGTTCCAGAACTACGAGGCCGCGATGCAGCGCATGGCCGGCCTCATCGCCGCGGCGCTCGTGCGGCGCCGGAAGCGCATCGCGACGAAGCCGACGCGGGGCAGCCAGCGGCGCCGGGTCGAGGAGAAGCGCCACCGCGGCGACATCAAACGCGGACGGCAGGGCGGCGGGAACTCGTGACTTCGGAACCGGATGGCCGCGCCGCGGTTGGCCTCGCGCCGATGCACCCGACGCACTCGCCGCTCCGTCACCTCACGCTGCTGCTCGTTCTCGCCCTGGCCGCGTGCCGCGGCCCCTCCCCCGCGCGGCACTTCGCGGAGACGTCGCCCGGCTCCGGCGCGTGGGTCGCGATCGCTGCCGAGCCGGCCTGGGTCACCATGCCTCCGCCGCGCCGCGGGCACCTTCGTCGCGTCGTCGAGTCGCGTTCCAACCTGAGCGAGATCGCGGTCGGCAATCTCCAGGCGCTCGCCGAGAGGGAGGTCGCGGAGCGAGTGCTCGTCACGTTGCGCACGGTCGTCACCAGTCCGGAGGCCGCTGCGGCTGCCGCTGCGGTCCCCGCGGCGATCAGGCTCGTGGAGCGTGTCCGCCGCGACGAGGTGCTCACGCGCGACCCGGTTCCCGGCAACACGCTGTCGACGGCCTTCGGGCTCTACGAAGTTTCGATCGGCGATGTCGTGGCCCCGATCACCGAACCGCACCGTGCGCTGGCCCGAGCCGCGCTCGAGAAGTCGTGATCCGCGTGGGGTGCGCGCCGAACCGGTCGTGGGGACGGCGTCGGCCGGCCTAGGCGTAGATGCCGCGCATGCGCGTCGTCTCCGCCACGCGGTTCACGCCGAGCATGTAGGCGGCGATGCGGTTGCTGACCTGGAAGCGCCGCGCCATGTCGACGACGGCGGCGAAGGACTCGACCATGATGTGCTCCATCCGGTCCTCGACTTCCTTCTGCGTCCAGAAGAACGCCATGCGGTCCTGCACCCACTCGAAGTAGCTGACGGTGACGCCGCCCGCGTTCGCGAGGATGTCCGGGATCACGAACGTGCCCTTCTCGTCCAGGGCCTTGTCGGCTTCCGCCGTGCACGGGCCGTTGGCGCCCTCGGTGATGATCTTCGCCTTGATGTTCGCCGCGTTCTTGCTCGTGATGACGTTCTCGGTGGCGGCGGGCACCAGGATGTCGACCGGCAGTTCGAGGATCTCCGCGTTGCTGATGCGCGTGCCGCCTTCGAAGCCATCGAGCCGGCGGTGCTTCTGCAGGTGCGTGCGGATGCCTTCGAGATCGAGCCCCTTCGTGTTGTGGAGACCGCCGTGCACGTCGCTGATCGCGACGACCTTCACGCCGAGCGACGCGAGTTGGAGGGCGGAGATCAGGCCGACGTTGCCAGCGCCCTGGACCGCCGCCGTGCACTCCTTCGGGTTCATGCCGAGGTGTTTGCACGCCTCGCGCGTCACGAGCATCACGCCGCGGCCCGTTGCTTCGATGCGTCCCAGCGACCCGCCGAGGCTGATTGGCTTGCCCGTCACGATCGCGGGCAGGTAACTGCGCTGGTGCATCGAGTACGTGTCCATCAGCCACGCCATCACCTGGCCGTCGGTGCCCATGTCCGGCGCCGGCACGTCGCGGTCTGGGCCGAGGATGTCCATGATCCCGGCGACGTAGCGGCGCGTGACGCGCTCGAGTTCGCCTTTCGACATCTTGAACGGGTCGCAGATGACGCCGCCCTTGCCGCCGCCGAACGGCACGTTCACCACCGCGCACTTCCACGTCATCCACGCGGCGAGGGCCCGCACTTCGTCGCGGTTCACGTTGCTCGCGTAGCGGATGCCGCCCTTTGCCGGCCCGCGCGACGTGCAGTGCTGCACGCGATATCCCTCGAACACCTTCATCGAGCCGTCGTCCATGACCACCGGGATGCTGATGGTGATCTCGCGCTCGCAGCTGCGGAGCACGGCGACGACGTTCGGTTCGAGACCGAGGCGGGCCGCGGCCAGGTCGAACCGGGCCTGCATCGCTTCGAATGGGTTCTCTTCGCTGGAAACGTGTTGGTTCATGCCGGGGACGCGACTTGCGCGGACCGAAAGGGGCGGGGAACGTAACCGCCGCCCATGGATGCCAGCAACAAGCCAGACGCTCCCGACGGTCGCTGGCGCGCGCTGCTCGACACGGAACTCGCGGTGGTGGTGCGGGGCTTGTGGGACGGGAGCGTCGGACACACCGTTCGTTGCGTTCCGACCCGCCGCACGGTTGCCGTGGAGCACGGCGGCGGCCACGTGTTCGGCAAATGGCGAGTGCGCGGTGGCAACGCCGCGTCGGAGGAGTGGCACTGGCTCCACTTGCTCCCGCTGCTCGGCATCCGTACGGCCGAGCCGATCGTGTGGATCGGCAACCGGCGCCGCAATCTGCTCGTGACCGCCGGCGTCGCCGGCCGCCCGCTCGATGCGTGGGCGCTCGAGGCGCATCGAGCCGGTTGGCTCTTCGAACTGGTCGCGTACGCCTGCCGCGACGTGGCGCGCGCCGTTCGCCGGCTGCACGACCAGGGGCTCGTGTATCGCGATCTCTACTGGAACCACCTCTTCGCCGGCGATCCTCGCGTCGCGGCGGAGGCGCCGGTCTTCCTCGACTGCGAACGTGTGATGCGTCCTCGTTGGCGCTGGCGGCGCTGGGTGGTGAAGGATCTGGCGAGCCTCTGGGCATCCGTGCCCGTGCCGGTCGGTCGCCGTGCCGTGCTGCGTTTCCTCCGCTCCTACCTGGGCGAACCGCTCGTGGAGCACCGTCCGTTGCTCGTCGCGATCGCCGCGAAGGCGGCGCGCATCCGCCGTCACGTGCCGCGCTACGGCTGACGCTCGATCCTTCGCACGATCAGCGGCTGCGTTGGCGGCGCATCCGCGCGCTCAGAGCGAGCCCGACGAGTCCGGTGCCGACGAGGAGCAACGTGCCCGGCTCGGGCACGGGGTTCGGTGCTTCGGCGGGCGGCGGATCGGTCGTCTTCGGCGCCGCGGCAACGATCGGCGTCGCGGGCACGAGCATGCGCAGCGGCACTTGTGCCTGGGCGGACAGAGCCGCCGACAGCAGGGATGCGCACGCGGTGAGGGCGAGCAGGCGCACGGCGAGGCCAGAGTTGCGGGACCGAAGGTGTTCGCCGACCCACGCGGGTGCGGCGCCGAGAGAGGTTCGGAGAGTAGCGCGGCCGGGTGCGGCCACAAGCCGGTCGAGTCGGGCCTGGTGCGTACCGCGGCGGAGCCTTTCGGCCGACTCGCGTTCTTCGCCGAGGAGCTTGCCTCCTGGCGGAGTGCGTCTACGGTTCCGGCGCCTGGTCTCCGGACGGCCGCCGGCGGCATTGCCGCGGGAGGAAAGTCCGGGCTCCCAAGGGCAAGGTGGTGGGCAACGCCCACCGTCCGCGAGGACAGGGATCGTGCCACAGAGAACAGACCGCCGGACGGCTCTTCGGGGCGACGGCAAGGGTGAAACGGCGAGGTAAGAGCTCACCGCGGACCGGGCGACCGGTCCGGCACGGCAAACCCCACCTGGAGGAAGACCGAGTAGGAGGATCGCGCTGCCCGCGCCCAGGTCCTCGGGTAGGTCGTTCGAGGCCGTCCGCGAGGACGGCCCTGGAGAAATGGCCGTCACCGTCCTTCGGGGCGGCACCAGAACCCGGCTTACGGAGACCAGGCACTTCTTTCCCCGGCCGCGGAGCCCGCGCTCCGCGGCCGCGCGGTTCGCTCGCTCACCTCGATCGGGACAGGTAGCGCTCCAGGATGACGAGCGCGGCGACGCTGTCGGCGAGCTGCTTGCGCCGGCTCGCTTTCAGTCCGCCGGCCTTCAGCCGTTCGTGCGCTTCGTCGGTGGAACTGCTCTCGTCGACGGTGTGCACGGGCACCTGCAGCGCGGCCTGCAACCGTTCGCGGAACGCGGCGGTCCGCTGGGCGCGCGGGCCCGTCGTGCCATCGGCCGACAGCGGCATGCCGACGACGACGACCTGGGTCTCGCGCTCGGCGACCAGCGCCGCGATCGCCTTCACGACATGCGCTTCGTCGCGCGCGTCGATGCGACCGAGTGGCACGGGGATCGTGCCGGTCCAGTCCGTCGCCGCGAGTCCGGTGCGGGCGTCGCCGAAGTCGACCGCGAGCACACGTCGGATCCCGGTGTCGCTCACAAGAGGTCGGTGCGTCCGGCAGCGCGCACGTGTTCGACGAGGGTCTTCAGCTCGCCGGCGCGCGCCTTCGGGCACACGAGAACGGCGTCGCCGACGGCGACCACCACGAGGTCCTCGACGCCGAACAACGCCACCGTGCGTTTGCCCTCGGCGTAGACGACGTTGCCCCGGCTCTGCAGCGCGATCTTCGCCGCGCCGCCCGAGAGCAGGGCGAAGTTGTTCTCGTCGTCGCCAGTGCCGACCGACTCGATCGCCGGGAAGCTGCCGACGTCGTCCCAGTTCACCACGGCCTCGACGACCGCGACCTTGTCCGCCTTCTCCATCACTGCGTAGTCGACCGAAGTCTTCGGCGCCTGCTCGAAGATGCGCTTCACCTGGGTGCGCTTGCCCGCGGCGATCGCTTCGACGAGCCGGTCGCACGCCGCGCCGAGCGCTTCGCTCCCGCGGCTCATCGCGCGCCGGATCGCGGGCACCGTCCACACGAAGATGCCGCTGTTCCACAGGAAGCCGCCGTTCGCGACGAACTGCGTCGCCGTCGCGAGGTCGGGCTTCTCGCGGAAACGCTTCGCCGCGAACGCGCGCGGTTCGTCGCCGTCTCGGCGCGGGCCGCACTCGATGTAGCCGTAGCCGGTCGCCGGGTGCGTCGGCTTCACGCCGAACGTGACGAGCGTCTCGTCGTCCGCGGCGATCTTCGCAGCGCGCTTCAGCATGCGGTGGAAGGCCGGGATCGGCTCGATGACGTGGTCGGCTGGCAGCACGACCATCGTCGCGTTCGGGTCCAGCTTCGCGATCGTCGCCGTGGCGAGCGCCACGCACGGTGCGGTGTCGCGTGCTTCGGGCTCGACGACGATGCGATCGCGCGGGAAGTCGGGCAGCAGTTTTCGCAGTGAGCGCGCCTGGGCGGAATTGGTGACGATCCAGACGTGGCCTTCGTCGCAGAGCCCGGCGAGCCGGTCGATCGTCGCCTGGATCAGCACCTTGCCGCGGGCGAGTGGCAGGAACTGCTTTGGCCGGGTGGCGCGGCTCGCCGGCCAGAAACGCGTGCCGGAACCTCCGGCCATGATGACGGCGTGCAGGGACGACATGGAACGGTGGTGAAGGTGCTCAGAAATCGGGCAGCGGGTGGCGTTCGGTCGCGGGCGGCATCGGCAGGATGGCGCGCCGCCGCGGCGAGTTCTCGGTCACCCAGCGCTTCTCGGCGTGCAGGTCGCGCAGATAGCCGAACAGGTGGAAGCGCAGGATGCCCTTCGTCAGGAAGTCGATCAGCGGCATCACGAGCGGGTCCGCCGACGTGCCGAGGATGTTGTCGAGGGTCATCTGGATGTCCAGGTACCCGTCGAGATCGAGAGTGCCGCTGCCGTTCACCGCGAGCAGGTTGGAGCGCACGTTCAGCGATTCGAAGGCGACCGTGCGACCGGCGAGACGGAACTTGGTGTCGAGGTGGTCGAAGCGCGGGCGCTCGGGGGCAGGGAGCTGCGCGTAGATCGCGGTGAACAGCGGGACGACGCCGAGGTTGCCGCGCTCGATCGTGAGGCGGCCGTCGCCGACCGCGGCGACGACGTTGTTGCCGTCGAGGCGATCGAGGGAGAACGCGCCGCCCGCAGTGCCCGAGTACGGCGGGTTGGTCCAGCCGCACCGGTCCAGGAACGAGTAGACGTCGACCTTCTCGAACTGGAGGTCCGCGGAGAGACGGCCCTCCGGCGTCGCCGGCGCCGGAAGCAGGTAGTGCAACGCGGTGCGGTCGCTCGCGGCGCTGCGCACGGAGCCGCCGTGGAAGCGGCTCGAGAGCGACGACAGCTGGAGTCGATTGGCGTCCGCGGCGAACGCAGCTTCGACCGACTCGAACGGCTGGTCGAACACACGGAACGACCCGCCCGTCATCGTGCCCGAAAGGCCGCCGCCGCGGTCGCCGACCGTGCTCTCGGCGAGCGACACGACGCCGCTGATGCCCTCGACCCGGATGCCCTCCGTGCCCTGTCCGAGCGACATGTGCACGTCGTACAGGCGCAACTGTCCGCCGATCGTCGTCTCGAACGGCTGGTCGCTGCCGGTCGCCGGGATCGCGAAGCGGAGGCCCAGCGCGTCGACGTCGGCGCGACCGTCGAGCTTGCGATCGAGCACCGCCTGGCGCAGCGGTCCGGAGAACAGGCTGGCCATGCCGTCGTCGACGGGCAGGCCGTTCGCCTTCACGCGGAACGAGATCTCGGTGCGTCCGTCCGGGGCCGGCAGCGAGCGCACCCGGCCGTCGCTCGTGTAGACGAGCGCGCCGCCCATCTCGCCGCGCACGTCGGTGAAGTGCAGTTCGCCGTCGGCGATCGACAGCTCGCCCGTCATTCGGGTGGCCGGGCGCGGCAGGATCGGCGAATCCGATCGTACGTCGACGAGCTGCACGACGAGCCGCAGCCGGTCGGCACCGCTCTCGGGCCGTTCGTGGCGGCACACGAGGTCGACCTTGCCCGACGGCCGCAGCGTGTTCCACGTCCCCGCCCCGAGCGCGCCGAGGCGTTCGAGCGTGCTGCCGAGTTGGCCGTCGAGTTCGAGGTCGCGCACGACGAACGCGAGATCGCTGTGGAAGCGCGTCGCGGACGCCGTTCCGCCCGTGACGATGCTGCCGAGCATCGCGAGCTGCGCCGGGCCCCCGGTGCCGTGCTCGAGCCGACCGCGGAGTGCGTCGAAGTCGATGCGCGTGTCGCTGCCGCTGCCCTGCGCGAACATCTGGCCGTGCAGGTCGACGGCGCTCCACGGTCGCGCCGGCAGGCGCAGATCGACGCCGTCGAGGTCGAGGCGCACGTCGTGGAACAGCGGATCGGCGGCGTGCGGGCGCCACACTTTCACGCGTCCGCCGAGGCGACCCTTCGCCTGCGCGTCGAGCCAAGGCCCGTCGATCTCCGGGACGACGACGGCGATGGCCGTGCGGAGGTCGTCGTCGATCGGCAGAGACTCGATGTCGACGGACGCCTCGAAGCCGAGCCCTTCCTGTTCGTGCAGCGGATCGAGCGGGATCCGGCCGCGCATCGCGAGCCGGCCCTTGCCGTGCACACCGGCGAGGTCGAACGCGGCGCCGTCCGCGCGGACCATCACCGAGCCACCGAGTTCGTCGAGTCGGTAGGGGAAGCCAGCCCACTGCATCACCGCCGCCTTCGGGCGCACTTCGACCGACCAGATGCCGGGGAAGATCTGGCGCGGGCGGACCTGCACCGTGACGTCGGTGCGGCCGCTCGGTGTGAAACGGTCGTACAGCGTGCCGTCGTCGTGCAACAGCGCCGTGAGCGCGGTCCGCAAGTGCGGCGTGAACTCGACGCCCTCGGCGTGGATGTCGAGCGTCGTGTCCTCGCCCGCGGGGCGATCGGGCTCGATGCGGCCCGTCATGCGCACGGTGCCGCCACCGGCGTAGGAGGCGATCATCGCGTCGACGTCTTCGAGCAGGAGAACGTCGTCGCGCAGGCGCACACGACCCTTCGCCTTCTCCACGGGCAGGGGGAACGACGCCCGCGTCGTCGGATCGCCGAAGCCGTGGTAGGCCATCGACACGTCGCGGAGGTCGATCTCGAGTTCGGTGATGCCCCCGCGGCGCTGCGGATCGCGCAGGTAGATGTCGACGTCCGCGCGTCCCGTCGTGGGGCGCAGCGCGTCGACGACGTCGCGGCCGACTTCGAACGTCTGGAGCGCAGCGAGTACGTGTTCGTCGATCCGTACGTCCTTCGCCTTGGCGCGGACCTCGAGTGCCAGCGTGTCGAACGCGTGGGTCACTCGCGCGGTGGCGTCGAAAGACCCTCCATCGGTCTCCTGGCGCAGTTGCAGCGTCGCGGTCCCGCCTTCCCGAGTGCTGCCGTACAGGGTGACGGTCGCGTTCTGCACGAGGGGCGGCAGCGCGCTCGCGTTCGCGCGGACGCCGTCCAGCTCGGCGCGGACTTCGAACGCGGGCGATGGATCGGCTGCGGACGAGCCCGGCAGCGTGCAGACGAACGTCAGGTCGCGGATTCGCGCCGCGGCGTCGAGGTCGCCGAGGTCGATCGCTGCGAGCTCGCGGAGCCGATCGAACAGGGAACGGCCGAGGGCCACGTCGCGCATCGAAACGAACAGGCGTGCGGCGCCCGTCGCGAGGTCGAGGTTGCCGCGAAGGTGCAGGGTGGCGCCGAGTTCGACGAGGCGTGCCGTTCCGTTCAGCTCCGCGCAGGTCGGCGTGTCGGCGACCGGCGTCAACGTCGCATCGAGGTCCTGCAGCTCGATCGGCGGACTTCCCTCGCGGGCCACGAACCGCACGCTGCAGCGGCGCAGGTCGATCGGCGGCAGTCGGGGCTTGCCGGTGCCGCCCGACGTGCTGCCAGGTCGCAGCAGCTGCGCCGCCGTCGGCAGGGCCGGGCCGAGCGCGATCTCGACGTCTTCGGCGATCACGGAGTGCATGCCCAGCAGGTTCCCGAACGGGTTCGCCGACACGTCCAGGTGGATTGTCTCCGCGGTTGCGAGGGGCTGTCCGGGCCGCGCTGGATCGTCGATCCGCAGGCCGCGCACGGTGAGGCGCCCCGAGGTCACGTCGATCGCCGTGCCCGCGATCGAGCTCGGCGTCGCGAACACCTTCTGCAGTTCGGCCGCCGCGAGGCGCGTGGCGGCGTCGGAGCGCTGGAGCACGACGACGCTCGTCGCCCCGAGGGCGAGGACGAACACGAGGGACAACAGCAGGATACGGCGCCAGCTCATGCAGCGGATCGGGGCGGAGACTCTACCTGCGTTCGAGCGACGGGGAACGTTGTGTCGTCACGTTCCGGCGTCGAGTGTCTTCTCGCGACCGCCGCGACGGGCGCGCCACCGTACCGTTGCGAGGTTCGGGAAACGCCGAGAACGGCCTCTGAAGGCCAGTTTCCGCCTTGTTTTCCGTTGACAGCGGCGACGCCGATGCAACACTGCGCGCCAGTTCGCGGGCGTTCGTGGCACTTCGCCGCGGCCCGGCGAACGAACCACTCGAACAGAGACACCAGATGGCTGCCAAGAAGAACGGAAAGAAGGCGACCGGCGAACTGATCATCTCGAAGTCGCGCACGAAGGCCGCGGTCAAGAAGTCCAACGTGTCGTCCGATTTCTACGGCGCGCTCGACGCTGCCGTGCGGACCATGATCGCCGGCGCCGAGAAGCGCTGCGAAGCGAACGGCCGCAAGACGCTCCGCCCGCAGGATCTCTGATCCACGCGGGTGTGTGGGCCGTCGCTCGGCGGTCTGCAACAGCGACCCGGGTCGCGCGATGCGCGCGCCCGGGTCGCGTCGTTTCCACGGCGCTCGTCCGTGCGGTCACACCGTGTGATCGTCGGTGATGCCGAGGCGGCGGAACGCGTCGCGTTCGAGTTCGAGCGTCCGCTCCCGCACGTCGTTCGCGATGGTCTCGAGCTGCGCGTCGTCGGTCGTCGCGGCGACCTCGACAGGCTCGCCGTACGCGACGACGAGGCGCGCGAACGGCTTCGGGATCGTGAAGCGGTCCCAGCTGCGCAGCCGCCACGCACGATCGACGGCCACCCCCACGGGCAGGACGGGCGACCCCGTCGCCCGCGCGAGCCACGCGACCCCGGCGTTCGTCGCGTGTCGCGGGCCGCGTGGACCGTCGGGCGTGACGACGAGCTGGCCGCCGCCCGTCATCAGGTCGCGCATCGTGCGCAAAGCGGTCGCGCCGCCGCGGCTCAGCGAACCGCGGATCGCGCGGAAGCGGAACGACCGCAGCGCGCGCGCGGCGAGGCTGCCGTCGTCGCTCGGCGACACGAGCACGTGGATGCCGCGGCCCTTGTGCAGCCGCATCGGCATGAGGCACAGCATCCGACCGTGCCACATCGAGACGATCCAGGGCCGTTCGCTCGCGAGCAGCTCGAGACCGCGTTCGCCGCCGCGCTGCACACGCCAGGTGAGGGCCA
>JAEUHQ010000041.1 GCA_016794565.1 Planctomycetota bacterium | reverse complement strand
ACGAGGCCCTGGCCGCGCACTTCGACGAGCACGTTCTTCCGGTGGAACTGCGCCGGCAGTTCGAACGCGATCTCGGGCTTGTCGGCGGGCAGCGTCTGCACGGCCTGCAGGCTCGGCCGCACGAAGGCGGCTGTCGTGCCGCGGTCGCCGGCGAACGGCTGCGCGGAGAAGGCGAACTCGACGTCGAGTTCGTAGTAGCGGACCTCGCACTGGCCGAGGTTCTTGTAGGCGAGCTTCACGGTGTGGCCGTCGAGTGCGACCTCGAGTGCTGGCGCGGTCGCCGCGAGCTGGTCGGCGGTCGGCTCGCCGGTGACCGGTGCCGTCTTGCCTTCGGCTTCGTCGAGCTGGGCGAGCACGTCGGCGAAACGCTTCTGCCAGTGCGGGACCGGGTGGTCCGCGTATTTCATGGCGATCGCGCGGGCCTTGCCGGTGTCCGCCGTGAAGAAGCAGAGGTAGGCCTGCAGGTAGTCGTACTGGATGCGCGTCGCGATCTGCGCGGGGTCGATCTTCGCGAAGGTCGCGAGCGCTTCTTCGACGCGGTCCTGCAGGAGCAGGTAGTAGGTGACGGCGGTCCAGTCGGTGCTGTCGAGCTTGCCGTGGTAACCGAGCAGCGTCATGAGCGAGGCGTACTGGCGCGCGAGATCCTGGTTGCCGAGCACACGCTTGCCGCCGAGCACGTGGGCGCGCTGGTGGACCAGCGGGTCGAGCTCGAGGTGCTGGTAGGCGTGGCGCTCGACGGGGTCGATGGTGACGAGCGGCGACTCGATCGCCATGCCGCACGTGGCGAGGAAGCCGTCGGCGTGGCGGAGGTATTCGCGCGCGACGTCCTGGTCCTGGTGCAGGATGCCGAAGGACCAGAGCGTGTCGTCGTAGGCGTGGCGGGCGCGGAGCTTCGGCAGGATCGCGGCGAAGAACGTGCGGTCCTTCATGCGCCACGCGAGGCGCGACAGGTCGAGTCGCAGCACGTTGGCGGCGTCGAGGTGCGCGAACACTTCGTCGGCCGTGCCCTGCTGCGAGACGTGCTCCCACGACGTGGTGTCGACCCTGCTCGGCGTCGCGACGACGTGCAGTGTGCGGGCGTCGGCGTGCGCGGCGAGCTTGCCCTTCTCGGCGGCGTGCACGGGGTAGTGCGCGAAGTCGCCGGCGGCGGGGAAGTAGAAGGCGTACTCGACGGTGGCCGTCGCGTAGGGCTGCAGTTCGATCGGGACGCCGCGGGTCCAGAAGCCCTTCTGCACGGGGATGGCGCCGGCGGGGATCTGCAGGAGCAGTTCGGTGGTGCGCTTGCTGGACGTCGGGTTGGTGACGACGACCTGGCAACCGTAGGCGACGTCGACGAGGAACTCGTCGGTGACGAATGCATCGCGGCGTTCGCCGTCGACGAAGCGGAAGCGGTCGTCGAGGCGGAAGAAGTTCTCGCCGAGCAGCAGCGGCGCACCGTCGGCGACCGCGTCGGTCTTCGTGGTCTCCTTGCGCACGAGCAGCAGCGGCGTCGCGGCGCGCAGCGTGCGGCGGTCGCCGTCGGCCTTCACTTCGTGCTTGCCCGCTTCGAACGGCAGGTCGAGCACCGCGAGCGCCATCAGCATCTCGAGGAAGCTGTTGCTCGCCTCGAGGATCGCCGACGACGCGAACGGCTGGCCCGCGGGTGCGGTCGCGTAGTCGAGCCAGAAGCGATTCGCGGAGACGACGTCCGGCGTCATCTGCTCGAGACGCCGGTGCCAATACGCGTGCTCCACGAGCAGGTGCGTCGGCTTCACGGCGCGGTAGAGCTGCTTTGCGCGGCCGCGTCGCGCGGCGTCGTCGCCGAGCCCGACGGCCGAGTTCCACTGGTTGCTGTCGAACGCGCTCTCCTTCTTGGTCGAGTCGTCCTTCTCGGCGTCGCGGGCCTTGCCGTCGCGCGGCGGAGCGGGCGGGCGACCCGCTTCGGCCTGGCCAAATCCGTTGAGGTCGCCCGCGTCGACGCCCGCTTTGGCACGGTGGCCGAGGAAGAAGTCGTCGGAGCCCGTCATGACGAGCGAGGCTCCCGCGAGGTCGCCGCTGTGCAGCGCGGCGTCGAACAGGCGATCGAGAACTTCCACGCTGTGCGGCCGCAGTTCGACGCCTTCGCGAACGGTGGTTGCGATCGCACGCCTCTCGTCGCCGCCGAGCCGCCTCGCCAGCAGCACGCGCTCGATCAGGTTCAGCTGCGCGAATGACCACGGCTCCAGCCATTCGCGCAGGTCGTCGCCGAGGAGCCAGTGGTCGAGGAACGTCTTCTGCAGCTTGCTCGCGAGCAGCGGCTTCACGACGGTCGCGAAGAACTCGGCGTCCTTGTGGTGCAGGAAGAAGTTCAGTTCGTGGCACGCGAACTTGCCGTACAGCTCGCGCTTCTTCGCGGCGTCGAACGTCGGCCAGCGCAGCAGGAAGGCGAACTCCGCGAGCGCCGGGTCACGCGTCGTGGCCAGGAATGCGCGGTGCACGTGGCCGAGTGTGTCGAACACCTCTGCCCGGGTCGCCATCGCGTCGCCGAGTTCGATCGAGTCGCCCGCGTTCACGAACTCGATCGCCTTCTTCTCCCGCATCGGCGTCGCCGAGTCGAACGACCGTGCCAGCGTGCGCGCGCGCGGTTCCGCCGGCGCTTCGTCGCGGACCAGCACGTCCTGCACGGCCTGGTCGCCGTCGAGGGCGAGCACGTGGATCAGGTGGCCGCCGCCGAGCTTCGCCAGTGGAACGCGCACGACGCCGTCGCGGTCGGGCACGAGGTTCGCGGCGAGCGACGAAGGCTGCGGCAACCAGTCGAGATTCGCGAAGGTGCCGGAGTGTGGCGTCGCTACACGAGCGTTCCGTCCCCCGTGGCCCGAACCAGAGCCGCCGCTCTGGCCGAGGGCGCTGCTCCAGGTGGTGGTCTCCGGCACTTCGTTCTCGGTGGACGACCGATCCGTGGCCCACGGATTCACGAGCAGGCTCGGTCGCTGGAGCATGTTGCCCGGGAACTTCGCGGCGAAGCGGCGCTCGAGCACGTAACGCCGTTCGTCGCCGAGGCCGTGTGCTCCGGAGTAGACGACCCGAGGCAGCGGTGTCGTCGTGCTGGCGGGAGGCGCCGCGGCGTCGCAGTGCAACTGCGCGAACGGATCGAACGTCGGTACGGTCCTCGTCGCGACGATGTGCACCCGCGTGTCGGTCGATGCGTTCGCGACGCGGACGACGAGGTCGTCGCCCTCGATCGCGATGTCGCGCACGAGGATCGGTTGCGTGATCGACGCGGGTGCGGCCCCGCGGTCGTCGACGATCCAGCCGTCCCGCCGCTCGCCCGCAAGCATGCGAACAGGGATCTTGACGCCGATGCGGTGGAGGCGGAGCTCGTAGGTCCCCGCCGGCAGATCGCGCAGCTCGAGGAATCCGTCCGTCACCGACAGTCGGCCGAACTCGTCGGCCTCGTTGCCGAGCAGCGAGACTTCGTCGCGCGACGGCGCCTTCGCTGCGCCGAGCCACGGGACGCGCAACACTTCGCCGACGCGCCCACACAGCTCGTCCGGAAGCTGCGCGGAGCGAGTGTCGAGCGTGAGCGATGCGTTCGGTGCGCCCGCCTGCTTCACGAGGAGCCCGATCACGCCGGGCAGCGGTCCGAGGTCGATGCGGCCGCGGGCGTCGGTCTGCAGCGTCGGCTTCACCGCGACGCGGTAGTCGCGCAGATGGATCTCGAACGTGCAGACCGTGCCCGGGCGCGGTTCGCCGTTCTTGCCGCGGACTTCGTAGGCGAAGCCGCTCGGTGTACGCAGCACCATGCCGCTCGCGGTCGCCGTCGTGGCGTCCATGCCGTTCACGGCGAACGCCACCGGTTCCGTCGTGAGAACGACGTCTTCGCCCGCGAGGTTCTTCACCGTGCCGCGCAGGGACACGGACACTGCGGCGAGGCGCGGCGGCACGTGGAACGTGTGCTCCGTCTCCCGGTCGTCGCGGAGCGCCGGGCTCGGCACTTCGAGCGGCGACACCCTGCCGTCGAGGTCGGTGCCGGTGACGACGAGCGCCGCGTCGCGCAGGATGCCGAGCGATGCGGGCTGGCCGGCGACGAGCAACGTCGGCCGGACCAGCAGTTTCGCGTCGGCGCCGGCGATCAGGGACTCGCGGTCGACGAAGGCGCGGCATTCGAGCGACATCGTCTCGACGCGGTGGGCGAAGGTCGCGAGCGTCGACAGGCTGCCGTGTCGCAGAACGACGGTCTTGCGGTCCGACTCCGTGGTGAACGGCAGCAGGACTTCGCCGCGTTCGTCGGGTGCGTACTCACGCCCGCCGAACCACAGCACCGCGTCGCGCAGCGCCATGCCCGTGTCGTCGAGGATGCGGAACACGTGGCCCGCGGCGCTCGCGCGTTCGGTGTGGCGCAGGCGGCCCTTCTGCACGACGG
>JAEUHQ010000027.1 GCA_016794565.1 Planctomycetota bacterium | reverse complement strand
TCGTGGACGTGGCGCGTCGGGCGCCTCGTCACGGCGCCGCTGCGTCTGTTCGCGGGCGATCGCTGATCGCGGCGAAGGCGGCGCAGCCGAGCAGCAGGGCAGGCCCGAGCCAGTGCAGCAGGAGGCGCGGCAGGCTCGACTTCAGGTGGTGGTCCACGTCGGCCTCCGGTGACAGCACGAACGCCGCCCCGGCGATCGTGAATCCGCCCGCGACGAACGCGAGCAGCGGCGCCGATGCGGCGAGAGCGCGGCGACGGGCGGCGGTCGCGGTGGCCAGCGCGACGAACCAGAACACGAGGCCGAAGTCGCCGCGCAGCAGGCCGTAGTTGACGAAGCCCCACACGATCGCCGGCACACGATCGATCTGCTGCCCGGCACGTTCCGCGGAGCCGAGGTAGGCGCGGAACGTGCCGCCGGTCGACGGGAGGACGGCGAAAGCTGCGACGACCGCGAAGGCGGCGAGGACCGCGCCCGCGGCGACTCGGCGGCGCCGGCTCCAGGTCCGGCGCCGTGCGATCGTGTCGAACGCGAGCAGTGCTCCGCACATTCCGGCGAGGGCGCCGAGCACGGGCAGAGCAGCCGCTGGATCGGCGCCGACGAGCCGCTGCTGCAGAGGCAGCCAGAGCGCCGCGGCGAGCACGAGGCCGAGGGCGGCGCCGCGCGCCGCGGCGCGTTCGCCGAGGATCGCCGCGGCCGCGGTGGCGAGAGCGGCATGGAGGAGGCCTTCGGGCTTCACGAGCACCGCGAGGACCGCGCCGACGAACGTGAACCGTGCGTCGCGGCGCACGAAGCCGGCCGCGATCGCCGTGGTGCAGACGAGCAGGAACGTGTCGCCGTAGCCGGAGTCCGCGCTGCCGCCGCCAGGTTTCACCAGCATGGGTGTGCACGCGACCGCGGCGGCGGCGAGCCACGCGAGCGTCGGGGTCGCGCAGCGACGCACCGTCGTGCCGACGAGCAGCACGAGCGCGACGAACAGCACGGGGAACAGCGCCCGGCCGGCGCCGCTGCCGAGCACCGTGTTGCCTGCGGCGATCGCGAGCGGCTGCAGCAGCGGGTAGTCGCGCGCAGGGGAGAGCACGACGGGGTCGGCGAAGAACGGCTGCGCCAGCGTCGCTGCGGCGGTGAGCGCGCTCGCTCGAACGTCCCACGCGGCAGCACCGTCCCAATGGCGCGATGGCGTCGCGAGAGCGCCGTACGCGACGGCGCCCGTCAGCACCGCGAGCAGCGCGAGCACGAGCCAGGGCAGCCACCGCGGTGCTGCCGGTGCGGCTGCGGGCGGCGGGAAGTGCATCCTCGCGGCGGCGGCGCCGGCGACTGCGATCGCGACCGGCAGCGCGAAGGCCGGCACGGCGGTGTCCGTCGGCAGCAGGGCGTGGGCGACCGCCCCGAACAGCGCGAGGCCGCCGAGCGCGCTGATCACGACGCGTTCGCCGACGGCCGTGCCGATCATCGGTCCTCGAGCCGCAGGTCGTCACCGAGTGCCGCGACGACGAGCACGTTGCCGCCGTCCTGCGGCGCGCGCCTCGCCAGAGGGCGGCCGTGGTAACCGTCGCCGGCGGGGCACGCGTCGGCTCGGACCAGGAGCCGCGGGGCGATCAGGCCAGGCACGAACTCGATCGAGCCCTTGCTGTCGCCGCGGTAGAGCACGACCGCGTCGGCGGGCACGTTCGCGAGGATCCACTCGACCGCCGCGGCGCCGTGCTGGTGGGGCGTGTCGAGGAAGAAGCGCGGCGCGCCGCGCCGCTCGAACTCGGCGACGTCGTCCAGCCGCCGGGCGATCACGACGCCCGGCACGCGTGCGGTGCCGAGCAGCACGTGCAGCACGAGCAGCGCCAGCACGACCTTCTTCACGACGTGCGGCGCGCGAAGAGCAACGTGCGGGGTCCGTTGCGTTCCTCGCGCATCTCCGCGACGTCGACGTCGCCGAAGCCCTGCTCGCGCAGGAGCGCGGTCAGCACGTCGATCGGGAGCCACTTCGCGTGGTCGTACATGCCGGAGAACGCGTCGGCGCGACCGCCCTCGGTGAAGTGGCGGTACGGATACGTGCGGCCGCCGACCTGGTAGTTCTTCGTCGCGGTGCCGGGTGCTGCGACGTGGGTGTCGAGCATCAGGGCGTGCTTCGTGCGACGCAGCAGCTTGACGAGGTGGCCGACCGGATCGGTCAGGTGGTAGAGCACGCCGACGTGGTGCGTGACGTCGACCTCGGGCACGAGCGCGAAGTCCTCGTCGCGCTCGACGTCGCATTTGAAGCACGTGACGTGCAGCCCGAAGCTCCACGTACGGACGACGGTCTTGACGACGTTCTCGATCCGGCTGTCGATCGCCACGACCTCGCGCGCTCGCTGCGCGAGTGCGATGGTGTGGATGCCTTCGAAGCAGCCGATCTCGAGCACACTCCGTCCGGTCAGGGGGAAGCGGCGATGCAGTTCGACGATGCGCCGGTCGGGGATCTGCTGCGGCACGTTGCGCTTCGTCTCCGACGCACGCACGCCGAACTCACGGCCGTGCGCGTCCAGTGTGAACGCTCGCCACGGCAGCAGACCGTTCAGGACGCGCAGGTCGTCGTCGCCGAGGTGGTCGACGAAGCGAGTGGGGATGCGGCTCGAAGGTTCGTTCGCCGGCTGCGCACCTGGTTGCATGGGGCGGAGGATCGTCGCTCGGGCCGGAGGAGTCCACGGTTTCGTGCGCCCGCGCCGCCGTGCCGTCAGTCGACGCGGATGCCGTCGCGTGCGAGTTCCTCGGGCAATGCGACGTTGGCCAGCGTGCCCGCCGGCGCGGTGTAGTAGCCCGGGTCGTCGTAGCCGGTGATGCCGTCGCGGACCTTCAGCACGGTCACCATGCCGCCCATCGTCACGTAGCCGTGGCCGCCGAGTCCGCCGACCATCGGCAGGCTGTTCTTCGGCATCGTCGTGTCCTCGGCGGCGGGATCCTGCTCGTCCCCACGCCCCATCTGCAGGAACGTCGGCAGCACCTTCGCGAGCTGCCGGTCGAACAGGCTCGGGTCGACGCCGACGAGGTTCGGGATGTCGTGGCCCATCTGCGTCATCACGTGGTGCGTCATGTGGCAGTGGAACGCCCAGTCACCCGGCGCATCGGCGACGAACTCGATCGTGCGCGTCTGTCCCGCGGCCACGAGCACGGTGGTCTCCGGGCAGCGCGCCGACGGCGGGATGTCACCGCCGTCCGTGGCCGTGACGGTGAACGCGTGTCCGTGCAGGTGCATGGGGTGGTGGTCCATCGCGCTCAGGTTGCCGATGCGGATGCGGACGCGCTGGCCGGTCTTCACGACCATCGGCGCGGTCGCGGGGAAGACCTTGCCGTTCAGCGTGAGCACGTTGAAG
This sequence comes from Planctomycetota bacterium, assembly GCA_016794565.1. GTDB lineage: Bacteria > Planctomycetota > UBA1135 > UBA1135 > UBA2386 > JAEUHQ01. The sequence continues at coordinate 13,903 of JAEUHQ010000027.1, read as the reverse complement.
TCCTTCATCTCGTTCGGGTCGGGCCGTTCGGTGCCGACCTTCAGCGCCCATTCGCCGAGCATGTAGACGAAGTCGCGATCGGGCAGCGGGCCGGACGGCGCCTTCGGGTGCACGACGAACATGCCGACGAGGCCCATCGCCATCTGCACCATCTCGTCGTGGTGGCTGTGGAACATGAACGTGCCGGCTTTGCCGAGATCGAACTCGTAGCGGAACGTCTCGCCCGGCTCGATCGAACGCTGCGTGAGTCCGCCGACGCCGTCCATGCCGTTCGGCACGAGCATGCCGTGCCAGTGCACGGTGGTCGGCACGTCGAGGCGGTTCGTCACGTAGATGCGCACGCGGTCGCCTTCGACCGCTTCGATCGTCGGGCCGTGCACCCGGCCGTTGTAGCCGTAGCAGTTGCCCTCGAGGCCGGGCGCGAACTCGTGCCGCACCGGTGCGACCACGAGGTGGCCGATCTTCACGCCGTCCTGCACGCGCCACGGCAGCGTGCTGCCGTTCGGCGTCTCGACGGCTGTGGGCTCGGTGCGCGGTGCGGTCGGGTGTGGCGACGCGGCGCGAGCGGGCAGAGCGCCGCCGAGTCCGGCGGCGGTGCTCACGAACAGGAACTGGCGGCGGTCGTGGTCCATGTCAGTGTCCTCTGCTCTCGGTGTCGCGAACGTCGGGCGCGGTGCGTGTCGGCGGTTCGGCGGGGCCGCGGTCCTTCGGCATCGCGCCGGCGAGCAGCTGCTGCAGGTCGAGTCGGGCGCGCAGCGCGTCGCGCAGGACGGCCGTGTGTTCGAGCTGGTCGGCGAGTTCGAGGCGGCGCTGGCGCAGCACGTCGAAGACGCCGATCTGCATCGCGTTGTAGGTCTGCAGCGTCGTGCGCAGCACTTCGGCGCGCTGCGGCAGGTGCACCTCGCGCAGGAAGCGTTCGCGGGCGGCGAGGTGCACGAGCCGCGTACGCAGGGTTCGTGCGATCGAGCGGATCTCGACCGCGATCGCGGCGTGGTCGTGCAGCGAGGCTCGGAGCGTCGCGTCGGCGCGCGCCCTTCCGGCGGCGCCCGTGTCGAAGAGCGGCAGCTCCATGCCGAATCGCGGCCCGAGGCCCCAGTCACCGCCGGGTTCGCGGATCGCGCTCGCGCCGACCTGCCCTTCGGGGAGCCAGCTGCGCCAGGACGCGAGGTCGGCGCGGCCGGCGAGTGCGTCGATGCCCGCGCGAGCCGCCGCGAGGTCGAGCGACGCGGCGACGGCGCGCGACTCGACGTACCGCACGTCGACGCCGGCCATCGGGTCGGGGGAAGGTGCATCGGCGAGAGTCCACGCCGTGTCCGGGCCCCACAGCCCGAGCAGCACGTGCAGCCGTTCGCGAGCCGTTTCGGCGGCGAGCTCGGCCGCGGCGAGGTCGAGACGCGCCCGGGTTTCGCCGAGGCGTTCGAGGGCCAGCGCCTGATCGGTGAGGTTGCCGGCGCCGTGCAGTTCGACCGCGAGCTGGTGCGCGGATCCCGCGGCGTCGACGTCGGCGCGGTGCAGCTCCACGGCGCTGTTCGCGGCGCGCAGGTCGACGAACGCGCTGCGCACGGCGAACGCCGCGTGCACCAGTGCGTCGGTGACGACGAGCTTGGCGGCTTCGAACTCGTGCGCCGCGACGTGTGTTCGCAGGGGCCGCCAGAACAGGTCGACGAACGGCGCGGCGAGGCCGAGTTCGACCTCGGTGCCGCCGTCGAACAGGAAGCGCGCGTCGAGGTCGAAGACCGGATTGCGCAGCAGTCCCGCCTGCACGAGATCGGCGCGGGCGATGCCGAGACGTTCGTATGCCGAGCGCACGCGGTGGTTGGCGAGGAACATCACGCGAACGGCGCCCTCTTCGTCGAGGGGGCGCGCGAGCAGGTCGCGCACGGCCGCGGTCGCGTCGTCGTCTTCGCGCGGCCCGTCGGCGTCGGTGGCGGCGCGCTGCTGCACCGCCGCGCGCACGTCCGCGGCATCGGCGCCGGGATCGACGGACGTGCACGCGGCGAACAGCACCAGCGAACCGAGCCAGCGTGACGGAGCGCGGGTCGTGCGCACGTCAGTGCCCCCGCCCGCCGGTCGACGGCGGCGTCGGGCGCCGTTCGGGCATCGTCAACGCGTCGGACATCGGGCGCTCCGGCGCCGCGGCCGCCGCGGGGCAGGCCGGGTGCGATGCGGGCGGGTCCGGCATCGGCGGCGGCGCGGAGCACGCCGCGGTCGCGAGCAACGGCGCGAGGAATCGCCGCACCGGGGCGGCTCTCACTTGCCGCCCTCCGTGCCCGCGGCGGGCGGCACCTTCGGAACCGGCTCCGCCTTCTTCGTGTGCACGTGCGGCGGAGGAGCGGGCTGCTTCTCGCGGATCTGCTGCGCCTTCGCGAGCACACCCGCCGGATCCTTCTCGACGTCCTCGACGACGAGCGGCGTCGCGAGGCGCACGAGGTGGTCGCCGATCGTCACGACGACGTTGTCCGCGACCGGCTGGCCGGTGACCGGGCACGTCGTGTTGCCGACGTCGACGACCTTCGGCTGCACGACCTTGACGAGAGTGCGCTGCGACTGCTTCTGCGCGTCGGCGACGCACGCGCTGCAGCAGACGCGGAAGCGGTGGCCTTGCAGCGTGACATCGACCGCGTCTTCGCCGATCGGCTCGCCGGACACGGGGCACGTCGTGTTCGCATGCGCCTCGACGGTCGGATACGCGGTCTTGTGCGCAACGGCGACGTCGCGGAGCACCTTCTTGTAGCAGGGCTTGCAGCACACCCAGATGCGGCCGAGCTCGGTGTCCACCGACAGCGGCATCGACACCTTCTTGCCCATGATCGGGCACGTCGCGTTCGCGAACGCGGGCACCTCGACGCGGGGGGACTGCGGGGCGGCTTCGGCGGGCTTGGGCGACGGGCTCTCCTGCGCGGGCAGGACGAGCGTGAGGAACAACGGAATCGGGAAACGGAACATGAGAACCTCGCGACCGGAACGGACGGCCCGCGGAACGGGCGGATCGGAACGACGACGCGACGTCACGGCTGCGGCGGCAGCGCAGCGGGGCCGCTGCGACGTTCGCTCCGTGACGCAGCCCCGCGCGGCGCCGGCTCGGACCACATGCCGAGTCGCGCCGCCCGCGGGGCGGGGTTCTTCAGAGAAGCAGCGGCAGGCAGCGCGCGCGGTCCGGCGGTGCGCGGCAGGCGACGGTGACGGTGAGATCGCATCGCGTGCAGGTTGGCACGATGGGCGACCCGATCGCGGCGATCGCCGGGGCCGGCAGCGCGACCGGATCGGCCGCGGGTGGCGGCGTCGGGTCGGGCCGATCGTCGGGCGCCTTGATCCATGTGCACCGGCACTTGCCGTGTTCCTTGGCCGCGACGACGGCTGTGTCACCGACGTTGGTCGGGCGCGTGCTGCGCTTCTCGCAGCAGGAGCGCATCGGTGCCGCCTTCGTCGCGCAGCACGACGCGGCGCCCGTCATCGGGTGCTCGCAGCGGCACCAGCGCAGCGCGATGCCGGCGGGTACCAGGAGCCCCGGCAGCAACAGCAGCAGCAGCAAGGCGGGAACGAGACGCATTCGCGAGCGCGGCATCATCGCGCGGCGGAGTGCTTCTCGCCATCCCCGTGGGTCAGCGCGGCGGGAGTTCGAGGGCCCAGCCGTTCGGCCGGGTCTCGAGCATGTGGGTCGGGTTCTCACGCCACGCGCGGACCTCGGTGCGCCAGTCCGCCCCTTCGGCGGTGGGGTCGGGTCTGGAGTACAGCGCGATCCAATGGATCAGCGCGCACGCGACGAACGTGCCGAGCACCCATCGCGCCCAGCCTCGCGGTCCCGTTCGTGCCCCTTCGAGCGCAGCGAGCACGCCGAGTGCGTTCGCCGCCATGAAGTAGCGCGACTGGTTGAGACCGCCGACGAGGGTGCTCTTGTGGCCGAGACAGCCGACGACCGACGCGGCGACGAGTGTGTAGGAGCACACGGCCAGCATCAGCGCGTGGTTGTTGCGGGTCCGCAGGAGTGCCCCCCAGAACAGGATCACGGGCCCGACGATGAGCGGAGTCCAGTGCCAGAAGGTCCCGTCGAGATACGCGACGAGCATCTGCGCGCCGATCCGATCCGCCATCGCCTCGCCGGCGATCGGCAGCACGTAGCACTTCGTCGTGAGCACCGCGAGCGCGATCTCCGGCTCGATGGACACGGTGCGCCCCGTGGGGAGGCCGAGTGCGAGCATGACCGACGCCTGGATCGCGAGGCCGGCGCCCAGTGCGTACGCCGCGCGTCGACTCGCGCGGGAGCGCAGGCGCGCGTGCAGTACGGCGATCGGCAGCAGCGCGAACGCGTGCGGCGTGGACAGCGCGGCTGCCACCAGGATCCCTGCCGCGAACGGTCCGAGCGCCGTCACTTCCGCGAACTGGAGCAGCAGGGCTGCGGCGAGGACCAGGTGGTTCGCGCTCGACGTGCTCGAGAGCCACGCGTCGTGGGTCGTGGCGAACACGGCGATCGCCACGGCGACGGCCGTCGATCGTGCGCTCCATGCCGAGCGCCGTGCGATGTGCAGCAGAAGCAGCGCCGGCAGCGCCTGGGTCAGCAGCGCGAACGCCGTCGTGACGAGCGGCGCGTGTTCGAGCGGAACGCAGAGCGCCAGCTGGGACGAGACCTGGCAACCGAGGTTGTAGTAGTGCTGCGGCACGGACGTGAGCGCGTCCACGAGCGAGCGCGACCACGCGAACTGGAAGTAGCGCAGGCCTTCTTCGCCCCAGAACCGCGGGTGCGTCCAGAGCGACGGAACGCGCAGCGCGATCGTCGCGAGGATCGCCACCACGGCAGCCGCCAGGACCGCGGTGGGCCGCGCCGGCGCCGGGTTCGTCGCTTCCTCCGACATTCGCAGGCTCTACCCCTTCGTCGCGAGGTCGACCGTGACCTGGTCGGCGCGGTCCGCGTCGGTGAGGGCGCGGAGCCACTCGCCGAAGCGGTTCGCCGGGAACGAGCCCGGCAGCACCCGCGTGCGGCGCGAGAAGCGCAGCTTGTCGCCGACACGAACGACCTGCAGGTCGTGTTCGAACTGCCGGCTTCGGATCGACACGGGCGCCGGGCAGTCGACGAAGCGGTGCGTAGCACCCGCGTCGACGTCGATCTGCCACTCGTTGAGGACGTCACCGGGGAACAGGAAGGGCAGCGTGCGCTCGGCGCGGTCGCCGAAGTTCGCGACGAACTTCATCGGCGGCACGGGGAGCTGCATCACGAAGCCGTCACCCTTGGCCTGCACGCCGGCGCGGCCGACCGTGGCCTGGATGCGGAGCGGCCTTCCCGGTGCCGCGTCCACGATCTGCGCGTTCCGGACGCGGAAGCCCGAGAAGATCTGCTGTGCGATCTGGCGTGCCGCGAGCTTCTGCTGGTTCTCCTTCAGCTCGCGCAGGCGGTCGGCGAGGCCGAAGCCGGAGAGGTCGCCGATCTCGGCGACCGCGTCGATGCGGATCTCGGAGCCGTCGATCGTCGCGTCGCCGCGGATGCGCAGCGTCTGCATCGCGGCATCGCTGCTCGGCAGCACGACGGTCTCGTTCCCGTCGTCGCGCAACACCATCGCCGACGTGCCGGCCCGGCCCGCGGGAACCGCGCCGAGCGGCCAGTGGCGCGGCGTGTCGATGAACATGTGGATTCGTTCGCCGTCCGCGAGTGATACGACGGCTCCCGTCGCGTCGAACGGGTCCTGGTCGGCGAAGAGCGAGGAGTCGTCGCTCGCTCCGGCTCGGAAGGCGTGGCACGCCGTCGGCGCGACGTCGAGTCCGGCCGCGCGCAGCAGCGCCGCGACGAGCAGGAAGCGGCTGCCCTTCTGGAGCAGCAGTGTGTCGAGCGCCGAATCCGCGGGCCCGCTCTCGATGGTCTCGTTGCACCACTTCCACGCCGCTTCGACGACCGCGCGCCCCTCGAGGCCGGCGAACAGATCCTTCGCCTTCGCCTGGATCGGCGCGACCGGGCGCGTGCGACGCAGGATCTCGACGCGCGTGCGCCGCAGGGCCGCGAACGGAGCGGCGTCCTCGCCGACCTCGACGAACGGCACGATCTCGTGCAGCGGCGGGAGGAACTGCTCGCGCGGGAGGGCGGGCAGGTTCTCGCGCCGCCAGATCGTCGCCTTGCGTCCACCGTCGAGATCGCGCGTCTCCGTCGGTTCCCCGAATCCGCGACTGCGCGCCGAGGCACGACATCCGGCCGGCGCGATCACGACGAACTCGGACAGCAGCAGCGGCTCGGACTCGGAGCCGAAGTAGAAGCTGCCGGCGTGCGCCGGATCGGCGCCTGGGGCGGCGCCGCGTTCGCGGTAGCGCCACTCGATGAACACGCCGGGCTCGAGACGCTGCAGCGCGTACTCGTTCTCGACCTTGGCCGGAACCCAGATGCGCCCGTCGGCGCCGATCGTGCGCACGAGGAGCACTTCGTCGGCGTCGTCGAGCGGTGCCGCCGTCCGGAACGCGTCGACGCCGGCCTGATCGTTGATGCGGCGCAGTTCGTGCGTCTCCGACGTCCAGCTCCCGTCGGCGTGCAGTTCGACGATGCGCTGGTCGATCAGCACGGTGGACGACGCGGTCTGCTCGCGTTCGCCGGCGGTGAACGCCTTCCGCACCGCATCGGCATCGCGGCGGAACGGCGCGAACGTCGCGTCTTCGGGCGGCAGCTCGCCGAGTTCGGCGAGCCACGCGCGCACCTTCGGCTGGTCGGGGTCGAGATCGAGGGACCGCTGCAGGCACGCGATCGTCGCGGCCTTGCCGGCCGGCTGTCGCGCGCACTGGCCGGCGAGATCGAACAGGAAGTCCGGCGACGCGTCCGGGTGGCGGATCGCCTCCTGGAGCACGGGGGTCAGGGCCGCGTCGTCGCCGCTCGCACGGAAGAGCCGTCCCTCCATCGACACGCGGCCGAGGTCGCGCGGATTGTCGGGCAACGGGGCGATCGCGTCGATCCACGCCGCCGCGGTCGCGGCGTCACCGACGTCGATCGCCGCCTCGACGGCGCGGGTCGCGTTCTGCAGATCCGGCGCGAAGGACGCAGCGCGCTTGCGCAGTTCCACCGCTCGGGCGCCATCGGCCGCGGAAGCCGCGGCGTCCGCCAGCAGGTTGACCGGACGCGGGTCGTGCGGGCACTTCGCGGCCCACTGTTCGAGCAGCGGTATTTCCTCGGCGGCGAACTTCAGTTCGCGCACGAGGGCGTGGCGTCGCTGGAACGTCGCGGGGCCGGGTGCCGGATGGTCGGCGAGGAGGCGCAGCGCTTTCTCGCGCTGGTCCTGCTCGGACAGCAGCGCGACGTTCGCCATGCGGGCCGCGTGGTGTTCGGGCGGCAGCGCGGCGATCGCGGGCTCCTCGATCTTGCGGGCTTCCGCGCGCCGCAGCGCATCGGGCATCGGCGCGTAGCGCAGCACGCGGGCGAACGCGAGCGCGGTCAGCGGATCGGCCGGCGGCGTGCGCCGCAGCGGCTCGCAGAGCCGCAGGGTCAGGTCGTGGTTGTTCTCGCGTTCGGCCACGAGGATCGCGGCGATGCGCAGTTCGGGCGCGGCGTCGGGTTGTTCGGCGGCGCGGGCGAGCAGGGCATCGGCGGTGACGAACACGTTCTCGGACGGCGTCGCGCGTTCGCCGATCGGCGCCGAAGTGTCCTCGATCGCGATCTGTCGCACGGCCGTGAGCGGGGCGGCGTCGGCGTCGAGCCAGCGCATCGTGAAGCTCCCCTTTTCGAACGAACACGCCTTCATCAGCGTGGTGTGTTCGCCGGCCGGCATGTGCACCGCGACGTAGTGGCGCCGCGGCGCGGTCGCCTTCCAGCGTTCGACTCGCAGCATCTCGCTGCCGTCGACGAAGAGCTGGAAGTCGCCGTCGAACTCCACTTCGAGGAATCCGTCGATCGGCGCGTCGACGGCGAAACGCTGCAGGGCGTAGTAGCAGCCGGGCAGCGCGTGCGCGCGCGAGTGGAACTCGACGTAGTCGCTGCCGAGCCGCGTGTCGACCCGCCGCACCCGGGCGACGTGGCCGCGGCCCGGCAGTTCGGCGCCGAGCGCCGGGAAGCGGAACTCGGGCGCCATCGGGATGCCGACGAAATGTTCGCCCGCGTCGCCGAGCGGGCCGACCACGACGGCGTGCTTGCAGTAGCCGAGGGCCGGGATCGCGCCGGCGCGCATCGGACCGTCGCACGCACGATCGAGCCACCACCGCAGCTCGGTCAGCTTCTGTTCGAGGCGTCCGTGCAGACGTTCGCCCCCGGCGCCCTGCTTCAGTTCGTCGCGGCGTGCCGACGGATCCTGGAGCTGGTTCACCAGCCAGATCGCCTCCTGGGCCAGCACCCACGCGGCCGGCGAACGGCGCTGCGCCATCGCGGTGGTGACGAGGTCGCGGAAGGCCGCGTCCGGGTCGTCGGTGGCGGGCACGAGCGACCGCACGACCGCTGCGGCGACTTCCTTCGTGTCGCTCTGCGCGACGAGGGCGGACGGGGCGAGTGCCAGCAGCGCGGCGAAAAGGTGTTTCGTCGTACGGCGGATCATCGGGCTCCCTCCTGCTCCAGCAGCACGAGCTGGTCGTCAGCCGCCTTCACGGCCGCGGCGAACTCGCGGAACGCGTCGTGGTCCGCGATCTCGATGCGCGATTTCGTGAACTCGAGCCGGCGGTCGACGACGACCTCCGAGCCCTCCGTGCGCCACTCCATCGAGAACGTCGCGAACGGAGTCGTGCGCTGCACCGCCGGCGGCAGATCCGTCGCCCGCCAGCCTGCCGGCAGCATGTACCGGAGTGTGCGCGCGTTGCCGTTCGGCACTCCGAGCAGCAGCGGCGTGTGGCGTTCGGGCTCGTTCGCGAGCGATATCAGGCCGTCGGGGCTCCATGCGCTCGGGAGCTGCCAGCGTTTGCCGGCTCTCTGGCCCGCTTCGGCCATCGTGGCGGTGGCGCGCAGCTTCACCGGTGCGGCCAGGTCGAGCGGGTCGCTCGCGGTGACCTCGTCCAGGGTCAGCTTGCCGAACGTCTGGACGAGGTCGCGTTCGACGACCTCGCGGCGGCGCGCCGGTTCGGTCGCGAGCATCGCCCGCAGGCCGACGGCTTCGTTGCCGAGAGGTGCGTGTTCGACCTCGAGCCGGGCGCTGCCGTCGGGATTCAGCGCCACCACGTAGCGGTCCTGCTGCCGGTTCGCCGCGGGTGTCGTCTCGTCGATCGTGCGCAGTTCGGCGCGACCCTCGTCGACGACCAGCACGCGGGCGCTCTGGTCCATGTCCGGCAGCGTGTCGGTCGGGTGCCACACCGCCGTGCCATCGAGGAAACGACCGGGCCGACCGTCGGCCGGCGGCAGCCACGCGATGCAGTGGTTGAAGTGCTCGACCATCGCGAGTTCGAGGTCGTCGCGGCTGTGCGGCGAGTCGGCGCGGATGATGACGGGGCGCGCCTTCACGCCGATCTCCCCGAGCATCGCGCAGAGCAGCAGCGCCTTGTCCTTGCAGTCGCCGTGGCGCCGTTCGTGGATGACGGCGGTGCTGTACGGCTTGTAGCCGTGCACGCCGAACTCCCACGCTTCGTAGCGGACCTCCGTCGTCACGAAGTGGTAGATCGCGGCGATCTTCGCCTCCGTGTCCGTGAGTCCTTCGGTCAGCCGCGCGATCGTGGCACGCATCGACGGCGTGACCTCGAGCTGCTCCTTGATGAGGTTCCACCACCACGACGCGAAGTGGTCCCAGTCGCGGTACGTCGTCATGCGGACGATCGGCTCGTACTCCTTCGGCTGCGGCCGGCGGATCTCGGGCACGTCGCGCCTGGTGTCGTGCATGCGCCAGCGGAACTGCAGCGTGCCGTCGGGCAGCGCCGTGCGTTCGGGCTCCGGCGCGCCGTTCACGGCCTGGCAGCGGTACTCGCGGCCCGGGTCGGCGAGCACGACGAGTTCGCCCGTGCGCACCGGCGAGCCCTCGGGGCCCGCGAACGAGTGCACGTAGCCGAAGTAGTCGCCGAAGAACGACGGGCGGAGGTCGTCGACGCGGCCCTCGACGGCGACGACGTCGCCGGGTCGCAGGTCGGGCATGCGCACGCGTGCACCCTGCAGTGCGGGACGCTCGACGGCGCCGTTCTTGCGGAACACGGTGCACGAGAGGAGCCGCGCCCGCTGTTCGTCGCCCCAGTAGCCGAGGCGGTAGTTGGCGAGGAAGCGCGCTCCGTCCTCGGTGAGGACGCGCGCGATCTCGTGCGTGTAGACGTTCTTCGTTCCGTTGCCGTTCGCACGCACGATCTCCTGCCGCAGGATCCAGTGCAGCGTGTCCTTCGCGGCGCCGGAGTCCTCGGGCGGGCCGGCGTCCGCCTTCACGATCGCGGCGGCGTCCTGCTGCAAGGCCGCGTAGAACGGCGTCGCTTCGCCCGTGGTCGCGTTCGCGGCCAGGTACTCGACGTAGCGTTCGTCGTCGCGGCGCGTCGGCTCGACGGCGAGCGCCGAACGCAGCAGGTCCTGCTGCTTCGCCGAAGCGTCCGCGACGTCGGTGCGCCGGCGCCAGCACTTCGCGGCGAGCGCCATCGCGTTCGCATCGTCGGGAGCGATGGCGAGCCACTGGTCGAGCAGTGCGATCGCCTCGGCCTGTTCGCCGCGCACGAGGAGCAGGTTCGCGAGCTGCCAGCGCGCCTGCGCCGAGTACGGCGAACGATCGACGGTCGCGCGCAGCATCGCCTTGCCCTCGTCGGTGCGGCCGGTCCGCAGCAGCAGCGTCGTCACCGCGTTGACGTCCGAGTCGCTGTTGCTCTCGGCGAGCACGCGCTGGCGCAGCACGAGGGCGTTCTTCGCCTCGCGTTCGTCGATGGCGTCGGCGGCCGCGCGCAGGATCGACGGGGCGGCGGTCGGCGCCGCCGCGGCGACGAGCAGCTCTTCGGTCGCGCGCTGGGGCAGCCCTTCGTCTTGGAGCGTCGCGAAGCGAAGGTGCAGTGCGCCGGCGTGGTCCGGCCGCACGGCCAGGGCCCGGTCGGCGAGTTCGCGCGCCTGGCGCCACAACTTGCTGCTGCTGCGCAGCAGGTTGCCGAGCTGCACGAGCGCCTCGACGTGGTCCTTGGAACATTCGAGTGCGCGTTCGAGCGCGCGGCGCCGTTCGTTCTCGTCGCGGTCGGCGGCGCTGCGGGCGTGGCGCTCGTTCGCGTTCGCGACGAGCAGGTGGGCCTCGGCGACGTCGGGCAGTGCCGTCGCCGCCGCGGTCGCTGCCGCGAGATCGCGCCGCTTCTTGTCGCCGTCGGCGGAACGTGCGCGCCACAGCCACGCGAGGCGGAGGTTGTTCGCGCCTTCCGTCTCGCCGAGCTTCCAGTGCGTGCGCCCGCCGAGATCGGCGCCGTCGGCTGCGTTGTCCGCCGGTGCGGCTGCCGTGGCCGCGGCCGCGATCATGTCCTGCCGCGCGACGGACGGGCGCACTCCGTGCAGTGGCGTGCCGTCGCGACTGCGCAGGCGCGCGGTCGCCCAGAAGTCGGCACCCTCCTGGTGGCACAGCTTCAGCACGACGAGGTTCGGCCCCGCGGCGAGCGGCAGCACGATCGCGTCCTGGTCGTAGGCGAACGGCCGCTCGACTTCGCGCGCGGCGACTTCGATGCGGTTGCAGAACACGCGGAAGCTGCCGGTGCAGCCGAGCTCGAGCACGCTCGTCGTCGCCTGTTCGGCGACGAGGGTGAACGCCGCGTAGACGAGGGACTGTTCGTGCGGATCGACGATGCGCCCGAGGGGCAGCGCCGCGTGCGCCGGCAGCGGCGGCAGCTGGCGCCAGCGCACCGGGCGTTGTTTGCCGGGCAGTTCCGCGTCGAGGTCGAGCGCGGTCTCCGGCGGCTGCGCGGTCTTGTAGCCGCTGCCGCGTTCGTTCGCGAACGGACCCACGAGCCAGTACTCGCGGACGAAGCCGAGTTCGCCGGCCCGCCGGTCCGCGTCCGAGGCCGGGTGCAGGGAGCTCGCGGCGAAGGCGGCGAGCGCGATGCGGTCGGCGAGCAGCGGGTCGGCCTGTACGAGCGGCGTCTTCTGCAGCGCGTCGAAACGCTGCAGCAGCTCGGGTGTCGGACGGCGTCGCAGCATCGTGCCGGCTTCGGTCGCCCATGCCTCGACAGAGGCGCGCGCGTCGCGGCTCGCATCGGCTCGCGCGGCGGTGGACGTCGCGAGGTCGAGCAGTTCGACGATCGCGGCGTTCGAATCACCGATGGCCTTGGCGCGCAGCGCCGCGGTCTCACCGGGCAGCAGCGCCGTGTCCTGCGCCGCGACCGCGACGATCAGGAGCCACAGGACGAAGAACGGGCGGAGGAAGGCCGCGAGCGGTCTCTGGTACACGGGTCCGTCATAGCGGAGCGGGGCCCGTTCGGGCAATCACCGCGGCGTTCCTGCCGGTCAGCGGAGGGCGGAGTAGACCGCGTCGCGGAAGCGTGACAGGAAGCGCTCGGGATCGTGTGGCAGGTGCTGGCAGAACACCACGCCGACGAGGTCCTCGTGCGGATCCGCGAAGAACGCCGTCGTCGCCGCACCGCTCCAGAACAGCATGCCCTGGCTGCCGAGGTCCGACGCGGCTCCCGGATCGGTGCGCACGCCGCAGATCAGGTTCCAGCCGTCGCCCGGGCTCCGCATCGACTGCGTGCCGCGCAGCGAGTTCGCGGTGGCGAGCTCCATCGTCTTGCGCCCGAGGATGCGCACTCCGTTCCACGAGCCGCCGCCGGCCAGCATGCCCGCGAACTTCGCGTAGTCGTCGAGCGTCGAGAACATGCCGGCGCCGCCGGCCGGGAAGCCGCGGCCCGGCTCCGCGTACGTGCCGAACGCTTCGGACACCGCTTCGAACGCACCGTCCTTCTTCGTGTGCACGGTCGCGAGCCGTGCGCGCTTCGCCTCGGGCACGTCGAAGTCGGTGTCGGCCATGCCGAGCGGTCCCGTGACGCGGTCGCGCACGCAGTCGGCGAACGGGCGCCCCGCGACCCGTTCGATCAGCGCACCGAGCACGTCGTCGGCGATGCTGTAGTTCCACTGTTCGCCCGGCTGCGCGAGCAGCGGCAGCGCGGCGGCTCGCCGCACGAATTCGTCGAGCGATGCGGCGCTCCACAGATCGGCCGCGCGGTACATGTCGTGCAGCGGCGAGTCGCGGAAGAAGTCGTACGTGAAGCCCGCGGTGTGGTTCAGCAGCATGCGCACCGTGATCGCCTTCTGCGCCGGCTCGAGGCGCGGCGCGTCGGCGGTGCCGCCGGCGAAGACCTTCGGCGCCGCGAACTCGGGCAACCAGTCCGCGACCTTCGTGTCGAGCCGCACGAGCCCGTCTTCGAGGAGCGTCAGCGCGGTGACCGCGGTGATCGCCTTCGACATCGAGAAGATGCGCACGATCGTGTCGCGGCGCATCGGCGTCGACGACGCGACGTCCGCGTGCCCGAACGCGCCGGCCGCCACTTCTTCGCCGTGGTGCAGCACGAGGAAGCTGGTGGCCGCGTAGTGGCCCGACGTGACTTCGCGCTCGGCGACCGTGCCGACGCGGGCCATGCGTTCGACGTCGTGGCCGGCGGACGGGGACTGCCCGGCGAGCGCGAGGCAAAGCGCGAGCGACGAAGCGGCGGGCAGGAGGTGCTGCGGCATGCCGGCACGGTGCCCGCGACGGCCCGCGGCCGCAAGGCCGCGGGTCAGCTGCGCACGACGAGCGTGCGCGCGCGTTCGGCCCGGCCCGGGTTGATCTCGACGCCGATCGCGTGGAGGCCGAGCCGGTTCGCGACGGCGAGTGCCGTGCCCACGCCGCAGAACGGGTCGACGATCGTGCGCGCGTTCGCGTGGTCGCGCAGCCACGTGACGGCGGCGAACGCGGCCTCGAGACCGATCGCGCGCGGCCACGTCATCGTGCCGAGGCGGGGGAGCACGTCGGCGGTCGCCTGTTCGCTGTCGTCGCGCAGTTCGCGCGAGAAGGCCAGCAGGTGCGCGTAGCCGGGGCGGCCGTGCGTGGCGACGCCGGCCGGC
>JAEUHQ010000018.1 GCA_016794565.1 Planctomycetota bacterium | reverse complement strand
GACCGGTTCCTGCGCGAACGCGGCCGCGGCGACACCCATGAAAACGATGGTGCACCTCATCCCGACGACCTCCCGCCCGAGACGACGACGACACGGTCCGCGATCGCCTCGGCGAGATCGACGTCGTGTGTGACCACCACGATCGCGAGGCCGCGCTGCCGCTGCATCACGAGGAGCAGATCGATCATGGCGAGCGCCGAGCCGCGGTCGAGGCCGGCGGTCGGCTCGTCGAGCACGACGACGTCGGGATGCACCGCGATGGCGCGCAGCAGCGCCGCCCGCCGTCGCTCGCCGCCCGACAGTTCGTGCACGGCGCGGTCCAGCACTCCGTCGGCGAGATTCAGTTCGCGCGCGGCGCCCGCGGTGTCCACGAACGGCGATCTCGCTTCCTCGACCAGCGAACGGATGGTCCGCCGCGGCGTCAACGAAGCCTGCGCATCCTGGCAGACGAGCTGCACGGCGCCGATGCGGGCCGGACGATCGACGGTGCCACGATCGGGTCGGCGGTGACCCGCGAGCACCCGACCGAGCGTCGTCTTGCCGGCTCCCGACGCACCGACGATCGCGACCACCTCGCCGCGGCGGACGTCGAAGTCGACGTCCTCGAGAACGGTCACGGATCCGTTCCGCACGGTGACGCCGCGCGCGGCGAGCAGCGGGACGACGCCGATCTCGACACCGCCGCGGCGGCGCGGCCACGCCGGGCCGGACGCGGCGCCGGGAACGAACGCACCGCCCTGCTGCGAGAAGACCCGCGCCCCGAGATCGCGCAGCAGACGCTGGTCGTGCGTCGCGAGGAGCACCGCGCTGCCCCGGGCGAGCAGCGCCCGCAGGTGCGCCACGTGCTCGGCGTACGTGCTGCCGTCGAGGTGCGCCGACGGTTCGTCCGCGACGACGAGGTCGGGTGAACGAAGGAACGCGATCGCCAGCAACGCACACTGCGCCTGACCGCCGGAGACCTCGTGGGGGAACCGCCGGCACACGCCCTCGGGGTCGCGCACGCCGAGTTCCCCGAGCGCAGCGACGGCTTCGTCGTACGAACGGCCGGTCGCGCTGGCGACCTGCAACCCCACGCGTTGCAGCGGGTCGAGCGAGTTCGCCGCGTCCTGCATCAGGAACGTGACCTCGCTGCGCAGGACGTGGCGCCGCTGCGCGTCGTCGACCGAGACCATGTCCGTGCCGCGCCACCGTGCCGCACCTTCGACGGTCGCGAACTCGTCGACGAGACCGAAGCACGCCGCGAGCAGCGTGCTCTTGCCCGATCCGGACGGGCCGTACAGCGCCGCGACTTCGCCGTGGCCGAGTTCGAGCCCGGGCAGGTGCACGGACCACGCCGGACGGCGGCGCACACCGAGTCGCTCGACTTCGAAGAGCTTTGCCACGCCCTGGCATCGCACGGCATGGCGGGCCGCCGTGCAAGCGTGCGGCGCTATGCTGCACGCCATGTTCCGCATCGTGTTCCTCCTGGCGGCGCTCGCCGCGTCGTCCGCCCTCACGGCCCAGTCGACGCTCGCCGAGCTGCAGCGACTGTTCGAGCGCGAGAGGCAGGGCCTCACCAGCGGCGACCGCGAGCAGGGTGAGCGGCTGCTGGCGGACCATGTGAAACGGCTCGCCGCGTTCGTCGCCCGCGACGCCAAGGACGACGACCGCTGGAACGGTCGCCTGATGCTGGCGGACCTCGCCATGGCCAAGGGCGATCCGGCAGCAGCGGCCGGCGCGTTGAAGGAGATTGACACGGCAGCCGCTCCGGCCCTCCTCCTGGTCACCGCGGCCACGTTCGCGCAGCGCCTCGGTCTGCTCGAACTGCGGGGACAGTGGATCCGCGCCGCGATCGACAAGCCGGCGCCACTCCAGGACCGGCTGGCCATGGCCCGGCTCCTCATGGTCGTGCTGCACGAGGTGGAGCGCGGCGAGACGATCTTCGCCGAGGCCCTAGCCGCGGCGGCGACCGACGAGGACAAGGCGCTCGTTCGCTGGCACCGGGCCGACGCTCTTCGGGACCGCGAAGACCTGCCCGACAACGCCGCCTACGACGAACTCGAGAAGCTCGCGGCGGATCTGCCTCGCACCTACTGGGGCTCGGTCGCGAAGGACCGGCTGCGCGTCACGTCGCTGCGCGTCGGCGACGACGCGATCCCGTTCCGGGCAACGACGCGCGAGCACGGCGAGATCGTGTCGAGCGATCAACGCGGCAAGGCGATCCTCCTCGTGTTCTGGCAGGCGGACGACCGCGATCTGCCGCGCCTCGTCGAGATGATCGCGCAGATGAAGAAGAACGCCGGCGACCGCCTCCTCGTGCTCGGCGTCTCGCTCGACCGCGACGTCGCGACCATCGAGGCCGCGGTGAAGGGCGTCGGCATCACGTTCCCGGTGGTCGGCGACGGCAAGGGCACCCAGGGCGACGTCGCGCTGCGCTGGTTCGCGGAAGGCCCCGTCGTCCACGTGATCGACGGCCGCGGCAAGATGGCCGGCATCGGCCTGCACGCCGGAACCGCGGACGGCCGCGCCGAGCTGGTCGAAGTCGTCGAGCGGGCCACGCGGCCCTGATCAACGTCGCAGCATCGCGCGGCGGACCACGAACACGAGGGCGAGCAGCCCTTCGCTCGTGACGACCGCCATCGCCGGCGCCGCGGGCGTCAGATCGCGGCCGGCAGGCTCCCCCGCGGCGGCGGCGAGGAAGACGCCGCACTGCACGAGCAGCACGACGTCGGCGCCGATCCTCCCGCCGCGGCCGAACCGCAGCCCCGTCCGCACGATGCCGGTCGCGCAGCCCACCACGAAGAGCAGCACCAGCGGTGCCCGCAGCCACACGTTCTCCGGCAACAGTGTGACCGTACTCGGCGACGGTGTTGCCTCGCTTCCGTGCGAAACGCGCACGAGCAGCCACCACGCCGCGGCGGGCGCCAGCAGCGTCGCGACCGTCCACGGCAGGAGCCGCGCGTTGATCGCACGAATCGGAAGCCGCAGGAGGCCGCGTTCGCGGAGGATCCGGACCGCGCGCACGCCGATCTGCAGCGTCGCCAGCACCAGCACCACGCCGGGCACGAGCAGGCACTCGCCGACCGAAGCGATCGTCGCGACCGCGAGGCCGAGCGCTCCGCTCGCGCAACCCGCCAGTGCGAACACGTCCAATCGGCGCAGCCGTCGTCGACGCACGCGCAGCACGGGCGGTGACGCCTGCACCTGCAGCAGAAGGAGCGCGAACCACGCGAACGCAGCAGCCAGCGACTCCGGCCGCAGGACATGCCCCTGGCCGGCGACCACCGGCGAGAGCGCGAAACACAGGCACGCGAGCAGCGCCTGCAGGCGGCCGCGCGCCAGCATCACGGCGACGTAGGTCGACAACGACAGGCAGGTCACCGCGAGGACCTGCGCGAACCTCGCCTTCGTCACGAGGGCGGCCACCGCGTTCGCTTCCGTCGGAAACGCAGCCGGCTCGGGCCAGCAGAAGGCGCGGTGGAACAGGCTGCCGAGCTCACTGAGCCCGCCGCCGACGCCGCCCACAGCGGCCGCGATGCGCTCGACCTCGATCGACGTGGGCGGTGCAGCGATGCCGTTGCCGGCTACCAGTGCCGGCAGCACGACGATGCCGACGACCACGGCGGCGGCGGCCGCGTTCCGGTGCGCGCGGTTCGCCGCCGGCCACCCGCCCCGGTCGCTCACAACGCCGCGATGCAGTCGATCTCGACCAACCCGCCCTTCGGCAGTTCCTTCACCGCGACCGTCGCGCGCGCCGGCTTGTGCGCGCCGAAGTGCTTCCCGTAGACCTCGTTGACGCTGGCGAAGTCGGCCATGCTGACGAGGTAGATCGTCGTGCGGACGACCTGGTTCAGTCCGGCACCGCCGGCCTTCAGGACCGCGGCGAGATTCTTCATCACCTGCTCGGCCTGCGCGGCCGCGGTGTCACCGACCATCTGCATGGTCGACGGATCCAGCGCGATCTGGCCGCTGCAGAAGAGGAGATTGCCGGCGCGAATGGCCTGGCTGTACGGGCCGATCGCGGCGGGTGCCGACGTGGAGTGGCAGGGTTCGAGGTTCATGGGAGAGCGGGAGAAGCTACCCGGAACGGCGCGGCGATCGCGCGGTCTATCGCCCCGGCCGCAGGCGTTCGCGCAGCCGCTGTTCGACCGGCGGCGGCAGGAAGCTCGAGACGTCGCCGCCGTTGCGCACGATCTCGCGGATCAGCGACGACGAGACGTAGCTGAACTGCACGCTCGGCATGACGAACACCGTCTCGATGCCCGGCGCGAGGTGGCGGTTCGTCAACGCCATCTGGTACTCGTACTCGAAGTCGGACACGGTGCGGATGCCGCGCAGCACCGCGCCGATCTTCTGGGCGCGGCAGAAATCGACGACGAGCCCGCCGAACGACGTCACCGACAGGCGCGAGTCCTTCGGCAGCACTTCACGGAGCAGCTCGACGCGCTCGTCGACCGAGAAGGTCGGTGTCTTGCTCCCGTTCCGCGCCACCGCGACGGTCAGGTGATCGAACAGCGGCAGCGCGCGCTCGACGAGGTCGAGGTGACCGCGCGTGACGGGGTCGAAGCTGCCGGGGTAGAGGGCCGAGACCATCGCCGCACTGTAACCGCCGCGTTTTCCGGAGCACCTAGGCGTCGTGCATCCACCTCGCGTCGATCCGGGCCCGGGCGCGCTCGCCGCAGCGGCGCTCTTCGCGCTCCCGGCTGCAGCGCTCGCCGGCGACCACCTGCCCGTCGCGGCGGCGATCGCCGCATTGGGGATCCTGCTCGTGCTGGCCACGCGCCACCCGCTGCGCTTCGCGGGCCTGTGCGCACTGCCAGCCGTTCTCGCGGGCGCCGCGCCGCGACCCCACGAACTGCCGATTCCGCGCCCCGGGCCCGTGACGATCTCCGGCGACGTGCTCGGCGTGCAGAGGAACCCGCGCACTGGTTCGACCTTCGTCGAACTCGGCTGCCCCGCCGCGGGCATCCGGGTCCGGTTCGACGGCGACGTCGAGGTGCTTCCCGGCGACCGGATCTTCGCCAGCGGCCGCGTCGCGGCGCCGGCGGCACCCGACCTCCCGCCGGCCGTGCACGCCGTGGCCTGCACGGCTGTCGTCACCGCCGGTCCGCCGTCGGCGGGTCGCGCCGCCGCCCACGCGCGCCGCACGCTCGAGCGCCACCTGCTCCGCCTCGTGCCAGGGGACCGCGGCGCGATGCTGGCTTCCCTCGTGCTCGGGCGGGCGACGAGGCCGTCGAACGAACTGACAGCCGCTCACCAGGCGACCGGGCTCTCCCACCTGCTCGCGGTGTCGGGCGCCCACGCGGCCATGCTCGCCCTTCTGCTCGGTTTCCGCGCTCGCGCGCATCGGCTCGATGCGTCGAGGACCCGCACCGCCCTCGCACTCGCGCTGCTGCTCGCCTACGCCGCGATCACGGGCAACGAGCCGCCCGTGCTCCGCGCGGTGGCCACGTTCGCGCTCGCGTCCCTCGCGGCCCGCACCGGACGCCCGCTCGGACTCGCACCGGGGCTGCTCGCGCCCGCGATCCTGACGTCGCTGCTGCAGCCGAATGCACTGCTCGGCCCGAGCTTTCTCCTGAGCTACGCAGCGGTCGGCGGCCTGCATGCGGCGGGTCCGTCACCGCCGGGCTCGTCACTGCTCCGATGGCTCGTACACGCGCTGCGCAGCTCGGCGTGGGCCACGCTGTTCACCGCTCCACTGACGCTGTTCTTCTTCGGCCAGATCGCGCCATGGACGGTGGTGCTGACCCCGCTGCTCGCGCCTCTCGTCGCGACGCTGCTCCTCGGCGGCCTCGCCATCGCCTCGATCGCCTGCGTACTGCCCGGACTCGCCGAAGTGCTCGCGGTCCCGCTCGACGCAGCGACGGCCGTCTATGTCGCGGCCGTCGAGGCGGCGGACCTCCTGCCGGCGACCCCGATCCATGCGTGGTCGGAGCCAGCAGCCTGGCTCGTCGGGCTGTGCGGGGGCGCCGCCTTGCTCGTCGCGGAGAGGCGGCGCGACCGTACTGGGCTCGCCGCAGCGGCGGCGACCGCGATGCTCCCGTGGTTCCTCCCGCCACTCGGGACCGCGACGCCGCGTTTCTTCCTGTTCGCGGTTGGCCACGGCCAGGCAGCGCTCCTGATCGGTGCTGGGGGCCACCAGACCGTGATCGATTGCGGCAGCCTGCAGCACGCCGCACTCGCCGCGCGCCGAGTGCTCGCACGACTCGAACGACGGCGCATCGATCTGCTCGTCGTCACCCACGCCGACACGGACCACCACGACGGCGTGCCGTGGCTGCTCCAGCGCATCCCGATCACGAACGCGCTCCTGCCGCGCGCACTCGCGTCGTCGAGCCTCGCGGACGCACTGCGCGATCACGGCACGGAGGTCGCGTTCGTCGGGCCCGGCGAACACGCGAGACCCGCCTCGCACGTCGTCGCCGCCGTCCCCGTCGTGCCGGAAGGCGCGAGCGACAACGACCACAGCGCGTGGGTCGAGGCTCGCCTCGGTTCCGCGACGATCCTCTGCGCCGGGGACGCGGAAGCGACCGGAACGCTCGCCGCGCTCGCGCAAGACCTCGTACGTCCGGCCGACGTGCTCGTGCTCCCGCATCACGGCCGGCCCAACACCGCGGCGGCGAACCTGCTCGGGGTCGTCCGGCCACGAGCTGCACTCGCGTCGGCAGACGGTGCCGACGGCGACACGGCACTCGGTGGCCTCGCCCGGGCCTTCGGCGCCGACGTCTTCGTCACGGGCACCGACGGCACGATCGAACTGCGCGCGACCGTGTCACCGACCGGCGAACCAGCACTCCGCGTCGTGCTGCCCGCAGCAGGCCACGCACTGCGAAGCGCCGGCGCGCCGACGCGCGCGGGTCACGAATCGTGGCGATGACCACCGTCCCGCACGTGGGACAGCGTGTGCCGCGCCGCCGCCTCGAACGTCGACCCGGTCCCTTCACTCGCCAGCGCTTCGAGCACCTGCACGGCCCGAGCGTCGTCCTTCGCATCGTGCAACGCCTTGCCGAGAAACAGCGCCGCGCGCTGACGGTCGCCGCCCAGCCCGCCATCCCGCAGCGCGGCGTCGAGCACGGTCGCGGCGTCGCGCGCCTTCTTCTCCTTGAAGAGCACGTAGCCCTCGGTGACCCGCGCGGCGGGAGTCCTCGGCGCAGTTGCGAGCCACTGCCGCGCGCGCGTCAGGTCGCCGTCCTGGGCGCAGAGGCGGGCGAGCCGATGGCGCGAATCGGCGACCCCGGCGGTCGCGGCCGCGAGCAGCAGCGGTTCCGCGTCGCGTACGTTGCCGAGTTCCAGCAGGAGGCAGCCGAGTGCGTGCTGGTCGGTTGGCGCCGGCGCCGCTGCCACCGCCGCGGAGAGGCGGGCGAGTTCGCCGCGCGACGCCGCGCACCGCCGGAGGAACGCCGCGAGTTCGGGCGGATCCTGCGGGCCCGGCCGCGCCGCGTACCGCCGGCCTGCGGCGTCGAGGACCGCGACCCCCATCCCATCGGGACCGCCGACCCACTCGGCACACAGCCGCGCGCGTTCCTTCCCGTCCGCGACGACCGCGTCGAACGCACCGTCCGCGAGAGCCGCGCCGACCGTGGAATCCGGCAGCGACTCCTCCATTCGATCGCTGGTGACCCGCCCGCGCAGGGCGAAGAACACCACGATCTCCCGCTGGGCGGCGCGGGCGTCCGCCAGCGCCCGCGGCAGGTCGTCCTGCCACCGCGGTGCGGCCGCGCACCCGAGCAGCAGCGCCGCACACGCGGTCGCGGTGGCGCCGCGTGCGGTCACTTCGCCGCCTTGTCGCCGCACCACTTGTCGAGCCACGCGAAGAACTCGCGCTGCCACAGCACGCCGTTCTGCGGCTGCAGCACCCAGTGCCCCTCGTCGGGGAAGACGAGGAAGCGGCTCGGCACGCCCTGCATCTGGGCCGCCGTGAACGCCTGCAGCCCCTGGTCGTACGGCACGCGGAAGTCGCGCTCGCCCTCGATCACCAGCAGCGGCGTCTTCCAGTTCTGCACGTAGCGGTGCGGCGAGAAGCGGCGGTAGTCGACCGCGGCCTCTTCGCTCTTCCAGAACGGCCCGCCGAGGTCCCAGTCGACGAAGAACTGTTCCTCGGTCGACAGGTACATGCTCTCGAGGTTGAAGACGCCGCAGTGCGAGATCATGCACGCGAAGCGATCGCCGGCGTGCCCCATCATCCAGTAGACGGTGTAACCGCCGAACGACGCGCCCACGGCAGCGGATCGCTTCTTGTCGATGTACGGCCGGCTCTGCATCGCGTCGCAGACCGCGAGCAGGTCCTTCATCGCCTGACCGCCCCAGTCGCGCGAGATCTGGTCGTTCCACTTCTGGCCGAAGCCCGGCAGACCCCGCCGATTCACGCCCGCGACCACGTAGCCCTTCGCCGCCATCAAGTGGAAGTTCCAGCGCGTCGAGAAGCCCTGGCCGACCATCGATTGCGGGCCGCCCTGGCAGTACAGCACGAACGGGTACTTCTTCGCGGGATCGAAGCCGGGCGGCTTGCAGATCCACGCGTGGATCTTCTGCCCGTCCGTCGCCTCGAACCACTCGGCATCGATCTGCGGCAGCGTGATCTTCGCGAAGGTCTCGCCGTTGCGGTCCGTGAGCGCCGTGATCGCTCCGGTCGACACGTCGATCCTGACGACCTCGTTCGGCCGCTCCATCGACGCACGCAGCGCGTAGACGAACGGACCGTCCTTCGGCACCTGCAACCCGGACAGCGCGTGGCGGCCCGTCGTCACCTGCACGGCCTTGCGATCGGCGATCGAGCACGAGAACAGCTGCGTCGTGCCCTGCGTCTCGACAGTGAAGAACAGGCGCTTCCCGTCGCCGGTCCACCGGACCTCGTGCGGCGACGCGTCGAAGTCGGGCAGCAATTCGACGTTCTTGCCGTCCTGACGATCGTGCAGGAAGAGACGCAGGCGATCGGACTCGAAGCCGCCGTGCGCCATGCTCGAGAACGCGATCCAGCGGCCGTCCGGCGAGTAGACGGGATCCTGGTCGTAGCCGGGCATGCCTTCGGTGATGCAACGCGGCTGTCCGCCGCCGACCGGCACGACCCACAACGAACTGTCCGTGCTCGCTTCGGGATTCGGCACGCGCCGCGCCGTGTAGCACAGTTCGCGCCCATCGGGCGACCAGGCGATCTGTTCGGCGCCGCCGAACGGCGGCAGCGGCGTGTGCACGCGCTCGCCGGCGAGCAGGTCGCGCGGACCACCCCCGCCGGTGTACGGCTTCACGAACAGGTGGCTGTAGGTTCCGTCGTTCCACTCGTCCCAATGCCGCACCATCAGGTCGTCGTACGCGCGCGCCTTCGCCAGCGGCAGGTCGGGATGGGCGTCGCCGACCACCGGATCGACCTTGACGGCCTGCGTGTAGGCGAAGTGCTCCCCGTCGGGCGCCCACGACAGGTTCTGCACACCACCCGGGATCGGGACCTCGACCCGGGGCCCGTCCATCAGGGGACGCGTCTCGATGCCGTCCTTCGTGACGAACGCGAACGCGTTGCTGCCAGGGTGCCACACCGGCTGCGAGCCGTCCGCGACCGGGATCGCCGCGCCGCCCGCCGCGGCGAGCGGAAGGTGGAAGATGCGCGGTACGGTCCGGTTCTTCGCGAGGTCGACGGTGCGGACCGTGAACAGCAGGTGCTGGCCGTCCGGGCTCAGAACGAGATCGCCGACGCGCTCGAGAGCGAGCAATCCTTCCGGAGTCAGGACCTGTTGTGCGGGAAGAACGGCGGAGACGACCGCGGCAGCGGCGACGATGCAGAGGGACCGCATGGGGCGCGCATCATCGCGATGCCGCGGGGACGATGCCACCGCGACACCACGGGCCCGGTCGGCCGGGAAGCAAATGCCCGCTCGTTCGTCCCAAGCCGCCGTTTCCTCTCCGCCGATCCGCTACACTCCGGCACCACTGTCATGAACCAGAAGAAGCGCACCACACCGTCCCGCCCTGCCGAAGCCGGCTTCACCCTGGTCGAGATCATGGTGGTCATCGTCATCCTCGGCCTGCTCGCGACGATGGTCGCGAGGAACGTGATCGGTGCCAGCGACGAGGCCCGCGAGACGAAGGCCAAGACGGACATCCGGATGATCGCCGATGCCGTCGGCGGCTTCCGCGCGAAGACGGGCAAGCTGCCGGAGTCGCTGGAGGCGCTCGCGACGAAGGACGAGAAGGGCCGCAGCGAACTGAACGAACTGCCGAAGGATCCCTGGGGCAACGACTACCAGCTTCGCGAAGGCGACACGCCGCGCGATTTCATCGTGCTGAGCTGGGGCCCCGACGGCAGCGAAGGCACCGAGGACGACCTCACCAGCAAGCAGCAGAAGGACAAGTGACCCGACCCGGACACCCGACGGCGCGGAGCGGCGGCTTCACGTTGATGGAGCTGCTGGTCACGATGACCCTGGTCGCCCTGATCCTGGCGATCATCGCGCCGAACCTCGGGTCGTTCCTGCCGGAGGCCCGCCTCGAAGGCAGCGGCAAGCAGATCCTGCGGCGGCTCGACTGGGCCCGGTCCGAAGCGCGCATCCAGGGCAAACAGGTGTCGCTCGACTTCGACCTCGACCGCGGCTCCTGGCGCATCGTGCTGCCGCCCGAGCAGCAACTGACGCGCGATCAGGAAGCCTGGACGCTCGAGGAGTTCACCGAAGACTGGCAGCGCCTCGAGAACGACGTCGTGTTCGCCGGCGCGGGCGACGCGAAGACCGGGATGGTCCAGCGCGGCGTGTACCGCATCACGTTCGACGAGTTCGGGTTCAGCGGCGACCAGGTGCTCGCGCTCAGGCTCGTCAGCGACCCGACGATGGTCTGGTCGCTGACGCTGCAAGGACTGAACGGCTCCGTGTCGACCCAGCTCTCGGAGAAGGGCGAGATCCCGACGCTGCAGGCACCGACGGAGGCGGCGTTCTGATGGCGCCGCGACGCGAGCAGGGCTTCACGCTCATCGAAGCGCTCATCGCGATGGCGATCGTGTCCCTCGTCGTCATCAGCTACATCGGCATCCGCACATCGGCGCTGATCGACGCGACCGAAGCACGCAACTGGCGCCTCGCCCGCGAAATCGCCGAGGAGAAGATGTCCGAACTGCTCGCCGGCGCGCGCGAGACGCCGCCGCAGTCCGGCGAGACGGTCGAGCTCGACAAGTACCAGGGCTTCAGCTACCGGATCGCCATCGGGGAGTCCGCGGTGGCCGACCTCGAAGCCGAGGTCGCCAGCAGCGGAGTCCAAGAGGGCTCGGCCGAGAGCGAACGGATCAACTGGCAGCGGGAGCGCGACAACTTCCGCAAAGCGCGTTCGCTCGGCCTCAGCGCGGTGGACTACGAGGACAAGCTCCGCGAAGAGGACTACCAGCGCCGCCTCGCCGAGAAGGTCCCGAGCGCCGACGAGTTCGAGGAGGTCGCCGTGTGCTGCTACTTCCCGAAGATGAACGCCGACTACGAGGGGCAGAAGGACGCACTCTTGATCAAGTCGAAGGTCTCGACGCTCGCGCTGTCCGGACTCACGCCCAAGCAGGCGGAGTCCATCGCGGCCGCGAAGGGCCAGGGCTCCGGTTCGGGGGACCCGGCCGCGGCGACGCCGGGCGGCTCCGGCGGTTCGAGCCCCGGAGGGAAACAATGAACGGCACGAAGAGAGCCAGCGCAGGCTTCACCCTGATCGAAGTGCTGCTCGCGATCGCGATCACCGCGACGGTGATGGTGACGATCGGCTCGACCTTCCACGTGCTGCTGAACGCACGGGAAGTGATCGACGATCTGACCGAGTCCACCGAGGCAGGTCCGCGCATCCTCAACCTCATCGAACGCGACCTGCGCTCGATCTGGACCTACAACGTCGGCAACAACGCGGTCTTCCGCGGCCGCGACATGGACGTCGGCGGACGCGACGCCGACCGCATGGATTTCCTCTGCACGACGCACGCCGTCGGATTCGTGCGCGACAACCACGACCGGCCGAAGAAGCCGTCGCTCTGCGAAGTCGGCTACTGGTTCAAGCCGAACCCGCGATACCGCGACGTGTTCGAGATGTGGCGGCGCGAGGACCCGATGGTCGACAACGACCTGATCACGCAGGGCTCGTTCCAGTTGGTGCACGACCGCGTGAAGAGCTTCAAGATCACCTACTTCGAAACCCTCGGGCACGAAGCGGAAGAACTGCAGGAGTGGGACAGCAGCGTGCGCGACCGCCTGCCGGAGCGCATCAAGATCGAGTTCACGATCGAACGCCGCCGCAGCAGCCGCAACATCGTGAGCGACGTCGAGGTGGACGACTTCGAGGGAGCGGAACGGACCTACGTCCGCTACTTCGCGCTCGAGAAGCGCCTGCACGACGTGCTGCAAGCCGGCACGGCGCGCGTCCCCGTCTTCCCGCCCGAACCCGAACCCGAGCAAGGCGGCGGCCCGGCGGGGCCCGCTGGCTCGGGGGGCGGCCCGGCCGGAGCGGGCGGGCGCGGCGGACTGACCGAGACGACGATCGGCACCGGCAACGGACGCAAGGGCGGTCGCGTCAGTCAGGGCAGTGTCACGCGCCAGGAGACGGGCCCCGGCACGACCACGGGTGGCAAGCCGCCCCCGCGCGGCGGACAGACGCCCACCGGACTGCCGCCTGGCTTCGACCTGCGCGACCTTCTGCGCGGCGCGGGTGGCGGTGGCGGCGGCGGACTGTTCGGCGGCGGGCACTGAGCCGCCCCCGCCCCTGCGGGGCGGCGCGCCTCACGATCTCGCGGGAGCCGTCGCTACGCGAGCGACCAACGGGGCAAACCCACGCATCCAGCCCGCGGCGACGTCAACCGTCAAAACACCGGACGTCCGATCACTTCGCGACCGCCGAGGTAGCG
>JAEUHQ010000187.1 GCA_016794565.1 Planctomycetota bacterium | reverse complement strand
TGGCGATCCAGTCGAGCAACGGTTCGGTGTCGAACCAGGACAAGGAGACGCTCGACGAGGAGTTCCAGAGCCTCGTCAACGAGATCAACCGCATCGGCAGTTCGACCGAGTTCAACGGCATCAAGCTGCTCGACGGCTCGTCCAGCTCGGTGAGCTTCCAGGTCGGTTTCGGCACGACGGCCGGCATCGACACTCTGCAGGTGAGCCTCGCGGCCGCTCTCACCACGTCGCTGTCGCTGAACTCGCTCGACATCGGCTCGGGCGGCACGACCACGACGGCGATCACGAACATCGACGCCGCGATCAACACGGTCAGCTCGCTCCGCGGCTCGCTCGGCGCGGTGCAGAACCGCCTCGGCAGCACGATCAACAACCTGGCCATCCAGGCCGAGAACCTGAGCGCCGCCGAGTCGCGCATCCGGGACGTCGACGTCGCCTACGAAACCGCGCAGCTCACGCGCAACTCGATCCTCCAGCAGGCCAGCATCTCCGTCCTGTCGCAGGCCAACTCCCTGCCGCAGGCCGCCCTCCAGCTCCTGCAGGGCTGATCCGCACCGCGAACCTCCGTTCGCCGCACACGAGCCGACGTCACCTTCGCGGGTGGCGCCGGCTCGCGCGCTTTCCGGGCCGCGAACCGACACCGGCGCCGCGAAGGACGCCGCGCGCGCGACCGCTGCGTGATCCAGAACGGGATCGAGGCGAGCCACGTGTCGCGAAGGTCGACGCCCGCGCCCGCCGTCCGCCGAAAGTCCCGTTCGCCGCATCGTCGCGATGTCATCGGACGACTGCCGTCGGACTCGACACGTGACCCGCGGATTCGTCGTCATTCGCCGCGGATCCGGACGCGACCGCTCAAGCGTCCGTCAACCTTGACGAGGATCCAGCGAAGACAGCTTGCCCGCCAATCCGGGCCGGCACGCCACACGCAACAGGGTCATCATGGGTCTACGAGTCAACACGAACGTCACGTCCATCAACGCGCAGCGGAACCTCTCGGCGGTCACCGACCGGCTGAGCGGCAACTTCCGCCGCCTGTCCACCGGCCTCCGCATCTCGACCGCGGCCGACGACGCCGCCGGCCTCGCGATCTCGGAGCGCCTGCGCTCGCAAGTCCGCTCGCTCGATCAGGCGAAGCGCAACGCGAACGACAGCATCTCCATGGTGCAGACCGCGGAGGGTGCGCTGAACGAAGTCAGCTCGATCCTCACGCGCCTGCGTGAGCTGGCGATCCAGTCGAGCAACGGTTCGGTGTCGAACCAGGACAAGGACACCCTGGACGAGGAGTTCCAGAGCCTCGTCAACGAAGTCAACCGCATCGGCCGATCGACCGAGTTCAACGGCATCAAGCTGCTCGACGGCTCGTCCAGCTCGGTCAGCTTCCAGGTCGGCTTCGGCACGACGGCCGGCATCGACACCATCTCGGTGTCGCTCAGCGCGGCACTGTCGACGTCGCTGTCGCTGAACTCGCTCGACATCGGTTCGGGCGGCACGACGACCACGGCGATCACGAACATCGACGCCGCGATCAACACGGTCAGCTCGCTCCGCGGTTCGCTCGGCGCCGTCCAGAACCGCCTCGGCAGCACGATCAACAACCTCGCGATCCAGACCGAGAACCTCAGCGCCGCCGAATCACGCATCCGCGACGTCGACGTCGCCTACGAAACCGCGCAGCTCACGCGCAACTCGATCCTCCAGCAGGCCAGCATCTCCGTGCTGTCGCAGGCCAACGCCCTGCCGCAGTCGGCTCTCCAGCTGCTGCAGTGATCGGGCCCGGATCCCGCACGCGGGAAGAAGCTCGAACGGCGCCGCACTCCGAAAGGGGTGCGGCGCCGTTCGGCGTTTCGGGCCGCTCCTGCCGCACACCGCTCGTCGTCCGACTGACGCCGTCGCTCGATCGCGTGTCGACCGCGCACGGGTTTTCGCGGATTCCCGGGCTCGATCGTACGAAAGCTCGACGCGGGTGCCCGCGATGCCACGGAGCAGTCGTCGCGGTTTCCGACAGGCGCTCGAAAAACCGACGATCCGGCTTCAGTAGCCGCCGCCCGCCTTGCCGATCCTCCCCACGCGGACGCAAACGCGACCGCACCACACAACACGACACGCAACGGGGAAGGAAATGGGTCTTCGGGTCAACACGAACGTCACGTCGATCAACGCGCAGCGCAATCTCGCGACGGTCACGGACAAGCTCTCTGGCAACTTCCGTCGCCTGTCGACGGGTCTTCGCATTTCCAGCGCATCGGACGACGCCGCCGGTCTCGCGATCTCCGAGCGCCTGCGCTCGCAGATCCGCTCGCTCGACCAGGCGAAGCGCAACGCGAACGACGGCATCTCCCTCGTGCAGACCGCCGAGGGAGCGCTGAACGAGGTCAGCTCGATCCTCACGCGGTTGCGCGAACTCGCGGTGCAGGCGAGCAACGGCTCGGTGAGCAACCAGGACAAGGACACGCTGGACGAGGAGTTCCAGAGCCTCGTCAACGAGGTCAACCGAATCGGCCGATCGACCGAGTTCTCCGGCATCAAGCTGCTCGACGGCTCCTCGAGCTCGGTCAGCTTCCAGGTCGGCTTCGGCACGACGTCCGGCATCGACACCATCTCGGTGTCGCTCAGCGCAGCACTGTCGACGTCGCTGTCGCTGAACTCGCTCGACATCGGTTCGGGCGGCACCACCACCACGGCGATCACGAACATCGACGCCGCGATCAACACCGTCAGCTCGCTGCGCGGTTCGCTGGGCGCCGTCCAGAACCGCCTCGGCAGCACGATCAACAACCTCGCGATCACGACCGAGAACCTCAGCGCCGCCGAATCGCGCATCCGCGACGTCGACGTCGCCTACGAAACCGCGCAGCTCACGCGCAACTCGATCCTCCAGCAGGCCAGCATCTCCGTGCTGTCGCAGGCCAACGCCCTGCCGCAGTCGGCACTCCGCCTCCTCGGCTGAGCTCGCATGCTGCCGGTGGGCACGCCCGGGGATCGCCCCGGGCACACCACGAGTCGTCGTCCGGCGGTGCCCACCCGCCGACGGTGGACCGACTCTCGTCTTCCTACCGATGGATCCGACCTGCCTCGTCTTGCGGAACGCGGTGTCGCGCTACCTGCGCACCCGCGTCTCGCTCTCGCGTGTGATGGCAGGCGCCCTCGCCGAAACGGACCCGTCCAAACGACCCGAACACGACGGGCCGCTCGCGACCACGGGCACCGAGAACCCGGCCTGGGAGGACGAAGAGACCGCGAACCGCCGCCGCCGCCGCGAACTGCTCGCCGCGATCGCCACCTACCTCGGCCTGCGTGACGTGGAAATCGACATCGAGGTCGTGCCGAACGACGGTGGGGTGAGCTTTCGGGTCCGCGATGCGAAGAGCGGACGGGTCCTGTACGTGCTCGCCGAACAGGAGGCGAACGGCATCGTCGCCATCCTGCGCAAGCACCACGGCACCCTCGTCGACTTCTCGGCGTGAACGAGCGGTCGTCGCCGTCGACGCGCCGCGCGACAGGGATCAAGTCGGCGACCACGAGGGACCGATACGCCCGGGGCGGAGTCGTCCGCGCACCCAACCATGTCGTCCGCAGGAATCAGCTTCGGCGGCCTCGCGTCCGGTCTGGACACCAAGGCCATCATCACGGCCCTGGTCGCCGTCGAGCGACGCCCGATCGACCAGCTCGAGACGAAGAAGACCTCGCTGAACAAGCAGAAGTCGCTCTTCGGGGACCTGAAGGGCCTGCTCGAGAAGCTGAGCACCGCCGCGAAGGCGTTGAAGACGAAGTCCGACTTCCTCGCGATGAAGGCGGCCTCCGACAAGGAGGAGATCGTCGGAGCGACCGCGAGCAACTCGGCGGCGGCGGGGACGTACTCGGTCGAAGTGCTCGAACTCGCGAAGGCCAGGGTGCTGGCCAGCACCGGCAGCGCAACGGCAACGCAGAACTTCGGCACCAGCGCCTCGATGCTGATCGAGATCGACGGGAACACGCATCCCATCGCGATCGCCAACCCGGTGACGCTCGACTCGATCGCCGCGGCGATCAACGACCAGGACATCGGCGTTCGCGCCGAGGTCGTCGACACCCAGAATCCGGCGAACGGCGGCGCCAACCGCTACCAGCTCGTCGTCCGCGCCGAGGAACCCGGCGTCGCGAACTCGTTCACCCTCACCTACGACGACGGCACGACGGCCTTCCAGAACCTGATCGCCGACATCAACGGCAACCAGATCACGGCCGCGAGCGACGCGCAGATCCGGCTGAACGGCGGCGTCACCGTCTATCGCCCGACCAACACGATCAGCGACGCGATCCCGGGCGTGACGCTCGATCTCAAGTCGAAGACCGCCGCCAACGAACCCGTCACGATCACCGTCGCCACGGACGCCGAAGCGACGAGCAAGGACGTGCAGGCGTTCGTCGACGCGTACAACAAGGTCGTCGACTTCTTCACCGAGCAGGGCGCCCTCGACTCCGAGGGCAAGGCGAAGAACCCCCTGTTCGGCGACAGCATGCTTCGGTCGATCCGCAGCAACCTGCGCGGAGTCGTCGGCAGCCTCGTCGGCACGACGGGCAACCAGTCGTTCCAGATGCTGAGCCAGATCGGCATCACGACGGACACGGCGGGCAAACTGACGTTCAACACGTCGAAGTTCGAGGAAGCGCTCGGAGACGACGAAGGGGCAGTCGCTGCGATCTTCTCCGACGCCACGAACGGCATCGCCGGCCGCCTCATCACGCAGCTCACCACCTACACGGATTCCGTCGACGGCCTCATCAAGGCCCGCAGCGACGGGTTCGATCGCCAGGTCAAGCAGACCCAGTCGCGCATCGACCAGAGCGAGGGCCGCCTCGAGCGGTACCGGCAATCCCTCGAACAGAAGTACTCGAACTTGGAGAGCCTGCTGTCGCGCCTCCAGAGTCAGGGCAGTTCGCTCGGCTCCCTCAGCAGGTGAAGACGACCCCCGATCAGCCAGAGGACCCCCGATGACCTACGCACAAGCCGCCGCGACCTACCAGCGGAACGCCGTTCTCACCGCTTCCCCCGAGAAGCTCGTCAAGATGCTCTACGAGGGCGCGATCAAGAACCTCGAGAAGAGCCGCCTCGGTCTCACCGATCCGAAGACCGCTCGTACGCCGGAAGTCGGCCAGACGCTGAGCCGCGCAATGGGCATCCTCGGCGAACTGCGCGCGAGCCTCGACCACGCCGCCGGCGGCCAGATCGCCCGCGACCTCGACCGCCTGTACGAGTTCGGCCTCGACCAGCTGAGCCAAGCCAACCTCACTCGTACGCCGGTC
This sequence comes from Planctomycetota bacterium, assembly GCA_016794565.1. Taxonomy (GTDB): domain Bacteria; phylum Planctomycetota; class UBA1135; order UBA1135; family UBA2386; genus JAEUHQ01. The sequence continues at coordinate 27,147 of JAEUHQ010000187.1, read as the reverse complement.
GGTGTGAACAACGCCCTCCAGGTGATGCGCACGTTGAAGGAAGGCTGGGATGGCGTCATCAAGGGCTGAGGCCCTCCGCACGACGGCCTCCGCGACGTTCGCGTTGCAGGAGGTCATCGCGTGCTGGAACCAGGGCTACGAAGCGCTCGCCCAGGGTGACATCGAACGCGTCACCGCGCTGCTCGAGATCGCCGAGGACCACCTCGCGAACGCCGGCGCCGGCGAGGCGGACACGCCCGAGCAGGCGAACCTGCGCGACCAGGCGCGCGCCGCCCGCGGCCGGCTCGAGCACGGCGTGAAGGCCGGCCTCGACGCCATCCGCGCGGAGCTCGGCCAGACCCGCCGCGGCGCCAAGGCGTTGCGCGGCTACGGCGACGCGAGCCGCCGTCTCGGCGGCAACGTCGAGAAGAGCGTGTAGCCGCGGCGACGGATCGAGCGGCTTGCCCTCCGCAGCCTCGCCGAGTAGCCCTTCGTCGCGGACCGCACAGGCGGACGAGCGATCATGGGCAACAAGCACAAGGCGTTCCGGCGCACGTTGCGCAGCGACGGCGGTCACTGGGTCGGCGACGGCTTCCCGGTGCGAACGCTGTTCGATTACGCGAGCCACGGCACCGAGCTCAGTCCGTTCCTGCTGCTCGACTACGGCGGACCGGTCGTGTTCGAGCCGACGAAGGAACGGCGCGGCGTGGGCGCGCATCCGCACCGCGGCTTCGAGACGGTGACGATCGTCTACGACGGCGAGGTCGAGCACCGCGATTCGAGCGGCGGCGGCGGACGCATCGGCCCGGGTGACGTGCAGTGGATGACGGCCGCGTCGGGGCTCGTGCACGAGGAATTCCACGGCCGCGACTTCGCGGCGCGCGGCGGACGCTTCGAGATGGTCCAGCTGTGGGTGAACCTGCCCGCGAAGGACAAGATGGCGAAGCCCCGCTACCAGGCGATCGCGGCGAAGGACATTCCCGTGGCGCCGCTGCCCGGTGGTCGCGGCACCGCGCGGGTGATCGCCGGTCGCATCGGCGACGCGCGGGGTCCGGCGAAGACGTTCACGCCGATCGAAGTGCACGACCTGCGCCTGTCGAAGGGCGCGCCCATCGAGCTGTCGGTGCCGGACGGCCACACCGCGGCGCTCGTCGTGCTGCGCGGCCACGTGCGCACGGACGGCGCCGAACCGATCGGCGACGCGGAGGTGGCGCTCTTCGAACGGATCGGCAGTTCGATCGTGATCGAGCCGGTCGCGGACACGACCGCACTGCTGCTGGCCGGCGCGCCGATCGCCGAGCCGATCGTCGGACGAGGGCCGTTCGTGATGAACACGGCGCACGAGATCCGCACCGCGATCGAAGACTTCGCCGCCGGGAGGCTCGGCGAACTTCGCTGATCGAGGCGGCAGCGCGTTCCGATCGACGGCAACCGCGGAAGCCGGGCACCGGCGCGCGGCGATCGCCGACGCCGGGCTTCCTCTTCCCCGAGACCGCCGGCCCGCCCGGGCCGGCAGTCGCCCACTCCGTGATCAGCGTACGTTGGTCAGGTTGTACGCAGCGTCCTGATCGTTCGGGTCGATCTGCAGCGCCTTCTGGAAGCAGATCTTCGCGTCGGCGATGCGCTGCGTCTTCCACAGGCACACGCCGCGGTTGTTCCAGGTCTGCGAGTCGTTCGGGTGGATCTCGCTCGAACGGCGGAAGCACTCCTCGGCCTCGGCGAATCGCGACTGGCCGAACAGGACCATGCCCAGGTTGAACCAGGCTTCGGCCGAGCTCGACTCGATGGCGAGCACCGCGTTGAACGAGTTGATCGCGCCGTTGTCGTCGCCCGTGACGTAGCGGACGAAACCGAGCTGCATCTGGTACTCGAGCTCCGCGGGCGAGAACGTCGCAGCGGCTTCGAGGTGCGGCAGGGCCTGTTCGTAGAGCGCCTGGCTCATGTAGGCCTCCGCAGCCGTACGGTGGATCTCGGCCAGCTTCGTGGCGAGCTCACCGAGGTTCTGGCGGATCGCGGCCTTGTCCTGCTCCGCCATCGGTTCCACCACGAGCGGCGGGACCTGCGCATCACGAACGTCGCGGATGCGCGTCGGAATGCTCTGGAACGCGGACCGCTGCGGGATCGCCGACGACGTCGTCGGCGCGGGGTTCTTGGTCATCGTGGTCATGTTCAGTCTCCTGTCTCGGGGGTGGTTGGCCTTCACAAGCTGGCCAGGATCTGGTCCATCGCTGCGGCTTCGTGATCGAGTGCACGTGCCCGCAGCAGTTGCACGGCGTGACCGCCCATCCGCTTCGCTTCGGCCTTCCGGCCGAGCCGCTGCAGGATGAGGGTGAGTTGCTGACACGCTCCCGGCGAGTCCGGATGCGCCGCCAGGAACGTCGTGAGGACGCGAACGGCTTCGCCGTTGTCGCCGCGCTGCAGCGCGAGCCGCGACAGCGCGAGGTGCGCGACCTCGTAGGAAGGGTGCATCGCGACCGCCTGCTCGAGCAGACGGCGCGCGCGTTCGAAGTCGCCGCGCTGCATCCACGCCTGCGCGATACCGGCCAGCGACACATAGCTCGTGATGCCCTCCTGGATCGGCACGACCAGGATCTGGCCGTGGTACGACAGGCAGCGGCGGTAGTGCAGCATCGCGTCCTCGGCGCGGCCTTCGGCCAGTGCGAGACTCGCGGAGAGGTAGTGCAGATTCGGCGTCGGCACGAAGCGCCGCAGCGCGACGTCGAGCACTTCTCGGGCGCGTGCGGTGTCGTTGGCGCGGGCCGCCTCGAGTGCGCACAGCGCCCCCACCTCACCGGCGTACGGCAGCTCGCGCGGGAGCGAGGGCGGACCGGCCAGGATCAGTTCGAGGCAGCGGTCGAGCAGGCGCCGCGCGTCAGCGCCGCGGCCGGGCACGCGCCGCAGGAAGTCGCCGTACTTGTAGTGCGTGTAGACGTCGTCGGGCGTGAGGGCGAGCTGCTTCCCGAACAGGCGCTCGTTGCGCTCGTTCTTGCCGCGCTGGTCCATCACCTCGTCGGTGTAGCCGTGGTGTTCGACCTCGACGTCGGCGCTCGACAGGATCAGGCCGGCCTGGCTGCCGAGCCGCTGCAGGCTCGGTGTCACCTGCTCGTGGATGACGCCGGCGTATTCGACGCCGGGCAGGTTGCGGAACAGTCGCACCATCATCACGCCGAGCGTGCGGCCCTTGCCGTAGACGTTCGTGAAACGGAGGTGGTAGCCGGAGACCGTGGTCGACTCGACGAGTTCGCGGATGCGTTCGCACGCGCCCGGCTGCAGGAACTCGTCCGCATCGAGCACGAGGATCCAGTCGCCCGTCGCGGCGCGCAGCGCCACATTGCGCGGGGCGGAGAAGTCGTCCTGCCACGGCGAGTGCAGCACCTTCGCGCCGAACGATTCGGCGATCGCGACCGTGTCGTCGGTCGACCCGGTGTCGACCAGCACGATCTCGTCGACGGCGGCCCTCGCGAGCGAGAGGCACTTCCCGAGGAAGCGCGTCTCGTTCTTCGCGATCATGCAGAGCGAGACGCGCGGCGAACGGCCGGCCCAAGGCGAGGTGGCGACCTTGCCGACCGCGACGGCGACGGGTTCGAGTGCGGTGCCCTTCGTGCCCAGCGGCGACCAGCGATGCACCAGCGCTTCGGCCTCGTTCGCGAAGTCACCCGGATTCTCGACGCCGGCGCGCGGCGACTCGAACTCGACATCGACCACGTTCCACGCCGGCAGCCGGCTCTCGAGGCGCATGGAGAACTCCTCCATGGCGACCTGGCCGTTGGTGATCTCCTCCGGGGCGGGCCCCGCGAACAGCAGGTCCGTGCGCGGCAGCATCAGCCCGGTCACGTCGCCAGGATGCAGACGATCGCCGTCGCGTCCGGGCGCCGAACCACCGACGCCGGCCTGCACGGCCAGCGCATCGAGCGTCGAGCGTGTCGGCGTGGCGCCGGCACGCACGAGCCACACCACGTCACCGCGCGACGCAGCGACGCCGCGGTTCCACTGCGACGCCTCGCGCACGCCGTCGCCGACGACCACCTCCCATTCCGCGGGCAGGAACGTCGACACCGCGCTCGCAGTGCGCCGGCGCGCCGCTTCGTCGCCGCCGGCAACGACGACGGAACCGCGCAACGAACGGAGTTTCTTCGCGACGAGCCAGTAGCGGGCGGGCGGCGGCCCGTCGAGCCAGTCGAGCGGCAGGAGGCCGTTCGCCATGAGTCGCTCCGCGAACTCGCGGCCGAACTCGGGCGCGACGGCCGGAACACGCAGCACGTCGACGACGAACAGCCCCGCCGCGGCGGCCGCGTTGAGCACGCGGCGCAGCGGCAGGAATTGCGACGGGTCGTCGGTGCTGCCCGCGGGATCGAAAGAGCCAGGGTGCCCCTCGACGACGAGGCGGAGCATGCGCGCCGACTGCAGGTTGTCGACGTCGAGCAGCAGCGTGCCGCCGTCGTCGAGACGCCTGGCGAGGTCCGACAGCGCGTCCTCGATGCGACCGAGCGATTCGGTGAACGCCTGCACCTCGATCAGGTCGAAGCGCTCGTCGTTCGCCGACTGCCCCGCACCGCGCAGTGCCGCGCGATCGCGCGGCAGACGCAGGGTGCGCCGTGCCTCGGGCACGAGGCCGCTCCATCCCTTCACGGGACCGGAGAAGCCGGTGGGCAGAAGTTCGCCGGATCGAGTCATTCCTTTGCCTGCGCGGACGACAGCGTCCAACGCCTCCACACCATCGGCACGGATGCGCTCCGGACTTCAGTCGGCGATGATGCCGGACCTTCCCGACCAGCCCGCCGCATGCCCGACCACGCCCGGATCGAGACCCTGCTGAAGGACCGCACACGCTTCGTGCGCCTGGTCCACGTCGCGTCGTGTGTTTCGACACAAGATCTGGCGGCTGCCGAACCTCTGGCCGGTGACGGCATCTGGTGGGCCGACCACCAGACCCGTGGCCGCGGCCGCCAGCAGCGCGAGTGGAACGACGAGCCGGGCCAGGACCTCGCGGCGACGTTCCGCACGACGGTCGCCCTCCCGCAGCCGCTGGCCCTGCCCGCCGCGCTGCCGGTCGCGGTGCTGCAGGCGTGCGAGCCGTTCGCCGGGCGAGACCTGCGCATCAAGTGGCCGAACGACCTGTTCCTCGACGGCCGGAAGCTCTGCGGCGTCCTGATCGACGCCGGCGTCGGCAGCCCCGACACCTACCTGATCGGCGTCGGCGTCAACTGCAACCGCGTGCGCTTCCCGCCCGACCTGCAGAACACCGCCTGTTCGCTCGCGAGCGTGACCGGACACGAAGTCGACCGCGGCGAACTGCTCCTCGCGATCGCGGAACGCATCGACGCGATGCTGCGGGCCCTCGTCGCGCGCGACCACGCGGCGCTCGAAGCGGTGTTCCGCGATCGGCTCGGGCTCCTGGGCCAGCGCGTCGTGGTCGACGCGGCGGAGACGGACAGGGGCGTGCTCACCGCACTCGACTTCGCGTCGCTCGAGATCGACGGCGCCCGGCGCGTGCCGCTCGCCGTCGTGCGCAGCATCCGCCGCGCGAACGGCTGACGCGGCGCACAGCGGAAGAACACGCACCGGACCGCGTCCCATCGCCTCGCGCACGATGCGCGAGGTGCCGATTGCGAAGCGATCCCGATCCGAATGTCTCTCCCGCCCGTTCCGAAGCGGGCTTCACGCTCATCGAGATCATGGTCGTCGTCACGATCATGGGTCTGCTCGCGGCGATCGTCGCACACAACGTCATCGCGCACGGCGAGACCGCGAAGGTCCGCACGGCGGAGACCACGGCACGCATCCTCCACGACGCCGCCCGCCTCTTCTTCGTCGACAACGGCCGCGTGCCGGAGCTCACCGAACTCCTCGGCGCCGACGGCAAGAAGATCTACCTCGAAGAGCTGACGCCCGATCCGTGGGGCCATCCGTACGAGCTGATCCCCGGCGACCGCGCAGGCAGGTTCGAGATCACGAGCCCCGGCCCGAACGGCATCTCCGGCGACGAGGACGACGTGCATTCGCGCCGTGCGGCGACGGAGCGGTGACACCCGGCGAGCGTGCTCGAGAGAACCTCGAAACGGGGAGCAACCCGCCTTCAACGACGCGGAATGTCGGCGAAGAACTGCTTCAGCTCGGCTTGGTGCTGTTCGGAGAGTGCGAACATGCGACTTCGGACCTCGAACACACCTGGCTCCTGGTGCTTGGTGAACCAGACGATGTTCGACCGGGCGACACCGTCCGGCTCGGAGCCCCAGAAGACGGTGTAGGCCCAGTCGACCAGGCGCTTCCCGAGTCGGTTCTCGAGCATCTCCGCTCGCTGCTTGCTGCGAACGGTGTTGGCGTGATTCGCTTCGGACGAGCTGACTCCCGGCCCGGCCTGATCCAGCAGGATCGACTCGACCTGCCCGGCGGCGAGCGCCCTGAGCAACGCCGCCTTCATGACGCGCCCGTGCTCGACGACGACTTCCAGGTCTTCGCCGTTTTGCCGCTGGACCACCGCTGCCAACGTCGATTCTTCATCGACGGTCAGCACCTTGCTCTCTGGATTGTACGCCTTGCTCGCCAGCGCCTGGCCAAACGTCATCGGCGTCGACAGCTTCTCCTTGCCCGAGCCACCGATGTCGGCGAGTACCTGTTTCTCAAGCACACCGGACAGAGTCAGGACGGGTGCGGCCGAAGACGGCGCGACGATCGCGTCCGCAGCGACCGGTCCGGCGACGGGCGATCTGAACGGTTCGCTCAAGCCATCGAGTGAGTTCGGAGGCGACTCCTCGAAGCCCGTCGCTTCAGGAACAGAGGGACGCGGCGGAGGGGCGCCTTGCGATCGCCACACGAAGACCAGTGCGGTGATCCCCAGGGCGACAGCGAATAGGGGCCCCCGCACATTCAAGGCCGTCTTCATCTTTGCCTCAACAACCGGTGCAGGTCAGGTTGAGCCGCACCATCTCGAGCCCCACTGAAAACGGAGGAGGTAGCGGCGTCTGTATGACCCAATCGAAGGCGGAGCCACACCCCTGAGTCATTGTGAAGTCCCGCAGGTCGAACGTATGTCCAAGAAAGCCCCATTTTGCGTAACCGTGGTTGGCGCGAGCTGGGAGCAGCCGACCGGTGGACCCAGTGGGTATGCCACGCACAAGTCAAATCGCGGCGAAATAGAGCCAATGACCTGCAACGTAACCGTGAGGTTGAAACGGAAGCTGCAAGGCTTGTCCGGACACTGTCCGTTGCTTTCCTGCAGAGGCGTAAATCAGCCCGAGACGGCCATGTACTGGGGCGAGAAGATGGTCTGCGGGATGACCACCGGTGCCACGGCGTCTGGCATGTCAGCGGCGCATCCCGTCTGCGACGGCACAATTGAGCAAAACAACAATACGGCCAGCACCGCGAAGAGGGTGTCCTTCATGCCATGTGTTGGTAGCCCCCCCAACAGCTTGTCAAGCAGGACTCGAAGATGCCGACGCATGCGTGGAACTCCGGATGACACGTGATCCGAGTGCGTGCCGGCGAGGCCAGGGTGCGACCGCGCCACCCTGGCGCGCACGCCACGAGGCGGCGCGGAAGACCGGACACGAAACGTGTCGGGGCCGCGCGATCGACGTCTACACGAACAACGGAACCTGGACCACCCGCCGTCACGCGCATTCGCCGAGCTGGCGCAGGAGGCGCGACTCGAACGAAACGATCTTGATCGGCGGCGGTCCGCTGACGAGGCGCGCGAGCAGCTCCTGGTCGCCGCTCTCGACCGCGACCAGCGGATAGCCCTTCGTCTGCAACCACGCGTTCATGCCGAGCCACGCCATCACGAGGTTGAAGTCGGGGAACGGGGCGATGCGTGCGAAGCGCCAGAGCAGGCGGAAGCCCTGACGGACGGGGTGCAGGTTCGCGAACAGCATCGGCTGGTCGCGATAGCTGCGCTGCAGGTCGAACGTGCCGAGCAATCCGTGCAACTGCTCGGGCGCCGGATAGCTCAGGTAGAGCTGCGCATCCCACGGCGGGCCGCGCCGCAGGTCGTTGTTGCGGAAGCGCGGCAGGTCGCGCGTCATCGTGCGGAACAACTCGGCGAGGAACCAGCCGTCCGGCGCCGCGCCTTCCGCCGCGCGCTGACGAACGAGAGCCAGGCACTGGCCGAGCCCGACCAGCATGCGGTGCTCCTGCGTCAGCGGTCCGAGCCGGGTCGGGCGACCCAGCATCACGTCGCTCGCATCGTCGTCGTCGACCACGAAGCCGCGCAGGCGCAGCAGCGACGCGACGAACGTCGCATCGGCCGGCGCCGGCCGGCGCACGGCATCGAGCACACGCTGCGCGACCGCGAGCGGCTCGGGATCCCCCACCGCACCGGCGAGCCGGCTCGCCAGCGCGAGGTCGACACGTTCGAGCAACGACGGTCCCTGCTTCGTGTCTCCGTGACTCACGCGGGTGTTTTCGGCACGGCCGAGCCGCGAACTGGGCGCGAACCCCGCCCGGCGTCGGCTGGCGTGCACTCGCCGATGCCACCGGCTCGTCGCGCCCGTCAGTTCTCGCGATAGCGGTGCGCGATCGGCATGCGCCGACCGGTCCAGCAGCGCTCGCTGAGTTTCAGCGTCGGCGGGTACTGGTGGCGCTTCCACTCCGCGGCCTGGATCTTCGCGAACAGGTCCGCGACGCGCGCCCGCGCCATGCCGGTGCGCTCGGCGGTCGCTTCGACGGAGAGGTTCTCCTCGACGAGGCAGCGCAGCACCGGATCGAGCTCCGGGTACGGCGGCAGGCTGTCGGTGTCGAGCTGGCCGGGGCGGAGCTCGGCGGACGGCGCCTTGTCGATCGAACGGCGCGGAATGCGTTCGCCGTCGCGGTTGATCCAGCGCGCGAGGTCCCAGACCTCGGTCTTCCAGAGGTCGGCGATCGGCGCGAGCGCGCCGTTCGTGTCGCCGTAGATCGTGCAGTACCCGACCGCGCACTCGCTCTTGTTGCCGGTCGTCAGCACGAGATGGCCGTGTTTGTTGGCGAGCGCCATCAGCAGCGAGCCGCGGACGCGCGCCTGCAGGTTCTCCTCGGCGATACCGGGCGTGGTACCGGCGAACGAAGGTTCGAGCGCGCCGAGGAACGCCTGCTGCACGGTGTCGATCGGGAGGACCTCGAAGCGGATGCCGAGGTTCGTCGCGAGCGCCCTCGCGTCCTCGAGCGAATGGTCGCTGCTGAATCGCGACGGCATCGCGACGCCGACGACGTTCTCCCTGCCGATCGCATCGACAGCGAGCGTCGCGACGAGTGCGGAGTCGATGCCGCCGGACAGGCCGAGCACGACGCTCCTGAACCCGAACTTGCGCAGGTACGCGCCGATGCCCTGCACGATCGCGGCGTACTGCATCGCCTCGACGGCCTGCGGCCGCGGCGTCTCGGTCCACGGTTCGTCGGTGTCGACGACGATCAGGGCCTCGCGGAACGCGATCGGCTGGCACGCCACGCCGGTCGACTTCACCGCGAGCGAGCCGCCGTCGAACTGCAGCGCGACGTCGCCGCCGACCATGTTCACGTAGAGCATCGGGACGCCGTGGCGCGCCGCGGCAGCCGCGACCATGCGGTGGCGGAACGCCTCCTTGCCGCGCAGCCACGGGCTCGCGCTCAGGTTGACGACGATCTCTGCGCCAGCGCGAACGACCTCCTCGACGGGGTCGATCGCGTAGATGCGGCGGTCGAAGAAGTGCTCGTCGTTCCAGCCGTCCTCGCAGACGACGATGCCGACGCGCACTCCGTGCAGCGTCACGACGTTGCGACCCGGCGCGGTCCACGGCTCGAAGTAGCGCGACTCGTCGAACACGTCGTACGTCGGCAACAGGCTCTTCCTGGCGACGATGCGGGCCTGGCCGCCGTGCAGCATGGCGACGGCGTTGTGCAGCGGGCGGCCGCCACGATCGGGCGCCGCGGGGTTGCGTTCGACGCAACCGACGAGAACGTGCAGCGCGGGAGGCACGTTCGCGGCGAGCTCGCGCAGCATCGCGTCGTGCCGCGCGAGGAACGACGCACTGACGAGCAGGTCCTCGGGCGGGTAGCCGCAGATCGCGAGTTCGGGAAATACGGCGAGCTGCGCGCCGAGTTGCTGCGCCTCGCGCGCCGCCGCGACGATGCGCGCCGAGTTGCCCGCAAAGTCGCCGACCGTGGTGTCGATCTGGCAGAGCGCGACCTTCATCGCTTCAGCGCACTTCGTGCGGCAACATGAACTCGATGGTCTCGGGGATGCCGTCGATCTGCTCGACGGACGTCGCGCCGAGTTCGCGCAGGCGCTTCACGACGGTGGAGACACTGCTCTCCGGCGTGCTCGCGCCGGACGTGACGCCGACCGTCTTCACGCCGGCGAACCACTCGGTGCGGATCTCGTTCGCACCGAGGAGCAGGTGCGCGGACACGCCGGAATCGGCGGCGATCTCGCGCAGGCGGTTGCTGTTGCTGCTCATCCGGTCGCCGATGACGAGCCAGAGATCGACCTTGCCGCGCAGGCTCTTCACGGCCATCTGGCGGTTGGTGGTCGCGTAGCAGATGTCTTCCTTGCGCGGCGCCTGCAGCTTCGGGAAGCGACGCTGCAGCACCTTCATCACGCGCATCGCCTCGTCGACACTGAGCGTGGTCTGCGTCAGCACCGCGACACGCGTCGGATCCGGCACCTGCACGGCCTCGGCCTCCTCTGGCGTGGCGACGACGATCGTTCGATCGGGCGCTTCGCCGACGACACCCTCGACCTCGACGTGGTCCTCGTGGCCGATCAAGAGGATCGTGAGTCCGCGCGCTGCGAACCGCCGCGCCTCGACGTGGACCTTCGTCACGAGCGGGCACGTCGCATCGATCGAATGCAACTGGTACTTGCCCGCCTGCGCGAACACGTCCGGCGCCACGCCGTGCGCACTGAAGATCACGTGGCTCCCGGCGGGCACGTCGGCGAGGTCGTCGACGAAGATCGCGCCCTTCTGCACCAGGTCTTCCACGACCAGCTTGTTGTGGACGATCTCGTGGCGGACGTACACCGGCCGACCGAACTTCTTCAGCGCGCGCTCGACGGTCTCGATCGCGCGTTCGACGCCGGCGCAGAAGCCGCGCGGCCGACAGAGCAGGACCTTCATGTGGGCCGCCCAGTGTCGGGCCGCGCCGCGAACGGGGCAAGGGACGGATCCGCGTTCGCCGCGGAGATCGCGCCGTCTCGGGCCACAGCCGGAGATCAGTGCACGTCGAAGATCGGGCCGACACCCACCTGCATCGAGCCCGTCAGAGGCAAAGGCTGCGGCGGCACCGTCGTGGTGTTGTAGAAGGAGAAGACGCGCGCCACACCGAGCGGCCCGCAGACCGTCGCCGAACGACCGTCGGACGTGACGAGGCGCAGCGGATTCGCGGTCGGCGCGACGACGAGAGCCTGCCCGTAGTACGTGGCGCCGACCATCTCGCGACCCGGCGGGATGTCGATGCTCGTGTAGCCGACGCCGGCCGGATCGCAGACGCCGCCGAGCCACAGGACGGGGTCGATGTTCAACCAGCAATCGGGCGCCGAGTAGCCCAGGTACGGGAACGTGGGCCAGGGCACCGACGGGTTGGCGGGATCGAACAACGGCATCGGCAGGGCCCACGCCGCCTGACCGAGGAAGCTGCCCGTGCCGGACGTCCCGAGACCGACGAGGAAGATCGCGTTCGCGTCCGCGTTCGCGATGTGCCACGCGAACGGGCTGCCGGCGAGCATCGTCGTGTCCGTCGTCAAAGCGACCGGTTGCTTGCCGGGAACGGCGCAGGCGGGCCCCTGGTTGCCGAACGTCGCGGTCGGCGAAGTGCAACTGCTGAGGTTGTCGATGCGGTAGACACCACTCGGCTGCGAGTGGATCCAGATCTCCACGAGCAGGCTCGTCGGCGCCGGGCCGGTGCCGATCGCGGGAGTCAGACCGTACGCCCACGGCACGGTGAACGTGAAGTCGATGTTCGCGGCGCGCGGACCCGACGCGACGATCGGCTGCGCGGGCAGCGCCGTGATCTGGTGGTTCACGACCCAGGTCGCGTCGATGCCGTAGTTGTCGGCGAACGTGGAACTCGCGTCCGCCGCCCTGCGCGGACTCGTCGACATCAGGATGGAGATGTCGAGGAACTGCTTGCCGGCCATCGCCAGACCGGCGGGCGTGTTGTCCGCGCGCAACGAGATCCCCGTGATGACGCGCGGCCCGGTCCACGGGAGCTCTTCGACGTCGTAGAGCGCCTGGTAGCGGCACGCGAGGTTGCTGCCGAACGGGATGCTCGTGCCGCCGCCGCCCTCGATGCCGTCCATCGTGGCCGGCACCGTCGTGTTCTGCGCCAGTGCGCACACGGCGAGCAGTGACGTGGAGACGACGATTCGCGAAAGCTCCGATCCCATGGGATGCCTCGCTGCTGCCCATCGTCCGAGGACGCCACCGGACTTGACCGGAGTCGCTCGCACGCGGTGTCTCGCCGCGAGACCAGGCGGTCAAGGTCGCGCACCGGCGCGCCGATTCCGCCTGACGCCGGTCCGTCCGATTCCTCGACACGAACCCAAAGGAGATCCCGTGCAACTGGAGAGCCATGCAACTCCCCCGCAGGAGACGCCGCAGCAGCGCTATGCAACGCTGCATCGCGCAATCGAGCGCGGTCTCGATTCCGACGAAATCTGGCGAGAACTGGCAGAGGTGAGTCTGCGACTCGGACACACCGACGAAGCAGTCGATTGTCTCGGACACATCCGCGGTGCCGTCGTACAGCAGCTCGTTCGTTCGAAGCTCGCTCGCGCAGGCGCGGTCGCCGACGCCGAAGCGCGCGCCGACGGCCATTCCGCGGCGCCGGCAGCCAGCAATGCCGGATCGCGTTCGAAGGACGGCATGCCGCGGCTCACGAAGCCTCGCGTCCAGGATCACGCGGTCGACGCGCTCCAGTACCTGTTCCATCAGCACATGCCGCTGCTCGTGCTGATGACGACGCTGGCCTTCCCGCTGGTCGTCGGCGTCGGCGGCCTGCTGACGGCGGGCGGCTCGCCGTTCCTGCTCGCGGCGATCGCGGCTCTGCCGGGACTGCTGGTCCTCGGCGTCGTCGGCGCGATGGGGCGACAGATCCTCGTGACCAGCAGCCAGGGCGTCGGCGACGTGCCGAACGTGCCCGAGTTCGGCCAGCTCGTCGCGGACGCTCGGCGGTTCTTCGCGGATGCGGGCATCGTGCTGGGAACACTCCTCGTGCCGTCGCTGCTCGCGCTCGCACTCGGTGCACCGGTGGCAACGGCTCTCCCCGGCCTGATGGTCGGTGCGTTCTTCACGCCGCTCGCATGGGCGCTGCGCCAGGTTCGCGGCGACCTCGGCGCGTTGTCGCCGACCACGCTCCTGCGCGGCGCCGCCCGCAGCGGCGTCGGGTACCCGGGACTCGTGTCCGTCGCGTGGCTCCTGTTCGCGCCGGCGGCCGCGACGGCATGGCTCGTGTTCGGGCGCCCGGTCTGGGTGCAGATCGCGATGGTCGGCCCACTGTGCGTCGTGCCGCTGTTCGTCGTCTCGCGCCTGCTCGGAACCTGGATCGACGCGCACCGCGCCGACCTCGGCACCCTGCTCGTGCGCCCGGCACCGAAGGCCGCACCCGCGGTTCCGAGCGCGGCTCGGCCCGCGGGAACGCGGCCCGCGGCTCGCCCCGCAGTGGCGAAGGCCCCGGCGCCTCGCGCCGTCGCTCAGAAGCCCGCCATGAAGCGGCCGACGACGGCGGCCGCGAAGGTGGCGCAGCGAGCGAAGGGCGCGGCACCGGCGCCGCGGCTTCCGCAGCGCCCCGCGCATCTCGAGCACTTCGAGCCGCCGAACCTGAAGCGCGCGACCGATGCAGGTGCACCGGTCGCACCCGCGCGCGCCAAGCCCGCGGCACCCGCACCCGTTCGGAACGAGCCCGCCCGCCCGCCGGCTCCGCCGCGGCCCGCGCCAAAGGCCCCGGCGGGCGGTACGCCGGCTCCCGCGAAGCCGCCCGCGCCCGCCGAGCCGGGGCGCCCCGCCGAACCGCGATCGATCGAGGGCCGCAGCCCGCGCCGCGGGCTGTCGGATGCGCCGGACCTGTCGAACCTGCCGGGCGCCGTCGTGGTCACCGGACAGGAACGCGCCCGCCAGGGCGCCGCGGCGCGCACGCGCTGATGCTCTGCGTGGGCACGGCGGGCGAGCAGCCCGCCGAAGTGCTCGCCCGGCGCAGGTCGGGCGGGCACGATGCCCCCATGGATCTCGCCAAGTTCCTGCGCGACGTGCCCGACTTCCCGAAGCCGGGCATCCTGTTCAAGGACATCACGCCGCTCCTGGCGTCACCGCCGGCGATGCAGGCGGCCATCGAACGCCTCGCCGCGTTCGACTTCGGCAGGATCGAGAAGGTCGCGGCGATCGAGTCGCGCGGTTTCCTGTTCGGCGTGCCGCTGGCGATGCGTCTTGGCGCCGGATTCGTGCCCGTCCGCAAGCCCGGCAAGCTGCCGTGGAAGACGCATCGTGTGGAGTACGTGCTCGAGTACGGCACCGACGCCGTCGAGATCCATCAGGACGCGTTCCAGAAAGGCGAACGCGTGCTCGTGGTCGACGATCTGCTCGCGACGGGCGGCACCATGGCGGCGGCAGCGAAGCTCGTGGAGGCCGCCGGTGGCGCGGTCGTCGGCTGCGCGTTCGCGGTCGAGCTCGCGTTCCTGAACGGCCGCAAGGCACTCCCCGGCCGCCGGGTCGAAGCACTCGTTCGCATCGAATGACGGTGCGACGGGGAGGCCGGTGGCGCACCAACCACCAGGGATGGCACATCGGCGTCTGGGCGCGCCTGCAGGTTGGGCTCGCCCGCGCTCCGCAAGCTTCGGCACGGCGGCTGGGAGGCGGATGTTGAAAATCGGGACCGCGACACCAATGTCTCGATTTTCTTTGCCCGCAAGTCTTTGAATGGGAGTTACTTGCGGGAACCGCTCAAGATTCCCCAGAGGCATCGCTCAATCGGGAGAGGGCGCGGGCCGATCATGGGCCACCGACCCGCGAGGGTCACGTTCTTTGGTGTCTCGGCTCCCACCAAGACATGCTTCTCGAAACGGCAAACCCGACGAAAGTCGGTGACGCAAAGCCATAGGGCCTTCGGTCGGCACCCGCCGACCATGGCAGCCTGGTTCCCGAAATGAAGCGAGGGCAATCGCACGCTCCGGCTCCGTTCCGCATCGCCTCGAGTCCACTCGACGCGCCGACGGAACGAACGGCCGGGTGCGAGCCCCGACGAAACTCCCCCGCGCGGCGCCCCTCACGGTGCGGTCGCGCGCGACGAGACGAGGAAGGCAGGCAGGCAGCGACCGTTCGACGCATCCAGGAGCCGACAAGCGTCGTCCCACCGACTCTGCCGCGACAGAGTCGCTCCCTTCCGTCCTGCGTCTGCCGTCCTGCTGGAGTCTCGTCCCCATGGCCAAGTCGTCCGCCGCGCTCCGTTCTCCTCGCCCCGCCGCCGCTCAGCCCACGAACCGCCTGAAGGCGGTCGATCGCGACACGAAGGGCTCCCGCACGGCGGCGCCCACGGTCGCTCCCGCGCCCAACAACCCGGTGTCGGAAGCCGAGCTCGAGGTGATCTGGAAGACGTTCAAGCGCACTCGTGACGAGAACCTGCGCAACACGCTCATCGAGCACCACATGCCGCTCGTTCGCGCGATCGCCGAGCGCGTGCTGCAGACGCTGCCGAAGTCGATCGAGCTCGACGACCTGAGCTCGGCCGGCACGTTCGGCCTGATGGACGCGATCAACGGCTTCGACCTGTCGCGCGGCATCAAGTTCAAGACCTACTGCACGACGCGCATCCGCGGCTCGATCCTCGACGAGCTGCGGTCGCAGGACTGGGTACCGCGCCTCGTTCGCCTGAAGGCACACCGTCTCGATCGCGCGATCCGTCAGCTCGAAGGCGAACTCGGCCGCTCGCCGAACCACGCCGAGATCGCCGCGACGCTCGGGATCTCGCTCGAGGAGCTGCAGGCGCACGAAGTCGAAGCCAACGCGAAGACGATCTTCTCCCTGTCCGAGAAGTGGGACGACGGCGACGAGGAGAAGGAGATGGAGAAGGTCGAGATCCTCGCCGATCGCAAGTCGGTGGATCCGGTCGACACGATCCAGCAGCGCGATGCCCTCGACACGATCACCGGCAGCCTCACCAAGAAGGAGCGCCTGATCATCCTCATGTACTACTACGAGGGCCTCACGATGCGCGAGATCGGCGAGATCATGGAGCTCACGGAGTCGCGCGTGTGCCAGATCCACAGCAACGTGATGGCGCGCCTCAAGGCGCAGCTCGACCGCGCACAGAACGGCGCCTGATCCGCGCGCGATCGCGCGCGTTCCGCCCACGGCATCGAGGCCTGACAGCGGCCACCGGACCGCCTCCACTCGAAGTCGGACCCCGCCGATAGCGGACTCGTGAATCCGCCTCGTCGAACCAAGGGCAGCACCCCGCAACTCGTCGTCAGCGAGACCGCGGCGAGCCGCGCGGCCGTTCGCGCGAAGGTGGGCGCGTGGGCGCTCGCGGACCCGCGCCGCGAAGTCGCCTTGCCGATGTCATCGGACCTCGTCGTCGAGGAACTCGACGCCCGGGGTCCCCTCACGGCCGAAGCGGACGAACAACGGCGACCACTCCTGAAGTGAAGCGATCGCATCTGTCGAAAGGAGCATGGCACCGATGATGGCAACTCGACGAGGTCCGTACGCGCGCCGCGGCGCGGCAACCCGCGATCGCATGGGGGGATGCTGACGGGCACGCCATGAGCGACGCGACGGTGAAGACCCCTTCGTGCAAGGAGCTGGCGCGCATCTGCGCGATGTTGACCAGCACGATCGGCGAGAGCATCGGTGCGCTCGTCGGGCGCGAGCTGGTGGTCAAACCGGGCGACGTCGAACTCCATCCTGCGGACGCGTTCGTGCGCTCGCTGCCGCGCCTCATGGTCGCCGCGCGTGGCGCGATCGAGAAGCCGGTTCCGGGCAAGACGATGGTCGCGCTGCTCGACGCCGGCGACGCGATCGCGATGGGCGGCCTCCTGATGATGACCTCCGACGAGACGATCGCGGAGAAGCGGACGAAGGGCGAGTTCACCGCCGAGGACGCGACCTCGTTCGGCGAACTGGGCAACGTACTGTTCGCCGGGTTCGGCAACGTGCTGCGCGACAACGTCGCGGGCACCGAGATCCGCTACCAGGATCAGCAGACGGTGAAGGCCGACAGCGAAGCGACCTCGCTCGGCACGGGCACGCTCGCCGTGTTCACGTTCCGGCTGAAGCTCGGCGAGTACCCCGAGTCGGTCGGCTGGCTCGTTCTCGACCAGGCGACCGCGGAAGCGTGGAACAAGGCTCCCCTCACGGGCGGTGACGCCCAGCCCGCCAAGGCCGCGGCAGCGTCTCCTCGAGCCGAGGACGAAGGGCTGGAGACGATCCCGGCCGCGCCGATCCGCGGCACGCTCGCCGCGTTCGTGATGCAGCCCGACGTGTTCAAGACCCTGCGGCGCAGTTGTCGTCGCGTCGGACTCGAGCTGCGCCGCCACGGCCGCGGCGAGATCCCGAATCCTGCTGCGCACCGCAACGAGATCGTGCTGATGGACGTGCCGCCGGGCGAAGACCGCCGCTTCGACTGGTGCCGCCGCATCAAGGATCTGTCGACCACGACGAAGGTCGTGCTGCTGCTCCATCAGCCGTCGCGGCAACGGGTGACGCAGGCGTTCCTGTCCCGCGCCGACGCGATCCTCGGCTTCCCGTGCGAAGAAGCGCAGCTCTCACAGAAGCTCGGGACGATGATCCCGACCGCCCCGTCCGAGGCGCCACCGGCTTCGTAGCGGCCCGGGCGCCGTTCGTGCGCGATGGTGGCGCCGGAAGATTCCGGCATCCGCTGTTCGGTCGGACTGCCGAATGCGGCTTCGGAGTGCTCACGGACCGGAGCCGGTCCCACGGAGATCCCCGATGGCAACCATGCTGCGCGCCGCCCTCGTGCTGCTCGGCGCGATCCTGTCTCTCACCGCCCAGGAACCGGCGCTGCGCGCCACCAATCCATCGTTCCCGCTCGCGCCGACGACCGGCCGCGTCCACGTCGACACCCAGGGTGACGGCCTCGTCTGGGCACACGGCGACGACTGGAAGGCCTCGTTCGGACCACAGGGGTGCACGTTCGTGCCGTTCCTCGGCTCGAAGGCGCCACGCAACTTCCCGGTCACCGTGGAGCTCGCCGGCGCTCGCTGCGGCGACACGGCGCTGCCCCTCGATCTCACGACCGCCGCGCGCGCTCAGGAGACGCAGCGCGTGACCATCGAACGGGGCTCGCTCACCGAGATCTACGAACTGACACCGCGCAGCATCGAACAGAAGTTCGTGTTCGCCGAACGACGCGCGGCCGGCGCCTGCTCGGTCTCGATGCGCGTCACGACGGAACTCTCGGCCACGCAGGACGCCGACGGTTCGCTCCGCTTCACGAACGAGCTCGGCGGCGTGCAGATCGGCAAGGCGACCGCGGTCGACGCACGCGGTGCAACGGCGCCGGCGACGACGACGTTCGCGAACGGCACGCTCGTCTACACCGTGCCCGCGGACTTCGCCGCGCACGCGACGTTCCCTCTGACGATCGACCCGTATTTCCTGGTGACGAGCTTCGTGCAACCGCCGAACGGCTACGACCACCTGAATCCCGACATCGCGTACGTGAGCACGTTCGATGGTGTGTACGCGGGAGTGTTCGAGGAGGTCTTCAGCGCGACGGACCACGACGTCCGCGTCCACGCCTATTCCCGCACCGGCACCCCGCTCCTCGCCGACTTCGTCGACTTCACGACCACGTCGTGGACGGCTCCGCGCGTCGCGAGTCACGTCGCCGCGAGTCAGTTCCTCTGTGCCGCGAAGCGCAACTCGGAGGTTGGCGGGCGCCTCGTCGATCTGGCCGCGCCGCAGACGATCCCGACGTTCGTCTTCGGTGCGCAGTTCACGATCGTCCCGGCGCTTCTCTCTGCACCCGAGTCACCCGATGTCGGCGGCAATCCCTCGCCGACCGCCTCCCTGCCGGGCAACTACTGCGTCACGTGCATACGCAACGCCGGCGTCCTGCAGGCCACGGTGGGCACCGACGGGGTCGTCGGAGCGATCCAGGTCCTGGGGACTCCCGCCTTCGTCGGGCGGGCCAACGCGTCGGTTTCGAAGTGCTGCGGCCCCGAGACGGGCGTGCAGCAATGGGTCGTCGTATGGGATCAGGGGACGGGGTTCACCGATCGCGACATCCACGGCGCGCTCGTCGCCGCCGACGGCACCATCGTCGCGCAGGACATCACGGTCGATGCAACGACGTCGAACGACACACAACCGCAGGTCTCGTCGAAGACCGACTTCGTCAGCGGCGTCGACCGCTGGATGGTCGTGTGGCAACGCACGATCCCGGGCAGCGTGATCGCCGTCGGGCACGATGACATCTACGGCGCGGTCTTCCAGGACGCGACGAACGCGACCGGCTCGACGAACCTCACGCAGCTGCTGAATCGCCCGAACTTCGCGAACCAGGTGCATCCGTGCGTCGACACCGACGGCACGCGTTTCGCCGTCGGCTTCAGCGAGAAGGCCTCGTCGGTCGGCAACGACTGGGCGCCCTACCTCGCGACAGTGCACCTCGCACCCAACTCACAGCTCGCGGTCACCGCGTATCCCGAACTGCTCAACGGCTACATCGAGGTCGACGACAACCTGCAGATCACATCGGAGCACAGCGGCGGCACCTACACGACGGGCTACGTCGCGGCATGGACGGCGTCGGGCAGCTTCGGCGCCAGCGCGCTCGCTGCGTTCTACCGCGGTCACCTGGACCTCTCCGCGACGTCGTATTTCGACCACGCGGTCGCTGGTTGCGGGGCGATGCAGCTCGTCGCGAACGGCTTGCCGGCGCTCGGCGAGACGATGTATCTCGATCTCGTCGGCGCGCAGGGCATCCCGTTGTTCCTGATCGGGCAGTCGACGGCGCCGGTCGCGCTGTGCAGCGGTTGCGAACTCGGCATCGACGCCGGGACGATGTCGCTGCTGGGGCAATCGAGCATCGCCTACACGGTGCCGCCCGATGTCACGCTGATCGGCATGCAGGTCGCGGCCCAGGGCATCGACGTATTCGCGCCGGGCGGGTGCCCGCTGTCCCTGCTCGGGTTCGAGTTCACGCTGACGGACGAGATCGTCGTCACGTTCCTGTAGGCCGCGCGCGCCGCGGTCCGATGTCAGCCGTCGGACCGCGACTCACTGCCGGGTGCGCGGGCCGCGTTCCGCAACCGCTGCAGGTCCTGTTGCGTGCGCAGCGCCGACTCCTCGATCAGCCGCAACGCGTTCATGTGCGCCTCGAGGGAGCCAGCGAGGCGCGCCACCTCGGCCTGCACCTGGATCGTGCCGAGCAGGTTGTTCACGCGGTGCACGAGTTCGTCGAACGGGGAGGACGCCATGGCGGGGCGAAGGTAGCACGCGGGGGCCGGGCCGCACTGTCGTACGACTCGACGACGCGAGTGTGGACGGCTGCAGCAGCGACCTGGTGCGCGGAGGGCTCCGCTCCACCACATCTTGTGGTCCGCCACCTGGCATCTCGTGTGCTTCGGGAACGACGTGAAACTCAACCTGCAATCGGCGCCGAAGTGGCTCTGGATCCCCCCGGCGGTCGCGCTGCTCCTGGTCCTGGGCCCCCTGTCGATGCAGGGCGGCACCACCGCCGGCGCCGCGACGAAGGGTGCCCTGCCGGCCACTTCCGCGCCCGACGATCGCGCGCCGGCCACGAACGACGCGGCCACCCTGGCTGCGCGTTCCGTGCCGAGCCTGCCCCGCACTCCGGACCTGTGGCAGATCACGAGCGCGCTCGTCGGCGTGCTGCTGCTCGGCGTCGGCGGACTGTTCGCGGTGCGCAAGCTCCGCGGCGGCGCCACGCCGGTGCGCGGTGCGACGCCGCTCGTGACGTTGCGCCAGACGCTGCGTCTGTCCACTCGCCAGGCGGTGCACGCGATCGAGTTCGACGACCGCATCCTCCTGATCGGCGAACACGAACGCGGCCTGTCGTTGCTGGAGAGCGGGCGACTGCCCGACCGCGCCGCCGACGAAGCCGAGGTGCTCGCGCGCTCGGTCGCGACTCCGGCTGTCGACGACGAGGGCGCGGTACCGAAGAACCTCGTCATCCCGCGCCCGCCGCTGACGCCGGCGCAACGTGCGACACGAGCCGCAGCACGTCCGGCGGCCAAGGCCGACGTCGACCTCGAGGACTTCCGTTCGCTGCTGCAGAAGGTCGGCCGCGCATGAGCCGGCTGCTCGCGATGCTCGTCGCGTTCGTGCTCGGCCTCGGAGCCTTGCACGCGCAGGACCCGGCCGACCCGATCGGCCCGCCCGCTCCCACGAGCGGCAACGCGCCGGCGCCGAAGGGCCCCGGCGTCTCGGTGACGATCGACGCCGGCAACGGACCGCAGAAGCTCGGCAGCGCGCTCGAGATCGTGCTCCTCATGACCGTGCTGGCGATGGCGCCGGCGATCGTGATGACGATGACGTGCTTCACGCGCATCGTGATCGTGCTGTCGTTTCTGAAGCGCGCGATGTCCATGCAGGACCTGCCGCCCGCGATGATCACGACGGGCTTCGCGCTGTTCATGACGATGTTCGTGATGAAGCCCGTGGTCACGGACATCTACGACAAGGCCTACTTGCCCTACGTCGAGAACCGCATGGACTGGCAGCAGGCGGCGGGCATCGCGACGGGCCGCATGAATGAGTTCATGCTGTCGCAGACGCGCGAGGAGGACGTGAAGCTGATCCTCGAACTCAGCCGCACCCCGCGGCCGGCGACCGCGATGGCGACGCCTTTCCACGTGACGGTGCCCGCGTTCGTGCTGTCGGAGATCAAGACGGCGTTCCAGATGGGCTTCGTGCTCTTCCTGCCCTTCGTCGTGATCGACCTCGTCATCAGCTCGATCCTCGTCTCGATGGGCATGTTCAGTCTTCCGCCGGTCGTCGTGTCGACGCCGCTGAAGCTTCTCCTCTTCATCCTCGTCGGCGGCTGGGACCTCGTGGTCGTGTCGCTCGCGAGCAGCTTCAACACCTGATCGGAGACGCCCCATGGGCCACGAAGCACTCCTCGACCTCTGCAAGTCGGCGCTGCTCACCGCGCTGATGATCTGCGCACCCGCCCTGCTGATCGGCATGTTCGTCGGTCTCTCGACGAGCTTCCTGCAGACGGTGACGTCGATGCAGGAGCAGACCCTCAGCATCGTGCCGAAGATGCTCGCGGTGCTCATCGCGCTCGTCGCGATGATGCCGTGGATCCTCGGCACGTTGCGCGAGTACACGGTCGCTCTCTTCAAGAACCTGGCCGCCTACGGCCTCAGCGGCTGACGCGGGACCGCACGCCGATGGACATCCTGCTGGCTCAGGACTACGCGAACTCGCTGTTCCTGCACATCGTGCGGACGGCGGCGTTCTTCGCCGTGGTCCCGCTCTTCGGCCGGCAGATCGACTCGGCGACGTTCCGCATCGTGCTCGCGGTGTCGCTCGGCGGCGTCTTCTGGTGGGTCGGCGACCAGCGCGTCGAAACGCCGCCGATGCTGCTCGCCCTCGGCGTGATGGCGATCCGCGAGGCGGTCGTCGGCTTCGCGCTCGGCCTCGCGCTGTCGACGCTCACTTCGCTGCTCGTCAGCGCGGGCGAAGTCGTCAGCTCGGAGATGGGGTTCTCGATGGCGCGCCTCATGAACCCCGAGAGCGGCACCGACGCGACGGTGATCTCGCAGCTGCTCCAGGTCTTCGGCTTCCTCCTGATCCTGCAATTCGACCTGCACCACGAAGCGCTGCGGCTGCTCGAACACACGTTCCGCGCCTGCCGCGTCGGGCAGCCGTTCGACATCGCGCCGATCTGGGACGGGCTCAGGGTCATGGTCGCGGGCAGCGTGGCCATCGCGCTGCAGTACTCGCTGCCGATGCTGTCGCTGATGTTCCTCCTGTCGATCACGATGGTCGTGCTCGGCCGCGCCGTTCCGGCGATCAACATGATGGAGTTCGGCTTCGCGCTCCGTGTGCTGCTCGCCCTCGGCGTGATGGCGCTCTTCCTGACGAAGGGCACGCCGTTCCTCGTCGACGCCTTCCGCGCGCTGCTCGACCAGGCGGGCGCGATGTTCCCGGCCTGACCCATGGGAATCTTCGACGACGACCAGGGCAAGACCGAGCAGCCGACGCCGACGCGGCTCGCCGACGTGCGCAACCGCGGCGACACGTCGCTGTCGCGCGAACTCGTGCAGGGCGGCGGCCTGCTCGTCGCGGCCATCGCGTTCTCGACGTGCGGCGCGTGGCTCGTCGACTCGTTCGCCCAGGTCATGCGTCGCGGCCTCGACATCGCCCCGCACAAACACGGTGCGCCCACGATCACGGGCTCGTGCCAGGAGATCGGTCTCGCGGTGTGGGGCGTGCTGCCGCCGTTCCTGACGATGGTCGCCATCATCGCCGGATCCGCGGCAGTGCTCGGCTACGGCCAGATCGGCTTGCGATGGTCGAACGAAGTGCTCGGCTTCAAGATCGAGCGCCTCAACCCGATCAACAACTGGAAGAAGGTCTTCAACGTCCAGGCCATCGTCCGCACGGCGTTCGCGGCGCTGAAGCTCGGCGTGCTGATCGGCGTGCTCCAGTACGTGCTCGGCGACCGGTGGCAGGGACTGCTCGAACTGCACCAGGTCCCGGCCGACGTCGCCGCCGCGATGGTCGGCGAAATCGCGATCTCGCTGCTCCTGTGGGTCGGGGTCGTGACGTTCCTGCTCGCCGCCGCCGACGTCTTCTGGCAGCGCTTCCAGTTCACGAAGCGCAACATGATGTCGAAGCAGGAGGTCGAGGACGAACGACGCCGCTCGGAGGGTGATCCGACGATGAAGATGCGCCAGCGTCGCGCCCGCAACGACCTGCTGCGCCATCGCATGACCGCCATCGTCCCGAAGGCGGACGTCGTGATCACCAACCCGACGCACTTCGCCGTCGCACTCCGCTACGACCGCTCGCGCGACCTCGCCCCGACCGTCGTCGCGAAGGGCGTCGACGAGATGGCGCAGCGCATCCGCGAGATCGCGCGGGAGAACGACGTTCCGCTGATGGAGGACCCGCCGCTGGCCCGCGCACTGTTCCGCGCCGTGAAGGTCGGCCAGGCGATCCCCGAGCGCTTCTACCAGGCCGTCGCGACGGTCCTGAGCCACGTCTACCGACTGAAGGGCCGCACCGCATGAACTGCTCCGTGATCGATTCGGGAGGGCTGAACCATGACTGAGGGCAACGGCTCCAACCGCAACAGCCTGCTCGCGCTGTTCTTCGTCGCGATCCTCGCGGTGATGCTCATCCCCGTCCCGCCGCTCGTGCTGGACGCGATGCTGAGCCTCAACCTCACGGTGAGCCTGCTCATCGTGATGGCCGTGCTGCACGCGCACCGGCCCGTCGACTTCAGCACGTTCCCGTCGGTGCTGCTGTTCTCCGCGCTGTTCCGGCTCGCGCTGAACGTCGCGTCGACGCGACTGATCCTGCTCGAGGGCGACGCCGGCGCGGTCATCCGCACGTTCGGCGGCTTCGTCGTCGGCGGCAGTCCGCTCGTCGGCATCGTCATCTTCCTCGTGCTCGTGGTGATCCAGTTCATCGTGATCACCAAGGGCCAGAACCGCATCAGCGAAGTGACCGCGCGGTTCGCCCTCGACGCGATGCCCGGCAAGCAGATGTCGATCGACGCGGACCTCAGCGCCGGTCTCATCACGAACGAAGAGGCGAAGAGCAAGCGCAAGGCGCTGACGGCCGAGATGGAGTTCTACGGCGCGATGGACGGCGCCGGAAAGTTCGTCCGCGGCGACGCGGTCGCCGGCCTCATCATCACGGCGATCAACATCGTCGGCGGCCTGCTGATGGCGACCGTGTTCGGCAACATGGGCGTCTTCCAGGCCTTCGAGAAGTACACGGTCCTGACGATCGGCGACGGCCTCGTCGCGCAGATCCCCGGCCTGCTGGTGTCGACGGCCGCGGGCATTCTCGTGACGAAGGGCGCGAGCGAAGACGGGCTCGGTCAGGAGATGAGCGACCAGATGCTGCGCAGCGGCCGCGCGATGCGCATCGTCGCCGGCATCCTCGTCGCGCTCTCGCTGCTGCCCGGCATGCCGACGATCCTGATCTGCTCGATCGCCGCCGTGCTGTTCGCGTTCTCCGCGAACGCGCAGAAGGCCACCGACGCCGCGGAAGCCGCCGCGAAGGCCGCGGCCGAAGCGAAGGCGCCGACCGGTGAAGAGCAGGCGCCCGTCGAAGAACTGCTCGCCGTCGATCGCCTCGGCATCGAGATCGGCTACCGCCTCATCGGGCTCGTCGAACCGGGCCGCCACGGCGGCCTGCTCGACCACATCCGTTCGCTGCGGCGCCAGTTCGCGCAGGCGTTCGGCCTCGTCGTGCCGCCGATCCGCGTGCGCGACAACGTGCAGCTCGATCCGAACGCGTACCGCATCCTGCTCGGCGGTCAGGAGGTCGCCCGCGGCAGCCTGCGTGCCGGCCAGTACCTCGCGATGGACCCGAGCGGCACCGCGCAACCGATCGCCGGCGTCGAGACCATCGAGCCCGCCTTCGGCCTACCCGCGCGCTGGATCGCCGAAGCGGACAAGGACCGCGCCGAACTGCTCGGCTACACAGTGATCGACGCGGCGTCCGTGCTGATCACGCACGTGACCGAAGTCCTGAAGAAGGTCGCCGGCGAACTCCTGTCGCGCGACGACGTGAAGTCTCTCGTCGACAACCTGAAGAAGGTGTCGCCGGCGGTCGTGGAGGAACTGATCCCCGGCCAGCTCACGCTCGGTCAGGTGCAGCGCATCCTCGCTGGCCTGCTGAAGGAAGGTGTGCCGATCCGCAACCTGCAGACGATCCTCGAAGCGCTCGCCGACGCGTGCATCGAGACGAAGGACCCGCGCCAGCTCACCGAGATGGTGCGCACGCGTCTCGCGCGGACGATCGTCGAACCGCACCTCGATCCAGCCGGCACGCTCTACGCCGCGTTCCTCGATCCGGAACTCGAGCGCAACCTCGCGGAGGCGCTCGCCGGCAACGAAGGCGTCGCGAACCTTCCCGCGGGCTTCCTCGGCCGCTTCGTCGACCGCACCGCCGAGGCGTTGTCCTCGATGGCGAAGAGCGGCCGCGATCCCGTTCTCGTGACGCGCGCCAACCTGCGCCCATTCCTCGCGGAGGCGATCGCCGGCGTGATCCCCAACGCCGCAGTGCTGAGCTACCAGGAGACGAGCCCCGCGAAGCGCGTCGAGACCACCCAACGCATCGCCGTCGCCGGCTGATCCACCACGGACCAACACCCCATGCTGCTGAAACGCTTCGAAGCGAAGACCCTCCCCCTGGCCCTCGAGCAGGTGCGCGGCGAGTGCGGTCCGGACGCGCTGGTCGTGGAGACTCGACCGACCCGCACCGGCTTCCTCGTCGTCGCCGCACGGCCCGAGCCCGACGCGCCGCCGGTCGATCGAACGAATCGCGACCAGGCCGGGCGCAATGCGTCGCTGTCCCGGTGGACGCGCGGCTTCCAGCCGCTCGCCGAGAAGGCGGCGGAGTTCGGCCTGTCGACCGCGGTGCTGCGCGCCGTCGAACGCGCGCTGATCGGCACACGCGTCGACCTGTCGCGGCCCGGTGACCCGGCGGTGCCGACGCTCGCCGCCCGCGTGCTGCAGGCCCTCGTGCACACCGCGCCCGAAGTCGAAGAACTCGACGACCCGCGATTCCGCCGCATCGCGCTCGTCGGCCCCACCGGCGTCGGCAAGACCACGACGCTGGCGAAGCTGGCGGGCCGCGCCCGCAACCGCGGCGAACGCATCGCGATCGTCACGCTCGACACCTACCGCGTCGCGGCGGTCGAGCAGCTCCGCGCGTTCGCCGATCTGATGGACGTGCCGTTCTCCGTCGCATTCACGGCGACGGACCTGCGGCGGCTCCTCGCGCAGCATGCCGACTGCGACCGCGTGTTCGTCGACACGACGGGCCGCAGCCCGCGCGACGCGGAGGCGATGCCGCTCCTCGAAGGCAACCTGCGCGCCGGTGCGTGCACGTCGCTGCTCTGCCTCGGCGCCGGCACCCGCGCGCGCGACGCCCGTGTCGTGCTCGACGCGTACGCACCGCTCGACGTCGCTGCGGTGTGCCTCACGAAGTGGGACGAGACCGTGGCCCCGGGCGAAGCACTCGCGACCGTGATCGAGCACGGCCTGCCGCT
>JAEUHQ010000182.1 GCA_016794565.1 Planctomycetota bacterium | reverse complement strand
TGGCGATCCCGTTCGCGCCTGCGCTGCTCGGGCTGCACTTCTACCAGCAGGCGCTCGTGCCCGATCCGAACGCCAACCCGTTCGGCGCCGTGATGTCGGACGCGGCCGAGGGTGTCGTCGGCCTTCGCTGAGCCGGTCGCGTCACCGGTGCGCGCTGGCCCACTCGCCGGCGCGCTGTTCCGCGCGGCGTGCGACGCGACGCAACGGCGTCGTCTGCAGCAGATCGCCGTGCGCGCGCAGGTAGGCGCGCACGAACGTTCGCACCGTCGCGTCGCCGCCCGGTGAGCCGGCGCCTCGGAACGCGGCGAGCAGGCGGCCGAGATCGGCGCCGCGGCCTCGTGTGTCCGTCGTCGAAGCGCGGCGCACGCCGTCGAGATCGACGATGCAGACCTCCCGCGTCACCGGGTCGCGGACCAGGTTCTCGAACTTCAGGTCGCGGTTGCGGAGTCCGTGTGCGTGCAGGCGGCCGACGCCGTTGCCGATCGATCGCGCAGATGCGGTGACCGCGCCCGCATCGAGGGCGCCGGCCGCGATCTCCGTGGCCAGCGACGGCGCGCCGAGGTCGCGGCAGAACACGAAGCCGCGGTCGTGCGTGAGGCGCAGGGCCACCAGGGGCGCGCTCGGGACCCGCGCGAAGACGAGCCAGTACGCCGCGAGCCACAGGCGCCGCGCCGCGCCGGCGTCGCGTTCCTTCACCGCGAATCCGCTGTGCAGCCAGACGGCGCCGCGCCGGCCGCGTCGCAGCGGCGGCGCGCCGTCGGCGAGCAGCCGTTCGCACTCCGCGGTCAGTGCATCGGCGTCGCCCGCGGGCAGGTGCACGAACCACCGCGGCCGGCCGCGACGACGTTCGTCCGCGCGGGTGTGCCGGCACGTGCGGGTGGCGCGGCGGCCGAACGCCACGAGGGCCGAGGCGCGCCAGCGGTGCGTCGCCAGTTCCAGTTCGCGACGGAACGACGCGGGCAGCGCCGCGCCGGCCGCGAGATACGCGTCGAGCAGTTCGCGGGCGCGCGGGTCGACCGCGCCGCCGTCGAGTTCCTGGCAGAAGAACGCCAGCCGCGCCGCGCGGCGGGCCAGCGTCGGCGGGCCGCCGAAGCGCACGGAGGTCAGGTCGAGGGCGTGCAGGTCGCCCGCCCGATCGACGAGCAGGTTGCCCGGATGCAGGTCGCCCGCGTCGATGCCGGCGTCCTGGATGCGACGCAGCAGCGCGCCCGCGCGGCGCAGCGACGGTGCGTCCATCGTGAAGTCGAACGGCGCCGCGTGCTCGACGGTGTGCGTGACGACGAAGGCACGGCGATGGTCGCCGTCCACCGCGATGCCGTACGCGAGAGGCTCGACGACGGGGATCCCGTTCTCCCGTGCGCGAACGAGGTTCTTCGCCTCGGTGGCGCCGCGCGGCCGGCGCAGGGCATCGCGCGCCCGGTCGGCGAGCGTGTCGGCGCGAAAGACCTTGACGTGCACCGGCACTCCGGCGAGCACGCCGCGGAACACGCTGCGCACCGTGCGCTCCTTGAACCGCTCGAGGCCGAACGTGTCCCATGCCGCGACGTCGTGCGCGAGCAGCTCTTGCAGCGCTGCCGCGATCGACGGAACGGACGTGGCTCGCGCGCGGCCGGTCGCGACGGCGACGGATTGGGCAAGCGGGCCGTTGCCCTCGTCGGGAGCTTCGTGAACCATGACGCGGCGCGATGTGGAAGCTGCATCGATACTACCTGAGGGAACTCACCGCCAACGCGGCGATCACCTTCCTGGTGATGTTCACCGTGGTCCTCGTGTCCGCGATCTCCCGCGGCATCCAGCGGTCGGTGGGCGGGGACCTCTTCGATGCGGCGAAGATCATCCTGCTGTTCGCGCTCGATTCGCTGCCGCACCTCATCACGATCGCGTTCCTCGTCGCGACGGTGCTGACCTACTCGCGCGCGGCGCAGGACCGTGAACTCGTGGCGATCCGCGCCGCCGGCATCCCGCCGCGCGTGCCGATGATGGCCGCGGTGCTGCTCGGGATGCTGTTGTCCGTGTTCGGATCGGTCGCGCTGCACTACGTGATCCCGGACGTGCACTTCCGCAAGTACCGCGTGATCGCGGACACGGTTCGCAACGTGTTCCTGATGCTGAAGCTCGGCAGCGACCGCATCCCGATCGCCGACACCGGCTACGTGATGACGTTCCGCCACCGCGAGGGCATGCAGTTCGAGGACTGCACGATCTACTGCCCGTCCGACCGTCCGTTCGACAAGGAGAACAAGTCGTCGATCCTGCGGGTGGAGCGTGTGAGCATCGAGGTGCCGCAGGAAGGCGAAGCCGACATCGTGATCCGCCCCGAGGGTGTGCGCGACCCGATCAAGGGTGTGTCGATCGGTTCGACGCCGATCACGATTCCGCTGCAGGATCTGGGCGGGCGCGATCGTCGCGACGACCGCGACGACGACCTGCGCAGCGACCAGTTGCTCGCCGAGGTGCTTCGCGACGTGCATCCGCGGCCGGAGACCGCGGTCTACACGCTGTTCCGGCGCTGCTGCTTCTCGTTGATGCCTGTGATGCTGGCGCCGGTCGGCTTCTGCATCGCGGAGCTCACGCGGGAGAAGGGCCGCGTGATGGCGCTCGTGCTGGCCCTGATCCCGCTGGCGATGTTCTACGTCGGCGAGGTACTCGGCGCGCGCCTCCTTCTGTCGACGAAGAGCCCGTGGTGCGCGTGGATGCCGATGGTCCTGCTGGCCGTCGTCGCGGTGCCGCTGTGCTGGAGGCAGCTGCGTCGATGACGCTGCTCGACCGCTACGTGTGGCGCATCGTGCTCGGCGCGTTCGTCGCCGGGCAGATGTTCTTCCTGTTCCTCACGGTCCTCGTCGATCTGCTGAACGGACTCGCGCGGTACACCGAGAGGGCGGCGAGCCACGGGCTCGGCAACGTCGAGCTCGCGGTCGCTCTCGCGAGCTACTACGGGAAGATGGTCCCCGTCTTCTTCACGATGGTGACGCCGTTCGTCGCGGTCGTCGCGGGCATGTTCACCGTCGCGCGGCTGCAGAGTGCCAACGAGGTGGTGGCGATGCTCTTCGTGGGCCGCAGCATCCGCCGGATCCTGCGACCTGTGCTGCTCTGCGGCGCGCTCGCTGGCGTGGCGATGGGAGTGTGCTGGCAGTGGGTCGTGCCGCAATTCGGTGCCTCGCTCGCGCGCGACGAGGCGTTCCTCAAGGAAGGGCGCCCGGTGCACAAGAACCTCGTGCACGAGATGTTCGGCCGCGACGGCGTCTCCGAGGAACTGCGCCTGCAGATCGCGGAGTTCGAGCCGCGCTCCAACACGATGCGGCGGATCCAGATGCTGACCGAATCGCCCGCCGGGCTCGACAACACGAGCGTCAGCGCCGAAGAGGCGGTGTGGGATGCGGAGCGCCGTGACTGGCGGCTCACGAACGGAGTGATCGCGAGCGTGCGCGGCAGTCGGCCCATCGAGTGGCTGGATCGCGGCGACCTCACGCCCGACGTCGTGGTCCAGCGGAGTCGCGACGCGATCGAGCTGGATGCCCTGTCGTACACCGAACTGCTCGAACTCGTGCGGACGAGGCCCAACCGCCCGGACTTCCGCTACGCGCTGCACCGGCACGTCACGTACCCGCTGTCGTGCGTGCTGCTCCTCCTGCTCGCGCTGCCTCTCGCGGTGAACTACGAACGCCGCAGCCGCCTCTTCCGTCTGCTCGTCGCGATCGGGCTGTGCGGCGGGTACTCGCTCATGGACCTGATCTGCCAGAACCTCGGCATGCGCGGCCTGCATCCCGTCGTCGCCGCGTGGTCGCCGGTCATCGTGTTCGGGTCGCTCGGCGTGGTCCTCTTCGGGGGCACGAGGACGTGAGCACGGGCGAACGAAGAGTGCGGGGTCCGATCGTCCTGCTCGGGGCGCTCGTGTTGATCGCGATCGCCGTCGCGGTGATCCTCAGCGGACCGCGGCGCTGACGTCACTTCGCCGGCGCGATCTGCGCCCGGCACGCCGCGATCTCCTCGTCGATCCTGGCCGCCGCTGTGGTGCCGGCGAACGCGCCCTTCGCCTTCGTGAGGCGGGCGAGCGCCTCCTCGTACTTCTTCGCGTCGACGAGTTCGAAGATCGCCGCGAGTTCGGTGTCCGCGGCGGCGGCGATCGTCGCGAGCATGATGTCGACGCGAGTCCGCACGTGCTCGGTCGTACCCTTCGCATCGCGCAGCTTCGCCAGGGTCGGCGCGGCCTTGCTCCAGGTCCCGGCATCGCACGCCGCGCGTGCCGCGCGCAGCGCTTTGCCCTGCTCGGCCGGCACGAGTCCGTCGAACCACTCGAACATCGCGGTCCACGCCTCGGGCGCGAGGCCGTGGTCCCACGCCGGTTCGTCGCGCAGCACCACCCGAATTCCGACGGCCTCGAGCAGAGGCGCGCTCTTCGTGCACTCGCCGTGGTTGAAGTCCTTCGCACCCGTCGCGAGGAAGAACGGCACGTGCGCCGACCCACGCATGCGTTCCGCCGGGAAGCGCAGCCCGGCAGCGCCGGCGGCGCACGCGGTGAACAGGTCGGGGCGCCGGGACACCAGGAAGAACGAGATCGCGGCGCCGGCCGAGTGGCCCGACAGCAGGATGCGATCGCGATCGATCACGTGCTTCTGCAGCACGTCGTCGACCATCGCGAGCACCTGTTTCTCGTCGGCGTCGTCGTACTGCGCCGGATCGATGCTCGCTGGCAGACACACGAGGAAGCCCTTCGCGACGGCGTCGTGGTAGCACGGCACGCAGACCTCGGGGCGGCCGCCGGAGCCGTGCAGCATCACGATCAGTCCCCGCGGTTTCTTGGGATCGCCAGGCGGGACTTCGAGCAGGTAGTAGGACGTTCCGAACGCCTCGCGCTGGACCTCGGGCGGCGCGGTCTTCCCCTTCTTCCCCTTCTTCCCCTGCTTCGATTGCGCCGGCGCCGCGGCGCACACGAGCCCGAGCAGGAGCGTCACGACGGCGGCGGGAGCACGCGGCATGGGCGGCATTGTCGGGGCGCGCAGCACTGCCGCAATCGCCGCCCTACACGAGGTCGCTGTCGCCGAGCGTGTGGTACCAGTTCTCCCGGTAGAAGTGCGTCTCCTGGCGGTCGAACGGGATCACCACCTGGAAGTACTCCGACCCGTACACGAGGAAACCCATGCGCTGGAACCGCAGGAAGCGCGGATCGCGGTGCTGGAAGAGCGTCGCGAGGGCGTTCGCGCCGAGAGCGTTGGCCCGCTCCTCGGCCACGGCGACGAGAGCCGTCGTCGTGTCGAGGTCGTCAGCGGCGGCGAGCCAGTCGACGATGAAGCACGTCTTCGGGAACAGGAAGTCGGATAAGCGCAGGACCATCACGCCGCGCAGCCGATTCGTCGCCCGTTCGCGGCACTCGAAGAGTTCGTACGTCGCGTCGTGTGCGTCGGCGTACCGCCAGTTGAGGTAGCGCGCGTCGCGGATCGTCGCGAGCTGGGTCGATGGCGCGAACTCCTCCCACAGGCGGTCGGTGTCGGCGGAGAAGCGTGGCACGCTGCGCGCGACGAGATCGCCGGGCTCGGCTCGCACCGGCAGGCCGCCGGGAACCATCTCGCGGAACAGGAGGTCCCAGTCGCGCACGATCTCGTAACGCAGGTACTTCTGCCCGATGCGCCACGTCGCGATCGGCCAGCCATAGTGGAACGAGTTCTGCTCCGAGCCGCGCCCTCCCCACAGTTCGTAGTGCGCGAGCGCCAGATTCACGAAGAGCCCCGGACGCGGCCCGTGCCGTCGCCAGTCGGGCAGTACGTACAGATCGACGCACTGGCCGGCGATGCGGGGCGTGCCTTCGATCAGGAAGCGAGCAGGAATCGTCACGTAGGCACCGACGATGCCGTGCTCCACGTGGTCGGCGACCATCGTGTGCACGACGCCCGTCGGGTTGTCGCGGAACTTCCACTGCCAGTGCGCGAGCGAGCGCGGCGGGAACGTCGCGTTGTGTCCGGCGAGAAGTCCGGTCTCGTCGCCGGGGCGGAACGGTCGGATCGTGACGGGATCGCTCATCGCTCGGGCAGCCTATCGGCTGCCGTCGCTGCCCGACTGGCCTCTCGAACGCTCTTGCCAGCGACGCAGCAGGTCGACCGCCTGGCGCGGGGACAGGTCGTCGATGTCGAGCTTCTTCAGCTCCTCGAGCACGGGGTCGGGCGGCGGCGCGAACAGTTCCTTCTGGCGCGGGCCGGGGCGAGCGCGGTCGCGGGCGGCGACGAGGGAGTCGCGTACGGTGTCGCCTTCCGCTTCGAGCTCGTGCAGCACGGCGTCGGCGCGATCGATCACGCTCTTCGGCACACCGGCCAGGCGCGCGACGTGCAGTCCGTAGCTGCGATCGGTGCCACCCGGTTCGATGCGGTGCAAGAACACGATCTCGTCGCCCCACTCGCGCACGGCGACGCGGCAGTTGACGATGCCGCTGCCCGGCCGCGCGAGATCCATCAGCTGGTGGTAGTGCGTGGCGAACAAGGCACGGCAGCGGATCCGTTCGTGCAGGTCCTCCGCGATCGCCCACGCGAGAGACAGCCCGTCGTACGTGCTCGTGCCGCGGCCGACCTCGTCGAGGATGACGAGGCTGCGCTGCGTCGCGTTGTTCAGGATGTTCGCGGTCTCCGTCATCTCGACCATGAACGTCGAGGCACCGCGGCTGATGTCGTCGGCGCCGCCGACGCGCGTGAACACGCGGTCGACGAGGCCGATGTGCGCCGCCTTGCACGGCACGAAGCTGCCGATCTGCGCCATGATCGCGATCAGCGCGTTCTGGCGGATCCAGGTCGACTTGCCCGCCATGTTGGGGCCGGTGAGCAGCACGAGGCGCCGTTCGGGCGGGGCGAGGTCCGTGTCGTTGGCGACGAACGTGCCGGCTGCGTGCGTCACTTCGATGACGGGGTGTCGCCCGTCGTCGATGCGCAGCGTGAGCGAGTCGTCGACGCGCGGGCGGCAGTAGCTGCGTTCGCGAGCGACCGTTGCGAGCGACGCGATCGCGTCGATCGCGGCGACGGCGTTCGCCGTCTTTTGCAGGTGTGCGACGTGGGCCGCGGTGCGTTCGCGCAGCGCGACGAACAGTTCGTATTCGAGCGCCCTGCCGTTCTCCTCGGCCTTCAGGATCTTCGTCTCGAAGGTGCGCAGGTCTTCGGTGACGTAGCGCTCCGCGTTCTTCGTCGTCTGCTTCCGTTGGAACTCCGGGGGCAGCGGGGTCTCACGGTGGGTGTGCGTGACCTCGATGTAGTAGCCGAAGACCTTGTTGAACCCGACCTTCAGGCTCGGGATGCCGGTCTTCTCGACGAGGTCCTGCTGGTAGCGGGCCATCCACTCCGTGCTGTCGCGAGCGAGCAGGCGCAGCTCGTCGAGTTCGGCGTGGAAGCCGGCGCGGATCAGTCCACCTTCGCGCAGCGCGAGCGGCGGTTCGTCGACGAGGGTCTTCGCGATCGCGATCGCGAGATCGGGCAGCGGGTCGAGTTCCTCGGCGAGGCGGCGCAGCTCGGGTGCGTCGCACGCCCGCAGCCGTTCGCGCAGCGCAGGCAGGCGCTCGAGGCTCTGCCGGAGGCCGACGAGATCCCTCGCGTTGGCCCGGCCGAACGCCGCGCGTGCGCCGAGGCGCTCGAGGTCGAGCACGTGGGAGAGGTGCTCGGAGACCTGGGTGAGCAGGTCGGCACTCGCATGCAGTTCGGCGACCGCGTCCTGGCGGGTCGAGATCGCGTCCACGTCGCACAGTGGCGCGAGAAGCCAGCTGCGCAGGAGCCGCGCGCCCATCGGCGTCGACGTGCGGTCGAGGATCGACAGCAACGGGGTCCCTTCGTCGCCGCGCATCGTCGCCACGAGCTCCAGGCTCTGCCGCGTCGCGCGGTCGAGGCGCATGTGCGCGCCGTCGTGCCACACTTCGATCGTGCGCAGGTGCGGCAGCGCGCAGCGTTGGGTCTCCTGCAGGTACGTCGTGAGCGCGCCGGCGGCGCCGACCGCGAGGGGCATGTCCTGGATGCCGAAGCCGGCGAGAGTTCCCGTGCGGAAGAACTGCTGCAGCGTGCGTGCACCGCCGTCGGAGCCGAAGTCGTACGGTGCCCGGAACGTGATCGGGAGCCCGGTGTTCGGGAGCCATGGGCGTTCCTCGCTGCGCCGTTCTTCGGGAAGGAGCAGTTCCGCCGGCTCGATGCGCGCGAGTTCGTCGCCGATCCGCTCGATCGGGCACTCGTGCACCTGGAACGCGCCGGTCGACAGTTCGACCCACGCCAGGCCGACGCGGTCCTTGCCGAAGGCCAGCGCCGCGAGGTGGTTCGCTCGCCGATCGTCGAGCAGGTTGTCTTCGGTGAGCGTTCCCGGCGTGACGACGCGCACGACGTCGCGCTCGACGACGCCCTTCGCGAGCTTCGGGTCCTGCATCTGCTCGCAGATCGCCACACGGTGGCCCATCTGCACGAGCTTCTTCAGGTAGCCGTCGACGGCGCGCACTGGAACGCCCGCCATCGGGATCGCGCCCTCGCCCTTGCTGCGGCTCGTGAGCGTGATCCCGAGCGCCTTCGCCGCGAGCTTCGCGTCGTCGAAGAAGAGCTCGTAGAAGTCGCCCATCCGGAAGAAGAGCATCGCGTCCGGATGACGCTGCTTCTGCGCCATGTACTGCGCCATGGCGGGGGAGAGGGTCGTGTCGGTCACTGCCTGGCTCCGTCGGCGTGACCTCGGCGGTGTTCGCCGAACGACGCCGGGGCCGACGTGCGCAGGCGCAGCGCTTCTTCGACCAGAACGTCCACGGCGAAGTCGGCGTCCTCTTCGCTCGTGAAACGACAGAACGAGAGGCGCACGACTTCGCGCGCAGAGCGGCGGTCGAGGCCGATCGCCGCGAGCACGTGGTTGTCTGCGGGTGCCTTCTCGTCGCCCGCGGCCCTGGCGACGCCATGGCACGCGGATCCGGTCGAGAACGCGACGCCGCGCGTGTCACAGCGTTCGAGCAGCGTCTGGCCGACGACGCCGGGAAGCCGAAGGGACAGGATGTGCGGGAGGCGGCGTTCGGGGTGCGTGAGACACTCCGCGTCGGGCAAGGCGTTCTGCACGATGCCGAAGGCGCGGTCGGCGAGCCGCCGCGTGTGGGCCGCCGCGGAGACCTGGTGGGTGAGCGCCGCCTCCGCGGCGACGGCGAGCCCGATCGCGCCGGGCAGGTTCTCCGTGCCGCCGCGCAGCCCGCCTTCCTGGCCGCCGGCCGGCTGGATCGCGGCGATCTCTGCCGTGCTCGACAGTGCGAGGAAACCGGCGCCTCGCGGCCCGTGGAACTTGTGCCCCGAGACCGCGACCGAGTCGACGTCGTGGTCGTCCATCTCGAACGGCAGCTTGCCGTAGGTCTGCACGAGGTCGACGTGTACGTGCGCCGTCGGCGCGGTGCGCCGGACGATCTCGACGAGGTCGTCGAGCCGGCTCAGCGTGCCGAGTTCGTTGTGGCCGAACATCAGGGCGACGACGCGCACGTCCTGGCCCATCGCGTCGAACAGCGTCTCGGGCGCGAGATCGCCGTGGCGCGTCACCGGCAGCGCGGTCACGTGGTGGCGGCAACGGGCGAGCAGGTTCGCCGTCTGCAGCAGCGCGGGGTGGTCGCTCGCTGCCATCAGCACGCGGCCCGGTGGACGGGCCATCGCAGCGCCGACGACGCCCAGCATGTCCGCTTCGCTGCCGCCCGAGGTGAACACGACTCGCGCGGCGCCGAGCGTGCCGCGCAGGAACTCGCGGGCGTCGTCGAGGGCGCGGTGCGCGGGCGGGCCGAACCGGTGCGCGCTGCTCGGGTTGCCGAACAGCCTTGCCTGCGCGTCGGCGATCGCAGCCACGACCTCCGGCAAGGGCGCCGTCGTGGCGGCGTTGTCGAGGTAGATCGCGCGGGTCCCGGTCATCGGGGGATCATCCCGAATCCCGCGCCGCGAGGCCAGCGACCTCGCTGGGTCGAAGAACGTCGTGCAGTCGCTAAGGCGGGCGCGACGCAGCGGCCGATAGGCGCGGCATGTGGCTGTGGATCGGGCTCGGCTGGGGTGCGGTCGCCGTCGGGCTGGCGATGCTGCACCACCGCCTCAACCGGCTGCAGTTCGCAGGCTCGCCCGAACTCGCGGCGTTCCTGCTGCGATTCGAGACGGTGCTCTCGGCGAACCACCCGGAAGTGCAGTTCCTCGGGATGCTGCCCGAACGGTTCGCGTGCCTGCTGCGGGTGAACGGGCAGGAGACGCCGGTCGGCCTGCACGAGGCGTGGCGGCGCGCCGAAGCGTTCCCGGACGGGTTCGATCGCATGGTCGCGCGTCTCGTCACCGATGTGCACGAGGCGGGGCTCGATCGTGTCGAAGACCTCGATTTCGCCGCGGCTGCGCCGCTGCTGATGCCGCAAGTGCGCAGTCGTGCGTGGGTCGAGCAACAGGGCGCGTTCGGCGATTCGGCCCTGGTCCAGCGTTCGTTGAACGACGAACTGGTGACGGTCTACGTGGTCGACGATCCGCAGTGCATGGTCTTCGTCTGCCGCGAGCACCTCCGTCGCTGGCGCAAGAACGAAGACGACCTGCACAACCTCGCGCTGCAGAACCTGGCGCGCAGCGGCGGCACCATCACCGCGAACGACCACGAGCCGGTCGTGGTGCGTTCGGGCGACGGGTTCGACGCCGCGCGCGTCCTGTTGCTCGAAGAGGCCGAAGGCCTGCTCGTCGCGATCCCCGATCGCGACACGCTGTGGGTGGGCCCGGAGAGCGGTACGAGCCTCGAGAATCTCATGGCGACAACGGCCCAGATCGCCGAACGGGCGGCACACCCGGTGTCGCCGTCGGTCTGGCGCGTCAAGGACGGTCGACTGGCACCAGCGACAGATCGGGCGTGAGCACGACGGTCCCGCTGGCCGGCACTTCGAAGCGCTGGCGGCGCTCCGGGTCGATCGGGCAGCACAATTCGTAGACGCCGGATCCGAGCAGCATCGTCGCTGCGGCCCCGCGTGTGAGGTAGAGACCGGTCGACGCGAGTTCCATCGGCAGCCACTGCGGGTCGTCGAGGCGGAGGATGCGCAGCGGCCCCGCACGTGACGCCGACGGCTCCAGCGCGAACGAAACGTTCTGCGCCGTGGCGTCGAGAACGACCTCGGTCGAGCCGCGCGAGCTGCGTCGCGGGTCCCAACGCGCGAGGGCGAGGTAGCCGTGCCGCGCGAACTCGCGCGTCGACGCGACCGTGATGTTCTGTTCGTTGGACCCGTGCACCGTCACGTCGAACACGAGCGATCCGTCGCGCTCGGCCGCTTCGGACAACGGCGTCCAGACGAATCCGGCGCCGCTCGTGGCATCGAAGCAAGCGACACCGGCGTGGGCGGCCGGAAGCGAAGGCGCGATTCCCTTCACCCGGATCGTCAGCCGCGTCGTCACCGGAGTCTCGCGGGTTCCGGTCGCCGGCGCCGCCGAGCGAGCGAACGCTGGGTCCCCGGCGAGGCGGGTGGGGGGCACAGGGATCGCGAACGGCACGGGATCGGACGCGGCGGTCGTGCGTCCGGGGCCGCGCCGCAGCGCCAACAGCAAGGACGCCGAAGCGACCACGATGCCGACCGCGAGGAGCAGGGCGGCCAGCGACGTTGCGAGGATGCGGATGCGAGGACTCCTGGGTGGTGCCGGCCGCCAGAGTCTAGCG
Organism: Planctomycetota bacterium; assembly: GCA_016794565.1. Lineage (GTDB taxonomy): Bacteria > Planctomycetota > UBA1135 > UBA1135 > UBA2386 > JAEUHQ01. The sequence goes on along the minus strand of JAEUHQ010000182.1, from coordinate 2,236 downwards.
ATTCGTCGGCACGTTGCCCTGGCGGGGAGTCGGCGCCGGTCGCCCGGCCCCCGGGACCTCGTTCGTCACCTTGCCCACGGGCATCTCGACTTTCGTCGTCCCGTCGGTGCCAACGGTCACCGACTGCGACGTGCGTTCGCGACCGCGAATCGTCACGACGACCAGGTGGTTGCCGGGCGGTACCGAGTCGAAGTGGAACACACCGCCCTGCAGTCGTGCGTCGAAGCTCGCGGCGTTGCGCGGTCGCCCGTTGCCGTCCTGGGGCATCGCGCTCGTGTTGGGCAGCAGTGACACACGGCCAGCGAGTTGCGCCACATCGGTGCCGTCCGACGCGGTCATCACGCCCTGCACGGTCGACGTGTGCACGGAGAGGTTGCGATCGACCGTGACGTCGGCCGCGACGTCGAGGGTTTCCTCGAAGATCGCGCCGCCGCGGCGCGACGTGGAGACGCGGAGGCGGTAGCGGCCCTCGGGTGCGTTCGCGATGCGGAACTGGCCCGATGGTGCGATGACGCCCTGAAGGGTGCGCCCGAAGTTGGCGAACATCCCGCGCCCGCCGCGTTCGCCGGGCGCGGACGGTGCCGCGTCGTCGGTCGCACGCGCCAACTCGACGTGGAAACCCGCCGCCGGAGTCCCGTTGTGGAACACGGAACCGGCGACGATGCCGACCCGCGGCCGAGTCACGGCCAGGTCGAACCTGCTCGCGTCGCCAGCCTTCACCGTGACGTCGGCGGCCAGCGAACCATCCATGAAGCTCGGGCCGAGTTCGCGCATCAGATCCTGCGGCGATCCGATCCAGCTACGAACGACGTAGTCGCCGGGAGCGAGGTCTTCGATCGTGTACGAGCCGTCGGCTGCGACCGCGGCGTTGCGGAACATGCCGCCCGGACCTCCTCCGCGCCCGAACATGCCGGGCCCGCCGCCGTTGCCGATCGGCACCGCGCCGACGCGCGCCTCGGCGAACTCGCCTTCCTTCAGGCCGCGCACGACGCCCGTGATGCTGCCGAGCGGGCCGAGCTGGAGCACGAAGCCGGATCGATCGGCCTGCAGGTCGAACACTTCGCTCGATGCGTTCGCGAATCCGTTCGCGTCCGCCTGCAGTCTGTACGTGCCGCGCGTCACGTGCTTCACCACGAACTCGCCCTCGCGGTCCGTCGTCGCCTCGAGTGACTGCATGCCAGCGGCGAACTGCATCATCATCTCCGCACCCCGCGCGCGACCTCGCCGGTCGCCGTCGGCGGAGGGTTCTTCGAGGCTCGCCGGGCGCAGGGTCACCCGCGCGTCGCGGATCGGCGCTCCCTTCGTGTCCGTCACGACGCCGGCGACGTACACGCCGCCGTCGAGTTTCGCGATGACGTGGGGTGGTGCTGCACCGAGGCGGAGATCGATCTCCGAGGAGCGGAAGCGGGCGTGCTCCGGGGACTGCAGGAAGACCTCGTACACCCCTTCCTGCAGGCCGGTGATCGTGAACTCACCGCGCGGGTGGGATTCGGGTTTGCCGAGATCTCGGACCGCCTGCCCGGGGCGCTGGCCGGGACCCCCTTCGCCACGGCGACGGTCCTCGAACTGCGCTCGCACCTGCCGCATGGCTTCGTCGGGCGGCATGTCGCGGAAACGCGCCGACATCTCCTGCCAGTCCGCCGGGGGCTGCGCACCGAGGGCGCGTCGGCGGATCGCACGCACCGCGAACGTCGCGACCGGCGATCCGTCCGTGTCGATCGCGACACCGGTGAGGCGCAGGCCGTCGGGCATCGTGATCTGCAGCGGCTGGCCGACGGTCGGATCGACGGACTCGACCCGCGTGTCGAGGTAGCCGGCGGCCGTGGCGTCGAGCGTCATCGGCGTGCCGGGCAGGTGCTCGAGGGAGAAGCGGCCGGCTTCGTCGGTGGTAGCACGATGTTCGCGACCGGCACCGGGTCCGCCCGGGCCGCCGCGCCGTTCGCGGTCGCGCGCTTCGGCGCGGAGCCGCACTTCCGCCTTGGCGATCGGCGCACCCTGCACGTCGCGGACGTAGCCCGTGACCTCGTAACCGGGCCCGAGGCGGATGTCCTCGATGTCGATCGTCTGCTCGTTCTCCGCGGCGAAGACTGCCGAACGGCCTTCCGTGTGCTGCTTCGCCGTCGCGGTGACGCTCCAGTCGCCGGCGGTCAAGTTCGGGCGGCGGAAGTAGCCGTTCTGGTCGGTCGTGAACGGTGCGAAGAAGCCGGCACGGTCGCGGACCATTCGCATCGGGTTG
>JAEUHQ010000179.1 GCA_016794565.1 Planctomycetota bacterium | reverse complement strand
TGCGCCGCCGACGCTGCCGGCGAAGGAGCTGCTCGACTGGTCGCGCTGGAGCGGCGACCACTGGGCGGACGTCTGTGTCGGTGCGTCGCAGTGGCTCCGCCGCGTTCCCGCGGACGTGATCGGAGCGCACTCCGCCGAATTCGACCTGCTGCTCGACGGCTGTGCGGCCGTGTTCCGCGCGACGGACGGCATCGAGACGATCACCGAGATCGACGGCTCGACGCTGCGCGAAGTGACGTCGGTGCGGTGGCGCAAGAACAAGTAGCCGGCGCGTTGCTCGGCGCGCGTCACTCCTGCCCGAACAGCCCCTGCTGCTGGAACGGCCGACGGAACGGCGTCGGTTCGTCCGAATCCTGATCGACGTCGCGTCCGGCGCGCATGCCGAGGCGTTTGCACGTCGTGCGGAACAGGTTCGCGATCACCTCGTACCGTGCGCCGCTGCCGCGCATCCGCGAGTGGAACCGCGGATCGTTCGCGCGGCCGTCGCGCATCGCCGCGAGCAGCGACAGCACCTTGTCCGCCCGCAGCGGGAACGCTTCGCGCAGCCGCGCGGTGAACACGTCCTCGACCTCGGCCGGCAGCCGTAGCAGCACGTGGAACGCGCGCCGGGCACCGGCGGCGTAGGCGCGTTCGAGGATCGCCGGGACCTGGTGGTCGTTGAGGCCGGGGATGAGCGGCGACACCGACACGCCGGTCGGCACGCCGGCGTCGCTCAGCCTGCGCAGCGCCGCGAGGCGCCGTTCGGGCAGGGCGACGAACGGTTCGATCGCGCGCGAGTCGTCGGCATCGGCGAACGGGATGCTCACGTACACCGTCGCCGCGCCGTGCTGCGCGAGATCCGCGAGCAGGTCGACGTCGCGCTCGACGAGCGCGCCCTTCGTGATGATGCCGACCGGCTGGCGGAACTCGCGGCACACCTCGAGGCACTGACGCGTGATCCGGTACGTCGCTTCGAGCGGCTGGTAGCAGTCGGTGACGCCGGAGAACACGATGCGTTCGCCGCGCCAGCCCGGCCGCGACACGAAGGCGCGCAGCAGCGACGCCGCGTTCTTCTTCACGACGATGCGCCGCTCGAAGTCGGTGCCCGCACCCATGCCGAGGTACTGGTGCGTCGGACGGGCGTAGCAGTAGGCGCAGCTGTGGAAGCAGCCGCGGTACGGATTGAGCGACCAGCGGAAGGGGATGTCGGGGCTGTCGTTCTCGCTGACGATCGACTTGCCGTCCTCTTCGTACACCTCGAGCGGCTGGTCCGGCGGCTCGCCGAGCCACTCGACATGGTCGCTGCGCCAGGGATTCGGCGGGTTGTCGACGCGGCGCATCGCTCAGTTCCCCGCGATCACGTACGCGTTCGCGATGCGGGTCCCGAGAGTGCGGCGCCGCCTCACCGCTTCCTCCGCAGCGCGATCTCGACCTTCGTCCACTCGCCTTCCGGGATCACGACCTTGCGCGGCGGGATTGGTTCGTAGCCGTCGATCGAGCCGATCGTCAGGGTGTGTTCGCCGGCTTCCTTCGCCGCGATCTTGCCGCCGCTCCAGTACGCCACGCCTGTCTTGGTGACGACGTTCTCGATGTCCGACTCGCCGCTGATCGGCCAGGGAACGATCACGTCGCCGTCCTTCAGCACGATCTCGACGCCGCAGACGCGCTTCACGGACACCTCGATCTCGTTCGGTCCCGGCTTCACGTCACGCGACTCCATCGTCCACGCGTAGCCCTCGGGTTCGACGTTGATGCCGATCCGACCGGCGGGAGAGAGGAAGCGGTACCAGCCGTCGCCGGTCTCCGCGATCTCGCGGTGACTCCAGCCCTTGTCCCATCCCTCGGGCGGCTGGAAGTACCAGCTCGGCGACGCGTGTGCGATCGGGGCCCGTGTCATGGCGTCGACGAGCCGCAGGCGTACTTCGTTCGGCGGCGGCACCACGATGTCGAGGTCGGTCGTCGGGTGCGGTCCGACGTGCACGATCGACCTGTAGCCGGCGACCTCCACTACGACGCCGTAGCGGCCGGCGAGAGCCTTGCGCGGTCCCCATCGGTACCGTCCTTCGCCGATCTTCGTCAGCGCGTCGCTCGCGAACACGACGTCCGCCTCGTCCCATGCGCACACCTCCTTCATCGGCTCGAGCCGGAACGAGACGTCGTCGCCCCACGCCGGATCGATGGTCAGGGTGCCCTGCACCTGCACCATCGGCGGCCGTTCGGCCGGCTCGCTCAGGGTGATCGTGGCCGGTGTGATCGCTCCGCGCGCGACCTCGACCGTCGCCTTGCCGAGTTGAAGCGGGTTCTGGAACCAGCGGCCCTTCTCGACCGTGAGCAGCCAGCGGCCGACCGGCAGTCCGTCGATGCGCAGCAGGGCGCGCGACAGGCGGAACTCTCCTGTCGGGGAATCCTGTTCTGCGGCACGAACGCGCAGGACGGCGCCTTCGGGCGCGGTGCCCAGGATCGTGACGTCCAAGTCGCCGCCCGGCACGAGGCGCAGTTCGCGTTCGCCCGTCTCGGCAGTCGACAGGTCCACCGCACCCCAGGCGTACCCGGGCGAGTGGACTCGGAAACTCTGCGTGTCGGCCGAGCCGTCGTTCGGGAGCGTCAGCGGCGAGACCGCGTGGTCGAGCACCGGCGTCGCGCCGTGGTTGCCGGGATGCGTGCAGCCCGTGAGTTCCCAGTCGGCCACCTGCACGACGCGGATCTCGGTGAGGTCGGCGCGCGTGTCACTGCCCACGACGCGCAGCCGCAGCGGATCGAACCACCGCGCACGGAGCGCGATCGGTGCGTCGTCGGCGGAGAGGGTCGGTGCTTCGTCGCAGGCGCAGCGCCGTTCGTCGAGCACGACGTCGTTCACGGCGAGAGTCACGGTGGCCACGGGAATCGACGCCTCCCACCGCCCCGCCGTCACCGTCGTGGGCACGGTCTCGACACGGCCCGAGTCCGAGCCGTCCGCGGAGGCGAGCACGAGGTCGAGGTCCATCGTGCCGTTCGTCTGCGGGTGTTCCACGCCGCGGCTGTCGACGGCGACGATCGTGCCACGCACGACGCGCCGCTCCGTCGCCGGCGGCGAAGTGGCCTCCGCGGCGGCCTTCGCGGCGGTCCGTTCCGTCGCCTCGCTGCGTTCGCGCGCGGTGAGCGGAACCGGGGCCGGCGTCGGCTTCGCCGGAACGGCGTCGAGCGGTGGCGCGGGCACGTCGTCGCTTCGCAGTGCGAACCACAGCGCGGCGGCGAGCACCGCACAGAGGCCCAGGACTCCCGGTGCGCGAAGGTTCACGCGGCGCAGTCTATCGACCCGGCGGACCTTGACCCGCGTGCGGACGGCATCGACCATGCGCGGCCCCGATGAGCTTCCCCGTGATGCGCCTGAGCTTGTTTGCCCTCCCGTTTTTCCTGACCGCCTGCGCCCAGGAGGCGTCCGTCGCGCCGAAGGACGCGCCCTTGGCTGCCGACGCGACGGCCGCCGCGAATGCCGGCGCGGACGACGCGGACTGCAATCTCTCGACGCCGCTCGTGCCCGGCATCCCCGGCAGCCCGGGACATCTCGTCCAGTCGACGCGCAACCCGAACGGCGACAGCGAGCTCTCGGTGCTGATGCGGCAGTTCGTCGACGACCTGCGCGAGGTGCGCACGCTCGTGGAGGCGAAGCAGCCCGTGAAGAAGCTGTGGCCCGTGCATCGCAAGATGCGCTGTGCGTGGCCGACGAAACCCGAGGAGCGCAACGCCGGCTTCGACGGCCGTGCGCAGGGCTACCTCGCCGCGGTGCGTGCGTTCGACGAGGCGCCGTCGCAGTCGAGCTACAACGGGATGATCGCCGGCTGCATCTCGTGCCACTCCGTGTCGTGCGGCGGGCCGCTCGAGTTCATCGGCGGCATGAAGTGGGAGTGATCGCGCGCCCCGCTCTGCATCACAGTTGGAAGCGGTAGACGAGCGCCCCGTCGACCTCCTGCCGCGTGCCGAGCGTGTCGAGCAGCGCCAGCAGCTCGCCGTCCCTTCGGGCCGGGTGCACGACGAAGCCGACCTTGCCGCGCAATTTGTTGGCGGACGCGAACGCGAGGATCGTGCGCACCTTGTCGGCCGTGTCGATCTCGAAGAACACCGACGTGTTCCCGAACTGCGTCTGCGTCGTCGCGGGTGCGTTGGTCATCGTCGTGTTGCAGCCGGCGAGCAAGGGCAGCGCCTTCGTGATGAGCGCCGGCGTGTCGTTGGTCGGCTCGAAGGCGGTCAGGGTGATCACGGTGTGTGTGTGCACGGCTCCGAAGGCCGCGGTGCCGGCGGTCGCGAGCACACACAGCCAGCCCACGACCCGGCGCCACGCGCCCGCCCGGATCAGCGCCGACGCACTGGTCGGCACCAGCGCAGCGAGCGCGGCGAGACCCGCGAACCCGTGCACCGACCAGAATGCGTGCGCGACGGCGTGGTGCAGCATCAGCCCGTAGTTGAGCAGGCCCGGTACGAGCAAGGCGACGCCGACGACCGCGAGCCTGCGCACCGCCGCCCCGCCGGCGAGGGGCGCGACGAAGACACCGAGCCCCGCGAGCCCGAGCAGCACCTGGTTGTGGTAGCCGAACCAGAGTTCGTCCATCGCGGCCGCGAAGCGATCGGCCATAGGGGAGCCCACGGCCGTTTGCTGCTCCGAGTGCAGAGTGCCGAACAGCTCGCGCAGGAACGCGAGCGGGCCGTCGAAGACGAAGCCGTAGTGGATCGTCAGCACGACGAACGCGAGCACCGACACCGGGAAGAGCGAGAGTACCGTGTGGATCGCGCGCCAGCGGTTCTCGCGGGCGATCGCCAGCACGAACATCGCCGGGCCCCACCAGTACCCGGTGAAGTCGAGGGAGCACGTCACGAAGAACGCGAGCGCGGTCGCCAGCCAGTGCTGCCGGCTCGGCGCGTCGAGGTGTCGCTCGAAGCACCACATCGTGACGAGCCCCGACGCGAGCACGGCGCCGTCCTGGATCACCATCGGGCCGAAGTACGCGACCAGGGGACACGTCGCGAAGAGCAGGCTCGTCGCACCGGCCGCGAGTTCGCCGCTTCGCCGCCGCACGAACAGGAACAGCGCGAGCAGGCCGGGCAGGAAGAGCGACAGGTGCGAGATGCGCAGCACCGGCGGCGTGTTGCCGAGCGGCCATGCCCAGAGTGCGAGATACAGCCAGTACCCGGGTGGGTGGTGCCAGTTCACGTTGCGCACGAGTCCGTTGTCGGTCTCGGCGATGAACGCCGGCGTGCCGAGCGTCACGCCGAGCCCGTAGTGCACCGTGTGGAAGACCGCGACGTGGCTGTACGTGGCGGCGGTCCCGCCCCGCAGGCCCTTCTCCCACGGATCGCCG
>JAEUHQ010000176.1 GCA_016794565.1 Planctomycetota bacterium | reverse complement strand
ACCGTGCGCGCGAGACGAATCAGCGGCGACGACGAAAACGTCGAGGGCTCAACCGGCACGACGGGCCAGGAGCAGCTACCGCGGAGCGGTTTCGTCCAACTCTGTTTCGGCAGAAGAACCGAAACGCGGCTCTCCTGTCTCAGTCGGCAGCCTAACCCGCCAGTGCGTTGCGAGCCAAGTCGGGCAAGGGGACTTCGTCGCGGTTTTCGGCAGAACCACCGAAGCTCGGCGCGGCGACGCGTGTTCGTTCCTCGGCGTTGTCGAGCAAGCTGCGACTCGGTGCACGGGCACGGCGGACCTGCGGGCGCGCAGTACGTGCTCGCGCGAGCGCCGTGGTTCAGCCACTGCCCGCCGTTCGCGGCGGGCGCACTTCGAGGTCGGCGAGCAGCGGCAGGTGGTCCGACGCGCGGCGTGTAGCCGCCGTGCGCACTCGTTCGAGTCGACCGACTTCGACATCGCCGCGGACATACAGCGAATCGAGGGCGCGAACGGGAGCCCACGCGGGGAAGGTGCGCATCGGCCGCACCGGCCCGCGGAAGCCGGCGGGCACGAGCAGGTGCTTGCCGAGTGTGCCCCAGACGTCGTTGAAATCACCGGCGACGACGGCCGGCGTGTGGGCGTGCATGGTGTGCAGGTGACGGAACGCGAGCAGGCGGCGCAGCTGTTCGCGCCGTTCGGCTTCGCCGAGGCCGAGGTGCAGGTTGAAGACGTGCAGCGTGCGTGTGTGACCGTCCGCGATCGGCAGGCGCAGTTCCGCGTGCAGCACGCTGCGCGCCTTCTTCGTGGGAAGGGTGACGTCGAGGTTCTCCGTCGACGCGATCGGCCAGCGCGACAGGATGGCGTTGCCGTACTCGCCTCGGCGCGGACCGAAGCGCACGTTCACGAAGTAGCTGCGGTGCGCGAAGCCGAGGGCGTCGCCGAGCACGTCGACCTGCCGCTCCTCGCGGTACCAGCGCCCGTTCTGCGCCACCTCCTGCAGCAGGACCACGTCGGCCTTCGCGCCCGCCAGCACGGAGGCGATGCGGCCGGGGTCGTAGCGCCGGTCGAGGCCGCCGGTGCACTTGTGCACGTTCCAGCTGACGACGCGCAACGTCAGTGACAACAACTGCCTCCCTGCAAGTTCACCACGCCGCGCCACACGAGCACGCCGGCCGCGAGCAGCATGGCGCCGCGCTGCACGAACACCATCGTGCGCGGGCCGAACCGCCGCGCGAGGCGCGGGGCCTGGGTTTGTGCGAGCAGCAGCAACGGCAGCGAGCCGAGCGCGAAGCCGACCATCGTGCCGCCGCCCGCGAGCGGTGACCCGGCGACGGCGGCGCCGGCGCACGCGGCCCACAGGAGGCCGCACGGCAGGAGCGGCGTGAGGAAGCCGAGCACGCCGCCGCGCACCGTCGGGGAGAGCGCACGTGACCGGCGGAAGGCCGCCTGCGACAATGCGCCGAGCCCGGGGATCTTCAGTACGCCGCGTTCACCGACAAGCGTCATGAACAAGAGGCCGCCAGCCAGCACGAATGCGACCCACGCCGACGGCGCGCCGAGTCCTTTGCTGCCGAGTGCTGAGCCGACGCTGCCGAGCACTACGCCCAACGCCCCATACGAGAGCGTTCGGCCGAGATGGTACGAGAGTGCCGCCTTGAACCCACCCTCGAAGGCCACGGCGAGCGGACCGCACATGCACGCGCAGTGCACCGAGTTGGCGGCGCCGAAAACGAAACTCTCGAGCCAGGGGGTCATTGGGTTGCCGTGAGACTCGGTCGTCCAGTCTCGGCGACGGAACGTGCGTCGCGCACCCGGAATTCACCGGATGCTGCGACGGAGTCGGAGAAGGGATTGGAGCGGTGTACGCACTGCGGCCTACCGGTGCCGGGCGATCGGCGTAGTTCGCCGTTCTGCTGCAACGGCTGCGAAGCGGTGCACGGACTCCTGCGCAGCGAAGGGCTGCTGCGCTTCTACGATCTCGGCGGCAGCCGCACGGGCGCGGTCGGCGCCATGCCGCGTGTGCCGTCGTTCGACTGGTTGCCCGGTCTCGAAGCCGCGCAAGGCGACGGTCCGGTCGTGCAGATCACGCTCGACGTGCAGGGCATCCGTTGTGCGGCATGCGTCTGGCTCCTGCAGCAGGTGTGGAAGCGGCAGCCGGGCGCGCGCAGCCTGCGCGTCGATCCGTCGCTCGGGCGGGCCGTGCTCGCGTACGACCGCGACTCCGGCGCGGGGGCCGCGTTCCTCGCGGCGGCGGCGCGCTTCGGCTACCCGATGGCGCCGGCCAGCCGGCGCGTCGTGCGCGACACGGGCCTCCTGATCCGCCTCGGCATCTGCGCGGCGCTCGCGATGAACGCGATGATCCTCGCGGTCAGCTTCTACTTCGGCCTCGACCAGGCCGTCGCGGGTGCGGCCGCCGGCGACGCGGTGCTGCGCACGGTCTTCGGCTGGGTGCTCGCCGGACTCGGCACCGCGAGCGTCGTGGTGGGCGGGCCGGTGTTCTTCCGAACGGCGATCGCCGGCCTCCGCGCCGGTGTCGTGCACATGGACCTGCCGATCTCGCTCGGACTCCTGCTCGCGTGGGCCGGTTCGTGGTACGGGCAGCTCACGGGCGGCGCGGTGTGGTTCGACACGGTGTCGATCTTCGTCGCGTTCATGCTCGGCGGCCGGTTCCTGCAGCAGCGCACGCTTGCGAACAGCCGCGACGTCGTGCTCGCCGACGACGGCGCCGAGCACCTGCGCACGAGGCGCATCGCCGACGGCGTGGTCGACCTCGTGCCGGTCCAGCAGCTGCGCGCGGGCGAACACATCCTGCTGGCGTCCGGCGATCTCGTCCCGGTGCGCGTGAAGCTGCTCGGCGACGCGCCGTTCTCGCTCGACTGGATCTCCGGCGAGAGCGAACCGCGTGCGTTCGTGCGCGGCGACGAGGTGCCGGCCGGCGCGTTCCAGGCCGGTCGCAGTCCCGTGCGCGCCGAAGTCGTCGCCGACTACCTCGGCTCGGGCCTCGCCGAAATGCTCGGCCAGGAGCCGGTCGACCGCGAGGACACGCGGGGCCGGGTGCGCTTCTGGAACGTGCTCAACCGCTGCTACGCCGCGGGGGTGCTCGCGGCCGCGGCGCTCGGCGCGGGCGTATGGGCCGTCGTCGACCCGAGCCGTGCGCTGCCGGTCGCGATCTCGGTGCTCGTCATCACGTGTCCGTGCGCGATGGGCATCGCGGTGCCGCTCGCCTTCCATCTCTCGCTCGCGCTGCTGCGCCGCCGCGGCGTCTTCGTGCGGTCGCGCAGCCTGCTCGACAAGGCGTTGCGTGTGCGCAAGGTCGTCTTCGACAAGACGGGCACGGTGACGTTCGGCGGCCTGCGCGCGACGGCGGTCGTCGCGGTGCCCGAGTCCGCGCGCGCAGTGCTCGCCACGATGGTCGCATCGAGCAACCACCCGGTGAGCCAGGCGATCCTCGCGACGCTCGGGCAGGCGCCGTTCCGCGGCGACGTGCAGGTCACCGAAGTGCCGGGCGAAGGGCTCGTCGCGCGCCACGTCGGCGCGGAGTGGCGGCTCGGCGGTCGCGACTTCTGCGGCTTGCCGCGCGACGGCGGTGCGCGCCGCGAGTGCGTGTTCGCGAAGAACGGCGAACTCGTCGCGAGCTTCGGCCTCGACGAGGACTTCCGGGCCGGCGCGGCTGACGAGATCGCGCGGCTGCGCGAGCGCGGTCTCGAAGTGCTCCTCATGTCGGGCGACCGGCCGGAGCGTGTGCAGCGCGCGGCGGCGGCACTCGGCATCGAGCCCGCTCTCGCCGCGGGCGGGATGTCGCCGGCCGACAAGGCGCGTGCAGTGGAAGCCATCGACGACGACGACGTGATGATGATAGGCGACGGTATCAACGACGCGCCCGCGTTCGCCGCGTCGTGGTGCGCGGGCACGCCGGCGATGGACCGCCCCGTGCTGCCGGCGCGCGCCGACTTCTGCTTCCGCGGTGCGACCGCGGGTGCAGTCGAGGCGGTGTTCGCGACCGCGGCGCTGCACGGCAACGTCGTCCGCACGAACCTCACGATCGCGCTGCTCTACAACGCGACGACGCTCGTGTTGTGCTTCGCCGGCGCAATGACGCCCGGCCTCTGCGCCGTGCTGATGCCAGTCAGTTCCGCCGCGCTCGTGCTCCACACGAGTTCGCGCTTCGCCCGCGCCAGGAGGCGCCCATGACCGTCGTTCCCGTCCTGCTGCTCTGCAGCCTCGCACTGGTCGCCGGCGCGATCGTGCTCTTCGTCTTCTCCGCGAAGCAGGGTGATTGCCACGAGTCCGAACGGCTCTGCCTGATGCCGCTCGAGGACGACGCGGCACCTGCTCGCGACCCCGCTCTTCCCGAATCTCCCGAACCGAGGTAGTCGCCCATGCAATCCGTCACCGTCACCGAGACCCGCCGCGTCGTGTACGACGACGCCGTCGTGCGGGGCTTCGTCTGGTTCAGCGTCGGCTGGGGCCTGGTCGGCCTCCTGGTCGGCCTCGTCTGCGCGCTGCAGTTGAGCTTCCCCGCGCTCAACTTCGACCTGCCGTGGCTGACGTTCAGCCGCCTTCGTCCGCTGCACACGAACGCCGTCATCTTCGCCCTCGTGGGCAACATGATGTTCGCGGGCGTCTACTACAGCAGCCAGCGCCTGCTGAAGACCCGCATGGCGTCGGACCTGCTGAGCAAGGTCCATCTGTGGGGATGGCAGCTCATCATCCTCGGCGCCGCGCTGACGCTGCCGTTCGGCATCACGCAGAGCAAGGAGTACGCGGAACTCGAGTGGTTCCTCGACATCCTCGTCGCGCTGGTGTGGGTCGCGTTCGCGGTGAACTTCTTCTGGACCCTCGCGATCCGTAACGAGAAGAACCTCTACGTCTCCATCTGGTTCTACATCTCGACGGTGTTGACGATCGCGGTGCTCTACATCGTCAACAACCTGTCGTTGCCGGTCACCGCGACGAAGAGCTACGGCGTGTTCGCCGGTGCGCAGGACGCACTGACGCAGTGGTGGTACGGCCACAACGCGGTCGCGTTCTTCCTGACGACGCCGATCCTCGGGATCATGTACTACTTCCTGCCGAAGGCGGCGGACCGGCCGGTGTTCA
>JAEUHQ010000175.1 GCA_016794565.1 Planctomycetota bacterium | reverse complement strand
ACCGTGCGCGCGAGACGAATCAGCGGCGACGACGAAAACGTCGAGGGCTCAACCGGCACGACGGGCCAGGAGCAGCTACCGCGGAGCGGTTTCGTCCAACTCTGTTTCGGCAGAAGAACCGAAACGCGGCTCTCCTGTCTCGGTCGGCAGCCTAACCGGTCAGTGCGTTGCGAGCCAAGTCGGGCAAGGGGACTTCGTCGCGGTTTTCGGCAGAACCACCGAAGCTCGGCGCGGCGATGCGTGTTGGTTCCCCGGCGTTGTCGAGCAACCTGCGACTCGGTACACGGACCGCGGATCTGCGCGCGCCCAGGCTCGTGCCGGCAGTGGCAGGCCCTCGGGCCTGGCACCCGATGCCGAGCGCGGCTGCCGCGGTTCGCCAAGCCGCCACGCCACCGGCCAATGCGTGCCCGGCACCGAGCCGCGGGCGGCCTTCGGGAGCCGACGTGTGTGGTTCTGCGCGGAGCGCCGCTGTTCCTGGCATGGACCCGATCTCCCCGGTGCGGCTGCTCGCCTTCTCCCTGGCCCTGGTCGGCGCCACAAGTGGCGCTTCGGCGCAATCTTGCGGGCTGCGCAACAGCTACCGCATCGCCAACTCGTGGAGCGGCAGCCCGTCCGAGCTGAACGTGATCACGCCGTGGTCGACGATCGGGCCGCTCGTGACGCCGGGCACGAACACCAACCCGGGCCCGATCTGCAGTTCGCAGGGCAGCTGCCAGCCGACGTCGGACTACGGCTACCTGCGCGTTCAGGGCAGCGGCCTCGCGAACAACGGTCCGGGCAACGGCGTCTTCCTCTACCTCGACCAGGGTCCGCAGGCGCGCTTCTTCGACACGCTGACCGTCACGTCGCCGACCCTGCCGTACGGAACGCCGGTGCAACTGCAGTTCTCGCTCTCGCTCGACGGCTGGATGGACGTCGTCGACACGAATCCGAACGCCAGCTTCGGCGCGACCTTCTACGGCGGATCCGCGAGCCTCTCCCTGACGCACAACGGCATCGTGACCACGAACTACACCTTCTACGTCGGCAACCCGCTGACTGTGTACGGCAACCTCACCGCCGCGATCTATCTCTACGGGCTGCTCGGCGCCGGCAATCCGACACAATACGGCTCGTACGCACTCGACCTCGTCGCGCACATGAGCGTCATCTGCTCGACGCCGGACACGTCGATCACGTGGGCATCCGGGCACACCTACACCGACCCGCGCGCGTCGGTCACGAACGTCGGCGGCGGCTGCGGCGCCGGATCGCCGGTGTTCGGTGCCGGACTGCCCGTGCTGGGGCAGCCGCAGCTGTTCACCGTCGCGAGTTCGCTGCCGAACCAGATCGTGCTGTTCGCGTGGTCACCCGGCCCTGCCGTCGCACTGCCGCTCGGCTCGTGCATCGTGACGGAGGATCCCGCGGGGCTGTCGTTGTTCGTCGCGGGCGTCACCGATGCCGCGGGCAGCTCGAACATCCCGACGACGACACCGAACGCCCCGTCGCTGCTCGGTGCGCGCTACACGGTGCAGGCGCTCGTGACGAAGCCGAACGGCCCGGTGCTGGACTTCGCCGACCTGAGCAACGGCCTCACGATGAACATGGGGCTGTGATCCCCGCTGTCCGTCAGCCCTTGCCGCGCAGCAGCCGGCGCACGGCGCGCTGCACCAGCTCGATCGCGACGCCGAGATTCCACTCGCCGCGACCGCGATCGCCGGTCCAGTTGCTGATCGCGCGGATCTGCAGGAGCGGCACCTCGAGCTGGCGGCAGACGTAGGCGACCGCGGCACCTTCCATCGTCTCGATGTCCGCGCCGCTGCGCCGCTGCATGCGCTGCGACGACGCCTCCGTGCCGCTGCACGTGCTCACCGTCACGCCGCGCACGATGGGCGCACCGAGAAGGGCCGCGACCTGCTGCGCCATGCGCGGATTGGCGGGGAACGGCCCCGTGTCGCCGAGGTGCAGCTGCTTCAGGTCCTGGAAGCCGGTCGGCGTCTCCACACCCTCGTCGCCGAAGCGATCGCTGCCCACCACGCACAACGCCCCGTTGCGGACCGGCGCCGGCGTCGACCGGTGCCGATCGGGGAACGCACCGGCTACGCCGTACAGCAGCACGGCGCGAGCCGCCGGGTTCGCGCGGAGCGCCGCGGGCAGGTGCATCGCCACGTTGGTCTTGCCCACGCCGAGCGGCACGACGCCGAGTTCGACCATGTTCGCGAGCTCGTTCATCGCGGCGCACACGACCAGGAACTCGCCGATGGGCACGCCGCCGTAGCCGCTCTCGCCGTTCACCGATCGGCACCCGCGCCGCTGCCCTTCGCGGCGAGAAGGCGGCGGTACTGTTCGTCGTTCGCGGCGAACTGCTCGGCGAGGCGCCGCCAGCCGTCGGCGAAGAACCGCATGCGCGCCGTCTCCCCCGCCGACGGCGCGTCCGTGACGGGGTCCGCACACAACGCGTCGACGTCCGTGACGCCGGTGAGCAGCTTCTGCAGGTGCGCCGCCCGCTGGCAGTCGATCATCGACCCGTAGTCGAGATCCTGCAGCAATGCCACGCCGGCCAGGAACGCGGGGCGCCCCCACTGCTCGATGCGACGCACGAGCCCCGGCGCGAACGGCAGGTCCGCCATCGCACCGACGCGGTCCTCCCACGACGCGAGGTCGAGCGGGAGTTCGACGCGCAGCGGATCGAGCGGCCGCAGGTCGGGTGCGCGCCGCGGCGACGAACGAAGGGACTGCAGCACCTGCGCGACGAGCTGGTCGACCCGGCCCGCGAGCGTCGTCGGTTCGGAACGCACGGTGCGCGAACTGCCGGCGCGCGGCGACGGCGAGGCGGCGACCAGCCTGCCCTGGCGGCTGCTGCCGAGCGCGCTCCATGCGATCATCGACGCGACGACGAACATCGCGAGCAACGTGGTGCCGGCGCGAGTCGGCGACGGGGAGCCGGCGCCCGCCGGACGTGCGCGCGACGGCGACCGGCGACGCGGTTCGACGGCGGGCGGCAACGCGACCGGCAGCGGCGGCGGCACGCACGGCGGCAGGTCGTCGACCGCTGGCTCGCGGGGCGGCGCCGCGGAGGCCGGAGCGGCACTCGGCGTCGCGCCGAGTGCAGCGATGAGGTCCTGCACGCTCTGGAAGCGCGCGGCGGGGTCCTTCTGCAGACAACGCTGCAGCACGCTGCGCTCGACCGGTGACAGGTGCGGCGGCAGGTCGGGCGCCTTCGTCTCGTGCTGGCGCAGCACTTCCCATTCGCTGTCGCCCGTGAACGGCACCCGGCTGCACAGGAGCTCGTACAGCATCACGCCCGCCGAGTAGATGTCGCTGCGGTGGTCGCCGCGCCGCTGCAGCATC
>JAEUHQ010000158.1 GCA_016794565.1 Planctomycetota bacterium | reverse complement strand
GGCACGAGTGCCTGGTCGCTCGCGATCCCGAACAGCCCGATCCTGCTCGGCTTCCCCGTCTACCTGCAGTCGGCGACGTTCTCGAGCAGCTGGAAACTCAGCAACGGTCTGCGCGCGATCGTCGGCGCGCCGTAGCGGGCGTTGCCCCGTGCGCGAAAACCTCGCCGCCGATGCAGCACGGGGACGACGGATCGCTAATCCCTCGTGCATGGAAGCCGTCGATGCGCAGTTCCTCCGCTGGCGGACCAGCGGCGACCTCGATGCGCTCGGCGCGGTCTACGACGCGGCGGCACCGGGGCTGCTGCGGATGGCGTTGCACCACGTCCGCCATCCGGCGATGGCCGAGGACCTGGTGCAGACCACGTTCCTTGCCGCGATCCATCATGCCGCGCGCTGGGACGAGACCCGGCCGCTGCTCGGCTGGCTCGCCGGCATCCTCGCGAACCACGCGAAGTGGCAGCAGCGGCGCGAAGGTCGCGCGATCGACGCGGGTCGTCTGCACGCCGCGGAGCCGGCGGATCCGTTGGCGCTCGCGGCCGCGGCCGAGTTCACGGCGCAATGCGACGCCGCGATCGAGACACTGCCGGCGATCTACCGCCCGGTGCTGCGGCTCTCGCTGAAGCACGAGCTGCAGGCTGCGGAGATCGCGCACGTGCTGGGGCGCCCGGCGGGAACGGTGCGCAGCCAGATCACGCGCGGCCTCGATCTGTTGCGCGCCGCGTTGCCGACGGGGGTCGCGCTCGGCGCGTTCGCGGTGTTGCTGCCCGCGCGAGGACTCACGGCGGTGCGCGCCGAGGTCCTCGCCGCCGCAAGTCCTGCGGCGTCCGTGACGACAGCGACCGTCGCGGCCGGCGCAGCAACGAGCCTCTGGGTCGGGAGTGTCACGATGAAGAAGGTCGTCGTCGGGATCGTGTTGGCGATCGTCGTCGGCTGGTGGGTGATGCCGTCCGCAGCGTCGCACGGCACCGTGCCGCCCGGTGCGCCCGACTCTGCGCTCGCGGTAGCGTCGGTCCGCGACGAATCGCGCGTCGAAACGACGGCGTCCGCGGCCGTGCCGGAACGCGCGGTCGAGCGTGCCGCCGGGGCGGAGCCGGTGGTGTGGGAGTTGACCGGGCGCGTCGTCGACGCCGATGGGCGGCCGGCGTCGCGGGCGCAGGTGGACATGCGCATCGGGTTCGGCAGCGAGGAGGAGGTGTTGCCCGCTGTCGCCACCGACCACGAGGGCCGCTACCGCGTCGACCTCCACCCGCTGCACGAGATGCCGCCGATCGATCGTGCCCGCGGCACCGTGCGCGCGATCGCGACGGCTGCCGGTCACTCAGAGGTCGATTCCGAAGTCGAACTCGCGCACCGAGTTCCCCGGCGATGTCTCCGTGCGGAACTCGATTTCGCACTCTCCGCCGGCGCCGTCGTCGTCGGTCGGGTGCTCGGTCGCGATGGCGAACCGGTCGACGGCGCCCATGTGGAACTCCGCACCGGTGACGGTGCGACCGTCGCCGCCGGACCCAGCGAGCCGGATGGTCGGTTCCGCGTGGTGTCGCCGACGGCTGGCCGCGGCTTCCTGGAGATCTCACACCTCGCGAGCGGCCGCGCCGCGGTCTCGTGCGATTGGCGAGTGCGCGCCGACACGGACATCGGTGACCTCGTTCTGGGCGGCGAGGAACTGCTTGCGCGCGTGGTCTTCGACAACGGCGAACCCGCGGCGGGCATCGCACTGTCGGTCGCGACCGATGCGAAGGCGGCCGGCGTGCGGAGGCACGTGAAGACGGACGCAGCCGGCTGGGTCCGCATCGTGCCCACCGCGCCGACGGTGCACCGTGTCTTCGCCCCCGTCCCGGGCGACAGGTCGTACTGCGATCTCGTGCCCGGGGCGGTGCCGCCGACGTTCGTGCTCGAAGGCCTGCGTCTGCTCCGCTTCGCGTGTTTCGACTCGGAGGAGCGGCCGCTCCACTCACTCGACGTCGCGTATGCCGTGTGGGCACCGACGAACGACGTCCTGGCGCAGCCACCTGCCATCGGCGGGCCGTTGCCGACCGAGAAGCCGGCGTCGCGAGGCGCCGGCCGCGTGCCAGCGGTCCTGGTGCGCACAGGCTCGTTCGTGCACGTCACCGTGACTTCCGGCGGCCACGGTGCCGACGTCGTCGTGCAGGCGCCCGTCGCTCCGAACGTCACCGACACGAGGCTCGTGCTGCGGGAGCGGCATCCCGATGCCGGTCTGCGGCTGCGGCTCTCGGCGACCGATGGCGGGGACGTCGGTGCGTTCTGCGTGCGTCTCGAACCGCGCCGTCTCGGCGACCCGGTGGCCCATGAACTCGATCTGTCGGCTCGTGACGGCGCGTTCGAGGGGGCTTGGCAGGCCGGACCGTATCGGCTCGTGGTTCAGCCGAACGGCCCTCTTCACGGACGCTGGTTCGCGCGGCAATCGACCGAGGTCGAACTCGTGGCGAACCGGATCACCGACGCGGTGGTCGCCGTCCCGGTTGGGGGACGGTTGCGGGTGCGGTTCCTCCTGCCGCCCGAACGTTCTGGCCCCGTTCGCGGCTGGACCCTCGAGTGCCCGGCCGCCGCGGCGGGTGGGCCGGGCGAGTTGCGTTCGCTGCTGAAGACCATCGACGACGGATGGGTCGCCGTTTCCGACGAGGCGCCGGCCGGAGTGCCGCTGCTGTGGCAGCCGATGCTGCCGCCCGGCCGGCACGAAGTCCGGATCACCGCCGAGGGCTACGCGGATCTGGCGCTCGGCGTGGACATCCGCGGGCGCGCCGTGACGGACCTCGACGTTCACCTGCAGCCGCGTTGACGACGGTGCGGCCCGCTCTCGCCGGCCTGGACGAAATTCGTGCCAGCACCGTGTTCGCTGCGGGCCGGGTTCGGTGCTCCGGGGGCATGAGTTCGCCGCACCGACGTCCGTTCGCAGCCCTCCTGTTGCTCACAGCGCTCCTGTCCATGACGTCGAGCCGCATCGCGTTCGCCCAGTGCGACACGGGCTGGCAGGTCGGCGCGGGCGGAGTCGGCGTCAACGACACGATCTACTGCGCCACGTCGTGGGACCCGGACGGTGCTGGGCCGCAGCAGCCGCGGATCGTCGTCGGCGGCCGGTTCACGACGGCCGGCGGCATTCCCGCGAATCGCATCGCGATGTGGGATCCCGCGACCGGCGCGTGGTCCGCGATGGGCACCGGCATGAACAACTACGTGCTCTCCTTCGCGACGCTGCCGAGCGGCGAACTCGTCGCGGGCGGCGGCTTCTCGACGGCCGGCGGCGTCACGGCGAACTACATCGCGCGGTGGAACGGAACGTCGTGGTCGGCCTTCGGAGGCGTGGCCGAGGCCCTCAACGGCGACGTCTACGCGCTCACGGTGATGCCCGGCGGCGCGCTCGTCGCCGGGGGCGTCTTCCAGTTCGCGGGGTTCACGCTGGTGAATCGCATCGCGAGCTGGAACGGCGTCTCGTGGTCGGCGATGTCGACCGGCGCGAACGACCACGTGCTCGCCACGGCGCTGCTGCCGGGCGGTGATCTCGTGGCCGGCGGGTACTTCACGTCGATCGGCGGTGTGCCCGCGAACCGCGTCGCGCGCTGGAACGGCGCGGGGTGGTCGGCGCTCGGAGCGGGTGTCGACAGCTCGGTGTTCGCGCTCGCGACGCTGCCGAGCGGCGACCTCGCGGTCGGCGGAGCCTTCCAGAACGCGGGCGGCGCCCCGGCCTCCCGCGTCGCGCGGTGGAGCGCGGCTGGCGGAAGTTCGTGGTCCACGTTCGGACTCGGCGTGAACTCGGACGTGCGCGCGTTCGCCGTGCTGCCGGGCGGTGATCTCGTCGCGGGCGGCCAGTTCACGCTCACGGGCGCGCTGCCTGCGAGCTACGTCGCGAGGTGGAGCGGCGCGGGGTGGTCGACGCCGGGCATCGGCGTCGACACGTTCGTGCGGGCTCTCGTTGCGCTGCCGGGCGGCGGTTTCGTCGCCGGCGGCAACTTCACGATGGCTGGCGGCGCGCCGGCGTCGAGCTTCGCCCGGGCGTGCGGCAACGCCAACTGGACGCCGATCGGCACCGGCTGCGCGAGCACCGGCGGCGTGCCGGCGCTGACGATGATCACGCCGCCGCAGATCGGGAGCACGTTCTCGCTCGCAGTGAACAATCTCGGTTCTGGCATCCCGCTGATGGTCATGGGGCTGAGCCCCGCGAACGTGTCGCTCGTGCAGATCGGGCTCGGCTTCGGGATGGGCTGCACGCTCTACGCCCCGCCCGACATCCTGCAGCTCGTTCCCGCGTCGGGCGGCAGCGGCACGTGGGGCTTCGTGCTGCCGAACGATCCGACGCTCGCCGGCGTGCATGTCTGGAACCAGGTGCTCGAGTTCGGGGCGTCATCCGCGGCGTCGAACGGCGGCGACGGCGAGATCCGCTGAGTCGGCGGCGCGCGGGCGCGGGGAATTTCGGGATCGATCGGCCGCCGCGGCGAGGAACCGTGTGGAGGGGGCAGAACCTCACCGAACGAACCTCCCCATGCTGCCATCCCCCCGCCGTCTCCTCCTTCCTGCCCTCGCCGCGACCGTCCTGGCCACAACCGGCACCGCCCAGTGCCAGTCCCTGGTGACGGGTGCTCCGTCCACGAACAGTGCGGCCGGCACCTTCTTCGACGTCGTGAATGTCTCGCCCGACCCGATCCGGATCACCGGGTTCGATCAGGCCTCGGGCTCCGTCGCTATCACGTCCCTCTCCCTCTACACCAAGACCGGCACCTGGAACGGCTTCCAATCCAATCCGGCCGCCTGGACGCTCGTTGGCACCAATCCGAACTGGTTTCACGTTGGCAACGACGAGCGTACCCCGCTCGGCATTCCGGTCGCCGTGGTCGTTCCGCCGGGAGCGACGCAGGCCTTCTACATCGCCACGCCGACCCTGGTGAGCTACCAGTACGTCACCTGCGCCCTCGGCGTGAACCAGCTCGGCACTTCGCAAGGCAACGACGGCACCATCGACATTCGCACGGGCGTCGCCAGCGGCGCCACCGCGTTCGGATGGGTGGCCGGACTGCCGGCGAATGGAGTGCTGTGGCGCGGCACCGTGCACTACTGCAAGGCTGCGACGAGCACCGTGATCGGCACCGGCTGCGGGGCGAACGCGAACTCGTTCTACGGCTACTACCCCGATGCCGTCGTCGCGCAGCAGGCGTTGAACGGCAACGTGCTGCGCCTCGCGCCGAACGCGACCGGCTACGTCGGCACGTGGGAGAACGGCACTGCGGCCGCTTCGTACGTTTCGCCAGCGGGCGCCATCCCGCTGCCCGTCGGTGACGACAGCGTCGCTGTGGTCACGCCGAGCACGCCGTTGCCGACGCCGTACGGCGCGCAGCCGGTGCTGTCGGTGAGTGGCAACGGCATCGTCGCGTTCGGTTCGTTCGTCGACACGCCGGGAACGAACCCGTGGATGCCCAGCGCGAACGGCTTCCTGCAGAGCACGAACGGCGGTGTCTACGCGTGGCACGACTACAACTCGTTCGAGCCCGGCAGCGGCGGCGTCTCCTGGCTCGAAGCAGGCAACCTGCTGTGCGTGACGTTCGCGGACGTCGAGAGCTACCCGATGGGGTTCCCGAACCGCAGCACGCTGCAGTTCCAGTTCGATCTGTCGACCGGCGCCATCGCGATCGTGTTCGTGAACATCGACGGCGCCCCGTTCAGCCCGTACGGCTCGAGCCACCTGGTCGGTGTCACGGCGCCGGGCGGATCGATCGATCCTGGCTCGGTCGACCTCGCGAGCGCCGCGCTCGTGACGGCGGACCCCGAAGGTGGCCTGCCGCTGTCGCTGCAAGCAACGTCGACTCCGATCACCGGCACGACGTGGCAACTGCGGACCACGGACCTGCCGACGTCGACGTCGTTCGGGATCACGGTGATCGGCCTGTCGGATCCCGCGGTGAACGATCTCGCGATCGTCGGCATGCCGGGTTGCGGCCTGCGCGCGTCGCTCGACATCCTCGGCGCGTTCACGGTCGCGCCGGGCACGCCGTTCCACGACTGGGGCATCGGGATCCCCGCGACCACGCCGCTCGGCCTCTCGGTCTACGCGACGACGATCGTCGCGCCGAATCCGTCGACCAACGCGTTCGGCCTGATCACGAGCAACGGCGTCCGGGGTCTGGTGAACGCCTTCTGACGCCGGCGCCCGCAGCGCTTGCGGCATGGCTCGATCCGCTGGCGTGTTCCATCCGAACGCCACGACGTGCGGAGGTCGGTAGACTGCGCGTTTCCGTTCGTCCCACGATGCGCTTCCTCTCCGCTCTCGTCGCCGCGGCGGCGGTTTCCCTCGCCGCAGTGCCCCTCGCGGCTCAGGTGGCCTCCGTCACGGTGTTGGGATCGCCCTGCGGTGCGTCGCTCGCGGCGACGTTGCCCGTGCTCGGCACGACGATGGCGTTCACGATCGATGGAGCCGCTCCGCCACTGCTCGGCGCGTTGCTGCAGAGCCCTGGGCCCGGTGTTCCAGTGCCGCTGGCCGGCTGCGACATCTTCCTCTCGTCGCTCGATGTCACCGCCGCGTTCGTGACCGATGCGAGCGGCGACGCGTCCGTCGCAGCGACGCTCGCGAACATTCCCGCCTTCCTCGGGTCACTCGTCGTCGTGCAGGGCGTGCTGTTCCGCGACACCGGTCCGGTGCTCGGTCTCGACGTGACGAACGCGGTCGAACTGCGCCTCGGCGTCGCGCCCCCGACGGGCGGCACGTTCCCGCCGTCGTGGATCCACGGCGCATCGAACTGCAGCACGAGCAGCGATCCGCCGATCCAGGTGCACCCGTACGCGGCGCGCACGTGGATCCTGCGGCAGAGCAAGTGCGTGAACTTCGAGGGCCCGTTCCTCTATCTGCTCGCCGGCACGCAGAAGGCGCTGCTGATCGACTCCGGCGCGACGGCGTCGGCGACCGCGTTCCCGGTGCGCGCGACGGTGCAGGCGTTGCTCGACGCGTACGAGCTGGCGAACGGGCTGCCGAACCTGCAGATCGTCGTCGCGCACACGCACTCGCACGGCGACCACACCCAGGGCGACTCGCAGTTCGTGGGTCAGCCGAACACGACGGTCGTCGGCACGGGTCTCGCCGCGGTGCAGTCGTTCTTCGGCATCACGACGTGGCCGACGCAGATCGTCGCGCTCGACCTCGGCGGACGCAGCGTTGACGTGATTCCGACGCCCGGTCACCACGCGACGCACATCAGTTTCCACGACGCGGAGACCGGGGCGCTGTTCACCGGCGACACGCTCTATCCCGGCCACCTCTTCGTCTCGAGCCTCGCCGCGTACAAGCCTTCGATCGCGCGACTCGTCGTGTTTGCGCAGAGCCGCACGATCGTCGACTTCCTCGGTGCGCACGTCGAGATGACGTCGACGCCGGGTGTGGCGTATCCGTACGGAACGACCTGGCAGCCGAACGAACATGCGCTGCGGCTCGACCTGGCGCAGCTGCTCGAACTGGACACCGCGCTGCAGTCGGTCACCGGACCCATCACACAGGTCCATGCCGAGTTCGTGATCGAGGTCTTCTGACCTGTGCCGTCCCTCGGAGGCCCGGTACGCCTTCCGACTCGGCCGAGCACGCGATCATTTCGGGGGCGATCAGCTGTCGCAGCCCGAAACCGTGTGGATGGGGCATCACCTCACCAAGGACCTGCCAGGTTCCGCGCCTTCGCCGCGTCGCGGGCACCGGTAGCTGTACTCGTTACTCTGCTCCTCGCCAATTCGCCATGTCCTCGCGCACCGAATCCGTCCACCGCATCTTCGCGCTCGCGTGCGAACTGACGGGTGCCGAGCGCGACGCGCTCGTTCGACACGAGTGCGGGGACGATGCGGCGCTGCGCGCGGAAGTCGAGGACCTGCTGCGCGCCGACGAGAGTGCGTCGTTCCTCGGCGAGGATCGCCTCGCCGCGGTGCGCAGCCAGCTCGGTCGCGCCGAGGAGCCGCTGCCCGAGCGCATCGGGGCCTTCCGCATCATCGGCGTGCTCGGGCGGGGCGGGATGGGCGTCGTCTACCGCGCCGTTCAGGACAAGCCCGTGCGCGACGTGGCGCTGAAGGTGCTGGCGCCGGGCTTCGGCGGTGCCGAGGCGCGCGCACGGTTCGCGGTGGAGGCCGAAGCGCTCGGCCGCCTGCAGCACCCGGGCATCGCGCAGATATTCGAGGCCGGCAGCCATGCGAGCGCGAACGATCGCCCGTACCTGGCGATGGAACTCGTCGAAGGCGAATCGCTGCACGCGTGGGGGAAGCGGCAGCCGTCGATCGAAGCGCGTGTCCGAATGGTCGTGCAGATCGCCGAGGCCGTGCACCACGCGCACCAGAAGGGGCTTGTCCACCGCGACCTGAAGCCGAGCAACGTGCTCGTGTCCGGCGACGGCCGCGCCAAGATCCTCGACTTCGGCATCGCGCGCCTCGTCGACGACGATCGCGGGCGCACGATGCACACGCACACCGGGCAGATGCTCGGCACGCTCGCGTACATGAGTCCGGAGCAGGCGAACGGGCAGAGCGAACGCGTCGACGTGCGTGCCGACGTCTACGCGCTCGGCGTGATCGCGTACGAACTGCTCGCCGGCGTGCTGCCGATCGACGTGCGCGGCGGCGCCGTGACGCAGGCCCTGCGGCGGATCGCGGAGGAGCATCCCGTTCCGCTCGGCGCCCGCGACCGCCGGTTGCGTGGCGACCTGCAGACGATCGTCGGCAAGGCGCTGCAGAAGGAACCCGAGCGCCGCTACGACTCGGCGCAGGCGTTCGCGGACGACCTGCAGCGCTTCCTGCAGAACGAGCCGATCCGTGCGCGACCTGCGACGACGACGTACATCGTGCGCCGCTTCGCGCGACGTCATCGTGGCCTCGTCGCGGGGGCCGTTCTCGCGGCCGTGGCGCTGCTCGTCGGTTCGGGCCTCGCGATCGCGTGGGCCGTGCGCGCCGAGGTCGCCGAGAAGTCGGCTCGCGAGGAAGCGCGCATCGCGAACCAGACGACCGACATCCTGCGCTGGCTCCTGGTCGGCGCGAACCCGGAGTTCGCGGCCGGCCGCGACCTGACTGCTTGGGAGATCCTCGTCGCGGGCCGTGGCGTCGTCGACCGGGCGCTCGTCGCCGAGCCGGTGGCCGCATCGCGAGTCGCGCTGATCATGGCCGAGGTGTTCGTGACACTCGGGGACTTCACGACCGCGGAAGGCCTCTACCAGCGTGCGTTCGACGCGTTGCGAAGCTCGATTGCCGGCGACGATCCGCGTCTCGTCGAGGCCCTGCACAGCGCGCATGGGGGTTCTTGCGCGCGCAGCGGTTCGACGAAGCGGAGCCGTTGTTCGTCGAGGCGCTGGCCATGCATCGCCGGCTCGGCAACGCGGCGAGCATCGCACCCGCAAAGTGCCTCGAAGGTCTCGCGAAGATCGCCACGCAGCGCGGCGACTGCGACGGAGCCCTGCGTCTGCTCGACGAAGCGCTGCCCATGCGCGAACGCGACGGCGACGTGCTCCGCCTCGCCCATCATTGGCAGTCCGTCGCGATCGCGAACATGATGGGGAAGCGGCTCGAGGCCGCCGATGCGGCCTACGACAAGGCGCTGGCGCTGTTGCCGACGGCGGGCAACGAGGCCTACCTCGCGAACCTGCTCATGAATCTCGGCAACCTGCGGGTTGGCCAGCATCGCCTGCAGGATGCCGAGGCGAACTTCCGTCGCGCCCTCGGGCTCGCGGAGACGTGCTACGGCAAGTCGAGTCCACGCCTCGTGCCGATGCTGCTGAACGTCGGGACGATCTGCGCACAGACCGGACGCCTCGATCAGGCCGAGCCGGCGTTGCGCCGCGCCGTCGCCGTCGGCGGCGACGAGACGAAGTCGACGGACCACGCGTACGCCAGTGCGCTCGGCAACCTCGCCAAGCTCTGCGCGATCCAGGATCGCCTGGAGGAGGCGGCGGGCTTCTACCGGCGCGCCGATGCGATGGAGCAGCGGCTTCGGCCCGGCTCGTCGGGGCACCTCGAACTGCTGCACGACTTCGCCGCGGTGCGCGAGCGTCTCGGCGACGACATCGGTGCGGACACGATCCGCGATCGCATCGACGCGATGCAGAAGCCGGCGAAGTGACCGAGGGCACGGCGCCCGGTTCGCCGGCGGGGTCACTCGTTCACCGAGCGAACACGTTCGCTGGAAGGTACGCTTCCGGCCCGCGCTCTCCATGTCGTCCAAGCCGAACGCGATCACACTGTGTCTGCAGCGCCTTCGCGACGGTGACGCCGCCGCCGCGAACGACATGTTGCCGCTGGTCTACGACGAGCTGCGCGGTCTCGCGGCGCACCTGATGCGCGGCGACCGCAGGGACCACACGCTGCAGGCGACGGCGCTCGTTCACGAAGCGTGGCTCAAGATCGCGAACGCCATCGACGGCGGGTCCGACGTGCGCGACCGCCATCACTTCCTCGCCGTGGCGGCGACCGCGATGCGTCAGGTGCTGATCAACCATGCTCGCGAGCGGCGCGCGCAGAAGCGCGGCGCCGATGCGGCGCGCATCGTGCTCGACGACTGCGTCGACGCTTTCGAGGCGCAGACCGGCGACCTCGTCGAGCTGAACGACGTGCTCGACCGCCTCGCGTCAGAGCACCCGCGCTCGGCGCGCATAGTCGAGATGCGCGTGTTCGGCGGCATGCTGGTCGAGGAGGTGGCGAGAGCACTCGACCTCGCCGAGAGCACGGTCAAGGCCGACTGGCGGTTCGCGCGAGCCTGGCTGCAGAGGGCGTTGCCGCGCGGCGGACCTCCCGGCGATCCGTGACGTCGTTCTGCCCCGTCGGGATCAGTCCGCGGACCAGAGCGGCGAGTCCTTCCGGACGAACACCGCGTCGATCTGCACCATGAGCCGTCGCGTCCGCGGCAGAGTGAGCACGTCGAACATCGCGAAACCCGCTTCGTCCAGCGCCGCCGTGACTTCGGCCAGGCGCGGCGCGCCGCGGTTCAGTTCGTGGAGCGACAGCTCGGCGACGAGGACCTGTACCGATCGCAACGTTTCCTCGCCGCCGCGCAGCACGTCGAGTTCGGCGCCCTGTACGTCGATCTTCATGAGGTCGAACGTGCGACCGCGGAACTCGTGCATCAGGTCGTCGAGCGTGCGCATGGGCATCGGGACGACGTCGCGCGGGAACTCGCTGCGCTCCGGGTAGATCGACGAGCCGGTCGACCCGAACGGCGTCTTCGTCTGGTGGAACTCCACCGACTCGCGGACCCGCTCGCCGAGAAGGCACTGGCGGACGTGGCAGTCCCCGCCGAGTTCGGCGGCGAGCGCTTGCAGGAACTCCTGCTTCTGTGCCTGCGGCTCGATCATCACGACGCTGGCCCCGGCGAACATCTGCCGAGCGAACATCGCGAGTTCGCCTTCGTACGCGCCGACGTCGATCACCCCGTGCGCTTCGAAGCCCCGCTGCTGCAGTGCGAGCAGCGCGTGCACGATCGTGTTGCTCTCCTGCAACGAACGGAAGTGGGAGAGCACGCCGTCGACGTACGCGATCGCCTCCATGTGGCGGTTCGCGCGCGTCAGGATGCAGACCAGAAGTGCCAGCGCTTCGCGGTTCTCGCAGTCCGTGGCGAGCACGCTGCGGCACGCCCGTTCGGCGAACGCGTGGTCGCCGTCCGCGAACGCCGCGTCCGCGGCCCGCATCGTCGCGTGAATCGCGGTCCGCGACGACACGTCGATCGTCGCCTGGCCCTGAGCTGTCGTTGCAGAGGTCGTCGCCATCCGAGGGATGTCGCCCGAATCGACCGCTCCGCGGCCCGACTTGAGGTTCTGCGCCGTGCCGCTGCTGATCGCCGTTCCGCCGGCTGCGGCACGCCGCTACTGTCCTCGGCCCTATGCGTCTGTCCCAGATCCTGATCTCGACCCTGCGCGACGACCCGGCCGACGCGGAGATTCCGAGCCACAAGCTGCTCGCGCGCGGCGGTTTCATCGTGAAGATCGCCGCCGGCGTCTACACGTTCGCGCCCCTCATGTGGCGGGTCGTGAAGAAGTTCTCGCAGATCGTGCGCGACGAACTCGACCGCGAAGGCGCGAACGAAGTGATGCTCCCCATCGTGCAGCCGAAGGAGCTGTGGCAGAGCAGCGGGCGCTGGGACCGCTACGTGAACGACGGAATCATGTTCACGCTGAAGGATCGCAAGGGAAGCGACATGTGCCTCGGCCCCACGCACGAGGAGGTGATGACCTCGTACGTGAACGCACAGGTCAACTCGTACAAACAGCTCCCGGTCAACTGCTACCAGATCCAGGACAAGTTCCGCGACGAGATCCGTCCGCGCTTCGGCCTCATGCGCGGCCGCGAGTTCCTCATGATGGACGCGTACTCGTTCGACGCCGACCAGGCGGGTCTCGACGAGGCGTACGCGAAGATGCGCCGCGCCTACTGCCGCATCTTCGAGCGCTGCGGTCTCGCCTACACGGTGGTGCAGGCCGACTCGGGCGCGATCGGCGGTGCGGGCAGCGAGGAGTTCATGGTGATCGCCGACAGCGGCGAGGACTCGATCCTCTACTGCCAGGAGAGCGGCTACGCGGCGAACGTGGAGAAGGCGACGAGCCGGCTGCCCGACGCGCCTGCGGGCGGTGAGCCGCGGCCGATGCAGAAGCACGCGACGCCGGACGTGAAGACCGTGGCGCAGCTGCAGGCGTTCTTCCCCGGCTGGGAAGCGGGTCGCATGGCGAAGACCGTGCTCTACCACGTGACGTGGAAGAACAAGACGAAGGTGGTCGCCGTGATGATGCGCGGCGATCTCGAGGTCAACGAGGTCAAGCTCGTGAACTCGCTCGACGCGCTCTCGGTGCGGCTCGCGACCGACGAGGAGATCAAGGCGGCGACCGGCGCGGACGTCGGCTTCGCGGGACCGGTCGGACTGCCGGAAGACGTGCCGCTGCTCGCGGACGAGTCTCTGCAGGGGCGCACCAACCTGCTCGTCGGCTGCAACCAGACGGGCTACCACTGCCTCGACGTCAACCTCGGCCGCGACTGCCGCATGCCGTCGTTCAAGGAGCTGCGCCTCGCGCGCGCGGGCGAAGGCTGCCCGATCAGCGGCAAGCCGCTGCTGCAGGCGCGCGGCATCGAGGTCGGCCACATCTTCAAGCTCGGCATCAAGTACTCGAAGGCGATGGGCGCCACGTTCATGGACCAGGGCGGCAAGCCCGTGCCGTTCGTGATGGGCTGCTACGGCATCGGTGTGTCGCGCACGCCGGCCGCGGCGGTCGAGCAGAGCTTCGACGACAAGGGCATCGTCTGGCCGCCGGCGATCGCGCCCTTCGAATGCGTCGTCGCGATGCTCGATCCCAAGCGCGACGAGCAGGTGGCGCTCGCGGACAAGCTCTACGCGGAGCTGAAGGCCGCGGGCGTCGACGTGTGCCTCGACGATCGTGCGATGAGCCCCGGCGCGAAGTTCAAGGACAACGAACTGCTGGGCTTCCCCGTGCAGGTGTTCGTCGG
>JAEUHQ010000132.1 GCA_016794565.1 Planctomycetota bacterium | reverse complement strand
GCGGTCTCGTTGTTGTTCACGAGCACGCTCGGCAGCGAGAGGATGTTCGCCTTGTCGTCGGTGGACAGCGCGTTGATCAGCAGCGGCACCGCGAAGTCGCCCCCGCTCAGGATGCCGCCCGTGAGGCCCTGCAGCGGGTTGTCGAAGTCGGGGAGCCGCGTGTCCGGGAGGCCGTCGTCGTCCGTGTCCTGGAACTTCGACTGGCCGAAGTGCGAGAAGCCGAATCCGCGCGTGAAGTCCCCGCTGTCCTTGATGTCGAGCAGGCCGAGTTCGATGCCGAAGCGGTCGAGGTCGCCGGTCGTCAGCTCGACGAGCGCCGCTTCGATCAGCACCTGCGGCTGCCGGCGATCGAGCTTGTCGATCAGCTCCTGGATCTGGCGCCACTTGGTGCCGGCTGCGGACACGAGCAGGCTGTTGCTCTCTTCGTGCGCCTGGATGACCGTCTTGCGGATCTTCTTCGCCGCGTTGGCACCCGCTCCCGCCGGCGCGGCCGCGGCCGTCTCGGCGGCGATGTCGTCCGAGAGGAACGTGTTGAGTGTCTCGCGCAGGTCCTTCGCGAGCACGTTCTTCAGGTGGATGACGTTCGCGGCGCCGTCCACTGGCTGGCTCGGCACGTCGAGGCGCGCGATGAGGTCGAGTGCCTCGCGCACCTGCTCCTGCGTGCCGCTCAGCACGAGGGCCTTCTGCGAACTGTGCACGACGACCTTGAGCTGCGGCTGGCTGCCGGCTCCGGGCGCGCCGCCGCCGCCGCCGGCGGCGCCGGCCTCCGCGAGCACTGCCTGGCGGATCTTCTGCCGGCTCTCGAGGACGTCGGTCAGGATCGGCTCCAGTTCCTCGGGCGCCTGCTCTTCGAGCCCGACCACCTGCACGACGAGGTTGGGCTGGTCGAGCGGGATGTCGACGAGCTTCAACAGCTCCACCGCGGCGTAGACCTGCGGGCCGAATCCCTGCACGAGCATCGCGGTGTTGTTGCCCACGTTGCCGAGCGTCGGGGAGCCGCCGCCGGTGGCGCCTGTGCTCGCGAAGAACGGCCGCAGCGAATTCGTCGCGACGGGCGCGTTGATGTGCTTCAGCGTGACCGTCGTCAGGATCGGCACGCCCGTCTGGGCGCGGTACAGGTAGAGCTCGTCCGGCGTCACGTAGCGGGCGCCGCTCGTCACTTCGCGGCCGCGCGGTCCGGCGATCGCGACGATCTCGAGCATCTCGAGGTCTCCCTCGCCGCGCGGCACCAGTGCGAAGCCGCGGATGTAGAGCATCGTCTGGAAGAAGGAGAAGAAGTCCTCCTTGAAGCGCTCGCGCTTGATCGTCAGCGTGCCGAGGAAGCTGATCGCGCCGGCACTCTGGCCGGCGCCCGTCAGTTCGTTCGGGTTGAAGGTGAAGCGTTTGCCCGTCACCTCCTCGGCCCACTTGATGAACTCGACGAGTTCCATCCCGTTGCTCTCGTTCATCGAGAACGAGATGGTGCCGGCCTGTTCGTTGACCACCATCCGCGGCTTGGGCTGCTGCGGATCCTGGCCTCCGGTTGGCGGGGTCTGGGCCGAAAGCGAGCCTCCGAGCAGCAACATCAGGGTCGCTGTGATCACCGCGGGCGCGGTGCGCCGCGCGCGGCGGCGGCTCGAAGAGTGGTCGGCGGGATTCGAACCGCGCAGGCTGAGGTCGGCCATCATCTCGTGTTGACGTCGTGGTTCCGCTACGGAGGAACGAACGAAGCGCCTCCGACCGGCTCGCCGAGGTTTTTATTTCCGGCCGACGACGCAAGGAAGCCGGAAGTCGGTGTTTCCGACTTTCCGTTTGCACGGGCTCCACGGCGTCGGTTCATTCGTCCCCGCATCGACGGAGGTGACTCGTTCGATGCGCGCGGGCCCATGAAGCTGTCGGATCTGATCACGCCGGAACTGGTCGAACTGCCCTTGCGGGCCGCGGACAAGTGGGAGGCGTTGGGCGTGATCGCCCGCGTTCCCGTCCGGGCCGGGCGTTATCCCGTGAGCCTCGTCCCCACGGTCGAGCAGGCCCTGGTCGTGCGCGAGCGCAGCATGACAACCGGCATGGAGCACGGCATCGCGATCCCGCACGCGGCGATCGACGGCATCGACGACCTGGTCGCGGTCCTCGGCTTGGCCCCCGCGGGGATCCAGTTCGAAACGTTGGATGGTGCGCCGGCGCGGATCGTGATCGGGCTGATCATCCCGCGCAGCAAGAAGCTCGCCCACATCAAGACGCTGGCCGAGATCGCGAAGCTGTTGTCGCGGGCGGAGGTCCGGGAACGGTTGCTCCAGTGCGCCGATGCCAAGGCGGTCGTGGCCGCGCTCGCCGAGTTGCAGCCACAGTCACGCTGACGGACCGGGAGTCGCGCGCATCGTGGCAGCGGAACGGTGGAGCGGTGTCGACTCGATGCTGGGCCCGTCGGCGCCCCAGCGGAGGTGTCGGCGGTGACCGACGGCCTCTTGTCGGAGCCGGGTATCCTGCTCCGGATGGTGTTGCCCGAAGCACCCGACCGGACCGCCGGCAGCGCGGCGGGCGCCACGCCGACGGCGGCTCGTGGGGCCGCCTTGCTCTGCGCGGCGTTGCTCGGCTTCGGCAGCGCGTGGTTCGTGTTCGAAGCCGCCGCCTCGCTGCGCGCCGCGACCGGGACTGCGGAGCCGCGCTGGACCGAGTGGCTCCCCGTCATGCTCGCCGGACTCGGCGGATGCGCGCTCGGTGCATGGCGTGCGACGCTCGGCACGGCACTCGCATTCGCCGCGTTGGCGGCCAGCGCACTGGCCTCTGCATTCGGCGCCGAAGCGTTGCGCATCCCGGCGTTCGCTGCGGGTCTCGGTGTCGTTGCTGTCCTGCACGTTCGGCGCGGCAGCGGCGGATCCGGCGGGGACCTGATCGCCGGTGCATCGGCGGGCCTCGGTGCCTTGGCGGCCGTGGTCACCGCGCCGTGGTGCGTCGGGCCGGCGGTGGCGTCGATCGTCGCCGTGTTGGCCCTGGCGATCTTCGTCGTCGCTCGGCCGTCGACCACGAGGCCCCTCGCGCGGCGAGGCATCGCGGGCGTCTTCGTGGTGCTCGCGGTTGCGTGGCTCGTCGCACCTGCGTCGCTGTGGAGCGGCATTCCCGCGCTCGACCGGGCCCTGCACGTCGTCGCCAGCGTGGCGGCGTGCTGGTTCGCGCTGTCGGGATCACGATGGTGGGCGGCCGGCGCACTCGTCGTCGCGGTTGCATCGTCGTCGTTCGCCGGATCGCCGGAGTTCGACACCGAATGGCTTCGTGCCCTCGCTGTCCATCGCGACGAGGTCGCGGCCTACGATCGGTCGACGCAGGCGATGCTGCTGCTCGAGCGCGGCCAGATCGTCGACGCGGCCGGCGGCGAGTACGCGGGTCCGGAACTCGGCGCGACGATCGTCCGCGCCCTGATGCGTCCCGGGGATCGTGTGCTCGTGGCGGGCCTCGGCACCGGGCGCCTGCCGCCGCTCGTGTTGGGCGCCGGAGCGCACGAAGTCGAAGTCGTCGACCCGCGGTCCAGCGCTGCGCCGCTGCGGGCGCTGCTCGCCGCTGACGGGCCGGTCGCCGAGCCGGCGGACCGAACGGCCGAGCCGCGCGTGCGTCGTCACGTCGGCGGCATCGGCGCGACGCTGGCCCGGCTCGGTGACGGTTCGCGCCAGGGGCTCGTGCTCCCCGAGGCCGTGCGCGAGGAACGGCTCGACCCCGGTTTCCAGGCGGAGCTGCGCCGCGTCGTCGGTGACGGGTTCGTGCTGCAGGCGATCGTCACGTCGAGCGCCGCGCCGAGAAGGCTCGCGGCGTTGTTCGCCGCCGCAGTCGCAGCGCATCCGTGGAACGGCGTCGTCGCGGCAGGGGACGCCGCGTGGCTGCTGAGTCTCGCGAGCCCGCCGGACTGGTCCGCGGCGGAGCCGATGTCGCAGTGGGAGGTCGAGGCGAGATGGACGGCGCACGCAGCCCACCTCGGCGACCTCGGCGATCTGCAGCGCGCGACACTCGGCCGCGTCCGCGCTGCACCGTCT